>CAIXXC010000406.1 GCA_903923205.1 uncultured Rhodospirillales bacterium | reverse complement strand
TCTCGGTGCAATTAATCGGCAAGGTGATGCGACTCAATGCGGTCACCCACGAAAAGGCCCAACAGTTTATAGATGCATACAAGCTGCTTCACGCTGAACGACCGGTTCTCAAGCCCCCAAGCGAGATGGTGATTGTGGCCGCCATTTTCGGAATTCCCAAGCTTGGCGACTACATGAGGGCCTCGAAAATGGATATTGTTGAGTTGAGCGAGGCCGCCTTAGTTAGCCACCAAGCAATCGAGCATGCCTTGGCAAAAGGCCGGGTCACGGGCGGAGTCGTCAGCGCCCTTCACGCAGCACTAGGCTCAAGGCCCCCGTTAGGTCAGTTCTGCAGCAGTCGGGCGATCCAGGCCATAGGGCGCTTGTCCTTGGCTGAGGAAAATCCCTTCTCGCTCTCAGATCTGCTCCTTCCACTGCCTGCTAGCTCGCCAGCGGTCTGGCCCTAACGCTGAGTCCATGGTCGGACTACAGGTCGCGTTGGCCTGTTGTCGCAAGAGTCGTCAGTGAATAGAGATTCCTTTGCCCGTAGTTCGTCGGCTATTCTGCCACGACAGTTGTATTGGTTCTCGTCCGGAAAAATGCCACTCTTGCCATATGCCATTGCTGGATTCACGAACCCTGGACCTAATTGTCGAACACTATCGATCTCAGTCCGCTCAACGTCAAATTGAGACGCGATGGTGGCAAGCGAGCGGGCTATCGTTTCAGGAGGCATGTCGACGTGCTGCCTGTTCGGAAATGCCAGATGGGAAAATGCACCCACATCAACGCCGTCCCGGCCGCGCGATCTTGAAACGGTTCGCTCAAGTCGTTGCCGATGACAGTGCGCAATTGTTCAAGTCGAGAGACTTTGAAGACATCCTGTCCCGGATCGATTGGTTGAGCAAATGGGTCGACGGTGCAGGTGCGCTTGTTGTGTACGACGTCGCCGACCGAATCGCGCTCCACTGCAATTTTGGTCCTAAGAAGATCTATCTTCACGCCGGTACGCGCGATGGGGCACATGTTCTCGGGTTGCGCCCAAGACGCGGTGAAGGCGGGATAACAGTCAAAGATCTGCCGGGCGCCCTACAGAAACTCTCGCCACGCGAAGCTGAAGACATTTTATGTTCCTACAAGGGATGCTTTCCCATGAGGCCGTATGAATTCGAAATTTGGCGAGAAGCTCAGCAATCAAATGGTGGATGCCGACCTACGGGGTGGCGCAAACGACGTTGTTGAAATTGTGATGGCCCTCACGCCTCATGGATTGCATGAGCCTCTGCCCACGCTATTTCGCGAATCATTGGGCCGCGCCGTAGTTCCAGGCGCCCGGATCGATACAGACGGGGCCAGTCCTTAGACGGGCGACCTTCCACGGGCCGTCAGCCAAATGGCATGGGCCACCTCGTCCTGGCCGTCAGGCCAACGGAAATTAGTCGGCCTGGCCGAACTCTGATCTCATATCGAAAATATCTGGCCACCCGCCGCTCAGATAAGGTTACCGTAGATCGCTGCAGACCTTGGGGATGAATCTTCCAAAATATGGCAACCCATACCGACCTGGCTAACTTGATCTGGCAGATTGCCGATCTTCTCCGCGGCCCATATCGCCCCCCGCAATATGAGCGTGTCATGTTGCCGCTTGTCGTGCTGCGCCGGTTCGATTGCGTGCTGGCCGACAGCAAGCACAAGGTTGTGGCCGAGTATGAACGTCGCAAGGACGGTAAGCTTGAAGACGACGCACTTGACCGAATTCTGAACAGGGCCTCAGGCTATCGATTCCATAACCATTCGTCCCTCGACTTCCAGCGATTGAAAGGTGATCCGGACAACATCCACAGCCATCTAGCGAGCTACATCAACGGCTTTTCGGAAAATGTACGCCGCATATTCGACTATTTCGAGTTCGGAAACGAAATCGAGCGGATGCGCGA
>CAIXXC010000405.1 GCA_903923205.1 uncultured Rhodospirillales bacterium | reverse complement strand
TCGCCGTGGACAAGGACGCGATCACCCGGTTGGATTTCGACATCACCGTCGAGTTCGACATGCGCATGAAAATAGTCATGGGTCTGTTCGATCTCGATCCTGCAGGGCAGGTCATAGCTCTTGGGAGCGCGCAGCCAATTGACCTGGGTCAAGACCGGGCCTCCGGCTCGGCGAAAAAGCGCATGAACACCGACTCGTTCTTCGTGCCGAACTGGCCGAGCCCGACATGCTTGCCTGTTGCCAAGTCCTCAAGGGTCACTTTCTTGTCTGACCAGTAGGTCAGGCGAAAGATCGGCGCGGCGCTGACCGAGCGTTTCGTGCGCTCAAAGCTCAGGCTGTTCAGCACCGCGCGAATGAAGCCGTCATTTTCCCGGAGCGGGCGATAGGCCGCGCCCGTTGTCGCGTCGTAGACATCGACATGGCCGCCATAGACGCTGACCCCATCGCCTGAGTCAACGAAGCGGAGATCGCGGCTTTTGACCACATGAGTTGTGTCGATTGGTGCTACCGCCGGGCGAGGATGCTGTGCCTGGTAAATCTGAATCCCGACGATCGTGTCGAACATGACCAAGAAAGCCGCGACAAGCGGGATTATGGGCAAGGGACGATCTTTGGGTGCGCTCACGAGCTCTTATCCCTATCGACCAGGATTATGGGGTTGCGTGACCGGACGGCCGATCAGCGAGACCCGCAGGGGTTATACGAGCTGTAATGTAAAATGGACAATTATTGAACGTCAACAAAATTAGACAGTGAGATTGGGGAATCGCCTCCTCGGGTCGCGTAAAAAAGAACGGCCTGACGATCACGTCAGGCCGGTGTCATATCGAGATGTGGGCTTGGCGAAACCTCAGGAGGATAAACCCATTGAGGCCGGCAGACCAAGATTGGCGCCCTGCCTTGCCGATTGCCTTGTATTTGCCTGATCTGCGGCGATCGTGGTGCCGGGAAGGGCCTCGCGAACGGCCTTCGCCAAGAGGGTCGCGACGCCTTCGGCATCTTCGATCCCGCGCAGCATTGGCTCCGGCTTACTCACCCGCAAGGGGCGGACGCTCGGCCATAAGGTGGCATAGGCAATGCGCTCATCGCCAAGGGTGGACAGGATGATATTGCCGTGACGGCCGCCGGACAGGCGCAGATTTGCCGAGCCGATCTGTTTGAACGGGATATTGACCGCCAGGGTAATGGCAATACCTGTCCGGATCACGATACGTCGGGTCGTGATCGTGTAAACGGTACTGCGGCTGTAGAGAAGCGCCATCAATACCAACAACCCGACCCCGACTAAGGCAAACGGAAGCAAAGCCAGAATCGATGCCGCGGCGACATGAACGTCGCCGCCGTTCAGCATCCGGGTGTGGGCACGCCACACCATCAAACCAAGCAGATAAACGCCGACCAGACGAATATGGAACACTTCCTTAGATAGCTGCCACCAGGAAGGCGAGCCCTGCCAAAGAATATGCTCGCCTGCAGGGGGCCTCTCGGGTAATCCCCGAATTGGCTCGCTCTGGTAATCGTCGTGGTCGCCAATCATATCTTTGCCTCCACCCGCTCCGGCGTGGCGTAGAGAAACCCGCCGCCATAATAGGCCGTGATCCGTTCCTCTTCGTAGAAGGTGATCTGTTCCGGATTGGAGAGCGCCGGGACATCGACGAATTGAGCGCCCGTAATGGCGTCGACGATCACCTGGCGGCGCTTGTTGCTGATCTTGGCCATCACGATCGGCAGGATCACGGTACGACTGCCATCGTTGAGGCGGAGTTCAAGATAGCGCACCATCGCCTCGGCGCGATCAACCCAGAGATCGACAATCTCTCCACCAATCGCGCCATCCGTTCCGACCACGGCGTAGCCGCGCGGGTCCGCGTCCTGCTTTGCAATGGCGTAGTCGGTGGCAACCCGCATCGGCACAATCTTCGCCTTGCCATGTGCTGTCAGATCGACAATGTTTGCGCGTTGGGCGTAGGAGCCGGGGCCGACGCCCGCCAGCATTGGATTGCCGTTCGGGGCAATGGGTGAGCCCGAGACAACCCCGGTCCGGCTCGCATTGAGAGGCCGGTTGTCGCGAACATAATTAGGCGCAACTTTCTCTCCCCAACCGAACGGCTGGATGAAGGTCTTGGGTTCGGCCGTCCAGATGAAACTGCCCGTTGGCTCCAGGCGGCCCGTCGGATCATCCTCGAGCGGATAGCCTTCCCGGCGGTCCTCGCGGCGGAGATAGAGGATCAGGCCCAGAAAAGCCCCGAAATACGCGAGAAAAATAAACATTCCGGAGTCGATTCCAGGGTGTACGACGTTCATAGCTTCCTCCGCGGGCGGTAATTCAGGTTGGCTGGCGCGTCAGCTCGAACCCGGATGAGTTCGGAAGACGCGTCTCGACGATATGGCGAACAAGCGGCCCAACCGCCACGAGACTCGCCAGAAGTAAAATAATTTCAATGTAGTAGACAGTACCATAGCCCGTCGCGGGACCATTCAGCGTGCTGCCGAACTTGCCATGGCTGGCAAGGTTCGCGACGAGATCGCGGATCATGCCGGCCAGCCCGATGGCGATGCCCGACCCGGTCGCCTGCACGGCACCCCAAGCGCCGAGCGCCAACCCGGTGCGGCCCGCCTTATCGAGTCCCATCGCGGCAGTGAGCGTGCCAACCGAGAATAATCCGGCGCCAAAGCCGATCAGAACTGCGCCGATACGGAAGAGGAGTGGCGATTCCAGCGGCGCTGCCATCAGAACGCTGATGAAGGCCGGCAGCCCGGCTAACAGCCCATAGGCGGCAACGCGATAGGGGTCCATACCCCGCATGAGCCACCGCGCGGCCACGGCGAAGGAGGCAAGGCCGCCGCCGGCGGTCAGCGCGGTCAGCAGAGTGGTCTGAGCAACGCCGAGATGAAGAACCTCGCCGCCATAAGGTTCAAGAAGCGTATCCTGCATGGCAAAGGCGACGGTCCCTAGGCCCAGCGCCCAAAGGAATCGACGGAGATTGGGGGCGGCGTCCTGCAGTGCCCACCAGGAGCGCCAGAAATCCGGCTCCTCCGTTTCGGCGCTAAAACGGTTCGGGTCGCGGACCTCCTGCTTCCACAGGGCGATGGTGTTGGCAATCATCGTCAAAGCGGCTGAGCCCTGGATCACCTGGATCAAGCGCACGGGCGTGAAATGAATCAGCAGCAGGCTAAAGATGAAGCCGCTGACAACGACGCCGATCAGCAGCATCGAGCACATCAATGCCACGACCCGAGGGCGTACCGCGTCCGAGGCAAGATCGGTCGCGAGCGCCAGCCCGGCGGTCTGGGTTGTCTGCATCCCTGCGCCAATCATGAGGAATGCGAGCGCTGCGCCGCATCGACCGATCGCGACCGGCGCGCCATTGTCGCCCGACAGCACGATCAGCGCGAACGGCATGATCGCCAGACCGCCAAACTGGAGCAGGGAGCCGAACCAGATGAACGGCACGCGCCGCCAACCGAGCACGGATCGATGGGTATCCGATTTGAAGCCGATCATCGCCCGGAGCGGCGCGAAAATCAGAGGCAGACCGATCATCACTGATACAAGCGTCGTGGAGACGCCAAGTTCGACGATCATGACCCGATTGAGCGTCCCGATGGTCAATGCCATCGCCATCCCGACCGTCACCTGGAAAAGTGACAGCCTGAGCAACCTGCTGAGCGGAAGTTCAGGCGTCGCAGCATCGGCAAAGGGCAGGAACTTGGTCCCGACCTTCGTCCAAAACCGTCCGGAACGAATGGCGAGGTCGCTCATCGGCGTACCATCTCAATCGCGTGTGATGTGTAGAACCCATTCATGACCCGCTCGGTTCTGCCGACCTGCCAATCGGCAAGACCTGGCTCATTGCCGATGCTTTGGCACAGTTTGGGGATATGGGCCGGAACGATCGCGGGCGCGCGGTCGCCGCGCGGGAAAATCTTTCCCATCGTTCGCATCAGTTGGAGGGCGGGCGTGCGGGGCGCCACGGTCACCACCATCTTCCTTGTCGTATAACGGCCCATTGCGACGAGCGCTGCGAGAATATCTTTCGTTTCGTAATGGATCAGTGAGTCCATCGCGACCACGTAATCGACCTCGCCGCATTCGCTCTGCAGCATATCACCACAGCGGAAATCAATCGCCTCCAACGGGATTTCAGCGGGACGGCGATCACGCGCGATGTCAATCAAACTGGCAGATACATCGGTCGCGATCACCTTGGCGCCACGCTGCGCGAGCTTGAACGACAGGGCGCCCGTGCCGCAACCGGCATCGAGTACCCGCAATCCGGCTAGATCGTCGGGGAGCCAGCTCATCAGGACGCCGTGCATGGTATTGCGCCCGGCCCTGACGGTCGCGCGAATCTTGCTGACAGGGGCGTCCGACGTCAGCTGCTTCCAGGCGTCCATCGCCGTGCGATCGAAATAGGCCTCGAGCCGGCTGCGACGCTCCGCGAAACTCGTCGTCGTCATGAGTCAAATCCCAGGAAGTCGAAGATGTCCCGATCCTTCATCGGGGTTGCCGAATACTCGGTATTGCCGATGTAGAGGGAGGCGGCGAGACGCATGTACTCGTCGAGGACCTTGTCGAGCTCGGGGGACGAGTCCATCTCGAAAAGCGTCGATTTCTTGAGGCGAGAGCGGCGGATGACATCAAGCATCGGGAAATGGGCGACCCGCTCGATCCCGATCGCTGCATTGAAGCGATCGATCTCGTCGGTGTTTTCCGACCGGTTGGCGATGACACCGCCCAGGCGAACATCATAATTCTTTGACTTCGCCTTGATCGCGGCGACGATCCGGTTCATCGCGAAGATCGAGTCGAAATCATTGGCCGTGACGATCAGGGCGCGTTCGGCATGCTGGAGCGGGGCCGCGAAACCACCGCAAACGACGTCGCCGAGGACGTCGAAGATCACCACGTCGGTATCTTCAAGCAGATGATGTTCCTTCAGCAACTTGACCGTCTGGCCGACCACATAGCCGCCGCAGCCGGTACCGGCGGGCGGGCCACCAGCCTCGACGCACATCACGCCGTTATAGCCCTCGAAGACATAGTCCTCGGGCCGCAATTCCTCGCTGTGGAAATTCACCTGCTCAAGAATATCGATCACCGTCGGGATCAGCGATTTCGTCAGGGTGAAGGTCGAATCATGCTTGGGATCGCAGCCGATCTGGAGCACCCTCTTGCCGAGCTTGGAAAAAGCCGCAGAAAGGTTCGACGAGGTCGTCGATTTGCCAATGCCGCCCTTACCATAGATCGCAAAGACCTTGGCGCCTTCAATCTTCAGGCTGGGGTCCTGGTGGACCTGAACACTGCCTTCGCCGTCGAGTTTGCCGCGAAGATTGCGAGGCAGATCAATTACCGTCATCGGGTATCCCTTCCTTCTTATTCTGCAGCGACCATGATGCCTTCGAGGCGGTCTTCAATTTCGTCTCCGGCGCGGCGCAGTGCTTCGAGCGTGGCCGCGTCGGGGGTCCAGTAGTTCCGTTCATGGGCTTCGATCAGCCGGTTCGCCATGCGGGCGGAGGCCTTCGGGTTGAGTTCGGCCAGACGGTTCCGCATGGCGGCGTCGAGAACGAAGGTTTCACTGATGCGCTGATAGACCCAGGGATCAACCTGTGCGGTCGTTGCCGACCACCCGAGTGTATTGGTCACCTGCGCCTCGATCTGGCGCACACCTTCGTAGCCGTGCTCGAGCATGCCGTCGTACCAGCGTGGATTGAGGGTCCGGGTCCGCGTCTCAAGAGTGACTTGCTCTGCCAGGGTGCGAACCTTGCCCTCGCCTTGCGTCTGGTCACCGATATAGACCGGAATATCAGCACCCTTAGCGCGCTTGGCGGCGCGGCTGATCCCGCCGAGTGTGTCGAAATACTTGTCGATCGTAGTGACACCCAGATCGAGCGAGTCGAGATTCTGATAGGCGAGATCGACCGATTTCAACACCTTGCCCAGCAGGGCCGGTTGCCGGGTCGGCTTGCCGTTGCGGCCATAGGCGAAGCACTTGCGATTTTCATAGGCGTCAGCGAGTTCATCGCCTTCGCTCCAGCAACCGGCATCGATCATCTGGTTGATATTGGCACCATAGGCGCCATCAGCGTTAGAGAACACGCGCAGCGACGATGTCTCAAGGTCGCAGCCGAGTTCCGCCTGCTGGGCGAGAGCATGCTTGCGCACGAAATTCATCTCTAAAGGCTCATCCGCAGTTGCCGCAAGGTAGGCGGCATCAGCGAGCAACTTGGTCTGCAACGGCAGGAGATCGCGGAAGATGCCAGAGACCGTCGTCATGACATCAATCCGCGGCCGTCCCAACTCGGCGAGCGGGATCAGTTCCGCGCCACACAGACGACCATAGCTGTCGAACCGGGCGCGGGCGCCCATGAGCGACAGGACCTGGCCGATGGGTGCGCCCTCGCTCTTGAGATTGTCGGTCCCCCAAAGGACGAAGGCGATCGTTTCAGGCAGCGCGGCCCCTTCGGCGATATGGCGATCGATAATCCGCTTCGCCTGTATTGCGCCGTCGCGCATGGCATAGGCGCTGGGGAGGCGGAACGGATCAAAGCCGTGGATATTGCGTCCTGTCGGCAGGATCTCGGAGGTCCGCATAAGATCGCCACCGGGCGAAGGACGAATATAGCCGGCGTCGAGGGCGTGGATGATGGCGCCGATTTCAGAGTCGCGAGACAGATGGTCGTTGGTGTGGTGCAACTCGCGAAATAGTTCCGTGGTCTCTGGACCCGCCGCGAGGCCGCTTCGCGCGGCGGCAGCGGCTGCGTCCATCCCGCTCACCAAAGCCTCGATCGAAGCGAGGCTGGGCTGGGCCGATTCACGTGTGTTGGCGATCGCCTGCAGCATCTCGACACGTGCCGCCGGCGCAGTCGGCTCGCCCATCACGTGGAGGCCTTCCGGGATCAATGTCTGTTCGTATTCATAGAGTCGGGCACCAAGGGCGACGATGACCGCCCCAGGGTCGGTCTCCCAACCTTGAAGATAGGCGCCCAGATCAAGTGCATTGGCTTGTTCGAAGATCAGTGCCCCAAGCTCGACACGCTCAGCCTCGGCATCGTCGCCGGTGCCGCGCCAACGATCGATCGAGGCCCTCAGGTCGAGCAGACCTTTGTAAAGTCCTGCCTGTGCCACCGGCGGGGTGAGATAGCTGATGAGAGTCGCAGCCGCCCGCCGTTTTGCGATTGCGCCTTCGGAGGGGTTGTTGGCGGCATAAAGATTGAAGTTCGGCAGATCGCCGATCAGCCGTTCCGGCCAACAGGCGCCGGAAAGACCGACTTGCTTGCCGGGCATGAACTCAAGCGCACCATGCGTGCCGAAATGCAGCACCGCGTGTGCGCGGAAATCCTCGCGCAGATAGCGATAGAAGGCTGAAAAGGCGTGGGTCGGCGAGAACCCACCCTCGAACAGCAGCCGCATCGGGTCGCCTTCGTAGCCAAAGCCCGGCTGAAGCGCGACCAGCACGTTGCCGAACTGCTGGCCAAGGACAAAAATCGACGAGCCGTTGGTGAGCAACTTGCCTGGCGCGGGACCCCATTGCTTTTCAATCGCCGCCAGGTGCGGCTCGCGGCGGATGTAATCATCGGTCGGGATGAAGGCGTGTACATTGGCGTCGGTACCGTAACGGCTGGCATTGCCGGTCAACAGCCCCTCGCGCAGGGCATCAATGCTTTCCGGGACCTGAACGTCGTATCCTTCGGCTTTCAAGCCTTTCAGCGTGTTGAAAAGCGAGGCGAATACCGACAGATAGGCCGCCGTTCCGGTCGCCCCCGCATTGGGTGGAAAATTGAAAAGGACAACGGCGAGCCGGCGTTCCCGTCGCTGCGCGCGGCGCAGTTCAACGAGACGCAGAGTCCGCGATGCCAGTGCCTCCGCGCGCTCCAGGCAGGGCTGCATCCGCTGTGCCGATGAGTCACCCTCGATAACCGGGCGACAATTATGCCGGCAATTATGGCAACCACCATTCTTGTCGGAACGACCGCCGAAGACACTCGGCACGATCGCCCCATCGAGTTCCGGAATCGAAACCATGATGGTCGATTCAACGGCCGTCAGGCCCATCGACGACTCGCCCCACCCTTCAAGGCTTTGGAACTCGATCGGCATGGCGGCGATATAGGGCACGTCGAGTTCGGCCAGGATCTTCTGGGCCGCTGCGGCGTCATTATAAGCGGGACCGCCAACCAACGAGAATCCGGTCAGCGACACGATCGCATCGACGCTGGCGCGGCCATTCTTGACAAAGAACTTCTCGATCGCCGGCCTGGCATCGAGACCGCTGGAGAAGGCCGGGATAACCCGCAAGCCCTTGGCTTCAAGGGCGCTGATCACGCCATCGTAATGGGCGCTATCCCCGGCAAGCGCGTAGGATCGCAGGATAATCACCCCTACCGTCCCGACCCCGCCATTGCGCGGCGTCGGCAGAGCCTCGAGCCGTTCGGCGATCGTGCCTTTAAGGCGAGGATGATAGACGCCGACATCCGGGTATTCGATGGGCGGCTTGACCGAGAGCGTGCCACGCAGGCCCCGCCGCGCACCATCGGCATAGCGGTTGACCAGAGAGCGAACCATGTTCGCGATATTCGTTTCCGATCCGGCAAGCCAATATTGCATTGCCAGAAAGTAGGCGCGAACGTCTTGGGCCGGGCCGGGGATCAGACGCAGCAGCTTGGGCAGGCGCCGCAGCATCGTCATCTGGTTGGCGCCCGCGCTCTTGCCTGGGGTCTTCGACGATCCGCGCAGTTTTTGCAGCAGCGCCATCGGCCCGGATTGCGGCTTGTCCATCCTGAACGCGCCAATCCGGGTCATCTTCATGATCCCGGGCGCGGACATCATCGCGATCATCGCATCGCAGTCATCGCGCCGTGCTGCCAGCGCCGGAAGGATTGCAGTGATCTGATCTTCGAGAAAGATCATCGTGACGATGACGATATTGGCGTTCGCAATGTCGTTGCGGCAACGCTCCAGGGCAGCTGGATCGGCCTCCCAATCGGCGGCGGCGTGCAGTGTAAGGGAGAGCCCCGGAATTTCGCGCGCGAGTTCCGACTTAACCTGAGCAACGGCCCGGGCCAGGTGCATATCCAGCGTGACGATGGCGATTTTCATCGCCTGCTGGTCAGCGTGCGTAATGGGACTTGGCATCATACAGTGTCCCTATTGTTATTATCGAGACTCCACGCTCAGTCGCGTAGTGCTCGGTATTGCGTCGCGCTTTGCCGCGGACGAAAAATGGGATCTTGCGTAACTCCTGTTCGGCTTCTGGTGCCCAGATCGGGGCACCGGGCGCGGCGGCCAGCGCAGTCTCTATGGCGACGGGTGCGGGTTCCGGTGCGGCAGCGCTAACCAATTCACGTTCGCGAGGCGCGGGTGCCGGCGCCGGGGCGTGACTCCGTAAGTGCGAAGGTCCGTGATTGTCGCTAAACTCGAAATCGTCGCGGAACATCGTCAGCAGATGCTCCTCCAGGCCCATTACCAGCGGATGAACCCAGGTATCGAACAGGACATTGCTGCCTTCGAAACCCATCTGTGGAGAGTAGCGCGCGGGGAAGTCCTGGACATGAACCGGAGCAGAAATAACGGCGCAGGCGATGCCGAGGCGCTTGGCGATATGGCGCTCCATTTGCGTGCCGAGCACCAACTCTGGCTGCAGTTCCGTAATCTTGGCTTCGACCTCGAGGTAATCATCGGTAATCAGGGCCTCGACGCCATGCCGTTCGGCTGCGGCACGAACCTCCCGAGCGTATTCCCGGCTATATGTGCCGATCCCGACAACCTTGAACCCGAACTCATCGGCCGCGATCCGTGCCGCGGCGACGGCATGCGTGGCGTCGCCAAATACAAAAACCCGTTTGCCCGTCAGGTAAGTGCTATCGACGGAGCGAGAATACCAAGGCATCCGCGACGGCACATTGGCCAGCAATGCTGCCGCATCGACGCCAGCAATATTTGCGACTTCCTCGATGAACTCGCGCGTTGCCGAAAATCCAATCGGCACCGTTTTTACACTCGGCTGACGGAAAGTCCGCTCGAGCCACTTGGCTGTTGTATCCGCGATTTCGGGATAGAGTACGACATTGAAATCGGCCTCGCCGATCCCGGCAATATCGGCCGGGCTGGCGCCCAGCGGCGCGACGAGTGCGACATCGATCCCAAGCTGATTGAGCAGTCGGGTGATCTCGGTGATGTCGTCGCGATGACGAAAGCCAAGACCTGTCGGGCCAAGAAGATTGCAGCGCGGACGACGTCCGGCGCGGTCGGCAGGCTTCGCCGTGGTATCGGCGAGCCGTCGAACAATCTGGTAGAAGGTCTCAGACGCGCCCCAATTTTCTTTTTTCGAATAGGACGGAAGCTCGAGTTTGATCACCGGGATCGGCAATGCGAGCGCCTGTGCGAGTCCGCCTGGATCATCCTGAATCAATTCGGCGGTGCAGGATGAGCCAACGATCATAGCCTGTGGCTTGAAACGCTCAAATGCGTCATGCGCGGCCGTCTTGAAGAGGTCAGCGGTGTCGCCGCCAAGATCGCGGGCCTGAAATGTCGTGTAGGTGACGGGCGGCCGTTTGGCGTTGCGCTCGATCATCGTGAAAAGAAGATCGGCGTAGGTGTCACCCTGAGGCGCGTGAAGGACATAATGAAGATCATTCATCGCCGTCGCGACTCGCATCGCGCCGACATGCGGGGGGCCTTCATAAGTCCATACGGTAAGCTTCACGATGCGAACCTCAGGCTGTCTTTGCGCATCAGCGGACGGGCGAACAGCTCAGCGAGATCGCCCGCCTGCTCGAAGCCATGGATCGGCGAGAACACGAGTTCGATCGACCATTTCGTCGTCATCCCCTCAGCCTCGAGAGGATTGGCGAGCCCAAGCCCGCAAACCACGATATCGGGGCGTTCGGCGCGACACCGCTCCAGCTGGCGATCGACATCCTGGCCCTCGCTGATTTGAACACCGGCGGGAAGCAGCGGCATTTCCGCAGCCAGGTGCTGGGCGTGGAGGTAGGGCGTGCCGACTTCAACCGGGACCATGCCGAGCTCGCGCGACAGGAAGCGGGCGAGCGGAATTTCAAGCTGCGAATCGGGAAAGAAGAAGATCCTCTTGCCTTTCAACAGGTCAATGTGTCGGGCGACGGCGCGGGCGGCGCGCTCACGACCGGGTGCGACGACAGTCCGGAAATGAAGATTATCAATTCCAAAGGCTTGCGCCGCCGCATGCAGCCATTCCGTTGTGCCTTCTGCGCCAAACGGGAAGGGTGCGCTCAACCGGGTCGCGCCACGCTGTTCCAGCATGCGCCCGGTTTCCGATAGGAACGGTTGGGCCAGGAGGAACACCGTATTGCTGCCAACTGCGGGAAGATCACCGGCCCGGCGGGCGGGCAGGAACTCAACGGAACCAATCCCGAGCTCGGCGAACAACCTGCGAAACTGGTCCTCGACGATATCGGGGAGCGCACCAACGACGATCAGGCTGCGCGCGGCTTCGCTCGTGCTCGCCGGCATCTCCGGGACGAGGGCGGCAAGGCACGCATCTTCACCTTGGGTGAACGTGGTCTCGATACCGCTGCCTGAGTAGTTGAGGACCCGGACGGCCGGAAGATGCTTGGCGGCAAGACGCTGCGCCGCTCGACCTAAATCAAGCTTGATGACCTCCGACGGGCATGAGCCGACAAGGAAGAGGAGCTTGATGTCGGGGCGACGGGCGAGAAGCTGATCGACTATTCTGTCGAGTTCCTCGTTGGCGTCGGCCATCCCGGCAAGATCGCGCTCCTCCATGATGGCCGTTGCGAATCGAGGTTCGGCGAAGATCATCACGCCGGCTGCAGATTGCAGCAGATGGGCGCAAGTACGAGACCCTACGACGAGGAAGAAGGCGTCTTGAATTTTCCGATGCAGCCAGATGATGCCGGT
>CAIXXC010000404.1 GCA_903923205.1 uncultured Rhodospirillales bacterium | reverse complement strand
CAAAAGATCGTCGATCTCGCCGAATTGTTGGGACAGGTAAGAGTAGCGAACGTGCATGGGGCTCTGGCTCAAAAAGGGCCGCGAAAGGCGGGATGGGGAATATCGACGGGCACCGTGGCGCGGTGTTCGGCGACGGTCGCGAGTGCTGGGATCAACCGTTCGGCTGCCTCGGGGATGATCTCCCCCACTGTCTCGATCAGACGGCTCGAATTGGGATAGAAAGTACCGATCAGGCCACGGCTGCTGGGGGTCGGATAATCAGGCAGCCCGAGTCTACGCGGCGCAGCACGAAGATGCCCGAAGCAGGCCTCGGTGGCCCGCGCGGCAATTTCAGCACCGATGCCGTACATCTTCGCACCGGTGTCAACGATGATAAGCCGTCCCGTCCGCTTGACCGAATCGAGGATCGGTTGGATGTCGAGCGGTCGGATGACGCGAAGGTCGAACAACTCCGCCCCGATGCCGCAGCTTGCCATCGCGTCAGCGGCCTCGATCGCCTCCAGCACGTTATAGGACGTCGCGACGATGGTGACATCATCGCCCTCGCGCACGCGCTGCGGCCCACTCAAGGGCACGGTGTACCGCTCCGCCGGGACATGGCCTGTGGCGTAGTGAATCCAGCGATGCTCAAGGATGATCACCGGATTGTCGTCGTCGACGGCGGCGATCAGCATCCCCTTGGCGTCGTATGGCGTCGCCGGCATCACAACCTTAAGACCTGGAACATGAGCAAAGATCGGCTCTAGAGCCTGGCTGTGCTCTGGTCCCTGGCCCCAGCCGCGTCCGATGATCATGCGCACCGTCAAGGGCACGCGGTGCGCGCCATTGCTGACAAAGAACGTCTTGGCCGCGTTATTGAGCAGCTGCTCGAGGGCCAGAAGGGCAAAATCAACGCGCTGATGAACCATCAGCGGCCGCTGCCCCATGAGCGCGGAACCAATTGCAACCCCTGTCAGACCATTTTCCGCAACCGGCATCTCGATCACGCGATCGCGGCCCCAGCGCTCGACCAGCCCGAGCGTGGTGCCGAAGATCCCCTTCGGATCGGCAACGCCTTCGCCCATCAGATAGACGCGCGGATCAGCCGCAAGACATTGTTCGGTCGCCTCAAGGATCGCCGAGGCGGCAGAGATAATACGGGTCTCCGGCAACGCTGTATCAGGCATAGACGGCCATCTCCCCCGGCTGCGGCAATGGGCTCTCAAGGGCAAACCGGAATGCCGCATCGATCTCCGCATCAATAGCCGCGCGTTGGCGTTCGGCCTCGCCCTCGTCCCACTGACCGGACGCCTTCATCTGCTCGCTAAGAATGGCGAGAGGATCACGCAGCTTCCAGGCCTCGAATTCCTCAGGGCTTCGATAGCCGATATCGTTGTCGTAATTTGGCCCGCAATGCTCAAGCCAGCGATAGGTGTCGAACACCAGGAAGCTGGGCCCCGCGCCCGCCCGCGCGCGCGCGACAGCGTTTTGCATAATGTTATAGACAAGGCTCGCATCATTCCCGTCAGCGGTCTCGGCGTGAATGCCGTGCGCAGCGCCCAGACGCTGCAACGGCAGGTCAGGCTGACGATCATCGAGCCGCGTATAGACGGAGAAAAGATTGTTCTCGCAGACAAAAATGATCGGCAGACTGCGAAGCGCGGCAAAATTCGCCGCCTCGTGGAACACGCCCTCCTCAACAGCAGCATCGCCAACGAAAGCCACGGCAACCCCGTTCGTGTTGGTCTGACGCATCGCCAACGCGGCACCAACCGCGATGGGGATACCGCTTGCCACGATAGGAAGGCTCAAAAGCATGCCGACATCATGATCGAAAATATGCATCGAGCCGCCCCGACCGCCGCAACAACCGGTCGCCTTGCCATGAAACTCGGCAAGCATGCGGTTCAGATCCCCGCCCTTGGAGAGGTAATGCGCATGAGCGCGATGGGTTGAAACCACCTGGTCGGTCGGCTCCAGAGCCAAGCAGACCCCAGCCGAGATGGCCTCCTGGCCAATCGACAGGTGAACGGGACAACGCATCTCCTGGTCGGCATAACGCCTCGCAATTTCTTCCTCGATGCGGCGATTGCGCAGCATGTCGCGAAAAAGGGCTTTGAGCGGCGCCATCGATCACTCCTCCCCTTCGACAGAGAGGTGCCAGCCCATCGATAGGTCGAGGATCGCGTGCAACAGGATCAGGTGACCGACCTCGACAGTGCCGTAATTGCTCGATGCTATGTGGAAATTAAGATCGCCCAGCCGACGTAGGGCATTATCCGGGGAGAAGCCCGAAAATGTGACCACCCAGCAGCCCCGCTTGCGCGCTGCCGCAACCGCATTGATGATGTTGGCCGAGTTACCCGAGCTTGAGATCGCGATCACGCCATCACGCGGCCCTGCCTGGAATTCCAACGCCTTGGCGTAGACGTGCTCGTAACCGAAATCATTGGCGAGGCAGGTCAGCACCGAAGCGTCCGAGACCGCCATTGATCGAAGACCGCCATTCTTGGTGTAATCATTGGCCATGTGGCTCGCGATCGCGGCGCTACCACCATTGCCGAGGAACCATATCCGCGCGCCATCGGCATGGCTGGCGCGAGCGCGGTCGATCACGTCGGCGATGGCGTGATCGCAATCGACCGGATCACCATTGCGGTGCCTGGCCGAGGTCGCGCCGGTCTGGCGCGCGAGGGCGTGGATATATTGATCGAGCGGACTGACCATTTTGATCTGTTATTTCAGCAAGGTGGTGATAAAGCGCAGTAGAGCGACCCGCTCAACCGCTGTACGATGGCCAAGAATGCCAACCTTGATCGCGCCTGCGGCATTGCCCAAGAGCGCGACATGGTCAAGCCGCCCGCCTGCGGCAAGGAGAGGTGATGTCACCGCAAGAAAGGCATCCCCGGCACCAATGGTGTCGAGTACCGCGCTCGCGAGCGCGGGCACCCTGATCACGCCACTCTCTTCATTGAAGCCGACACAGCCGTTGCGACCATGGGTTACGATCACGTTTTGGCATTCGACCAGGCTCGGCAGCTTAACCGAGACGATATCGGTGATTTCTGCATGCTTCGCACCCGTTGCAAGCCGCGCCTCAGGCGCATCGATACAGATGTAATCCGCTCGGGCATATTTGGTGATCAGATTAAAGCCGTGATTCGCGCTGTTGGTTTGGGCGTTGACCGCGAGAAACTTCGCGCGCTCCGTCAGCAGGCGGATAGTCGGTCCGGTGATAAGCCCGTGGCCAAAATCGGTAACGAGAACGACATCGGCATCGTCGATCTTAGTGGCCAACTGATCCATGATCCAGCGTTCGTCGCGATCATCAACGGGCGTATCGTTCATGTGATAAACTTCGAACAGCTTGCGCGTGAACGCCGCCTCGACGAAGCGGACCTTGCGCGTCGTCGGGCTGCCCGGGCGCTGCAACATCGAAACACGGACATTCGGTTTTGCCGCCGCATTGACGAAACCTTCAAACCCGTCGTCGCCAACCATCGTCACGACCTCGACCTCGCGACAAAAACTGGCGACGTGATTTGCTGCGGCGATGACCCCGCCTGCAAACCGCTCGCTGCTTTCATGGCGGGTCGCGATTAACGATTCCTTTGGCGGTTTGCCAAGGGGCATGACGTAGTCATATTGGTCGATGATCGTGTCGCCGATGACCAACACCTTGTACCCGGCGACCCTGTCAATCAGTTGCTGGAGTTCGCCAATCAGGTTGTCGCTGCGGATACTGTCGATGAAATCCCGGATCTCTGGCCCGCGCGGCAGAAGGTGACGATTTATGAGATTCGACGAGCTAAAAGTGAGGTCGTCGGTAAAGACGATCTTACCGCCATGGGCTTCGACGGCAAGCCGTTCCCGGGTGATATTACCGGTTATATCTGCAGATTCGTCAGCATATTCGTTGCCTTTCACATAGATATCGGGCTTCAGCGCATTGATGACCGAGATTGAGGTCGGCTCTTCCGATACCGCAACGAAATCTACGCACTCAAGCGCCGACAGCATCTCTGCCCGCAGTTCCGCAGGGAACACCGGTCGATCCGGGCCCTTGTTGACAAAGCGATCGGCGGTAAGGGTAACGACCAATATCGTGCCCTCTCGTCGCGCCGATTCGAGATGGCGGAGGTGGCCGACATGGAACAGATCGAACGTCCCGTGCGCCAGGACGATCCTCTCGCCGCCGCGCTTGCGAAGGCGTTCGAGCGCCTGCCTGACAGATTCAACAGAACGGATCTTGCCCTCTATCAAAGGCGTACGGTGTTTCAGAATGGCTTCAGCCATGTTGGAGCCCATCTTTTAAGAGAGCGAACGTGGTTCCAAGCCCCACGCTGCTATGATCATATGCCGAATAATCATTAATGAAAGCTTCCAAAACCGCCTCCAAATTCGCAGCCCTCGGACTGACGGCCCAGCCAGGATGATATGGTTGGCTCTGTCACGAAACGGCAATTTGCTCTCGCCATCAAATTGAAGAATGTTTTTTGACGGTCCAGTATGAACCCCTTGCACCAGGAGTTGCCTCGATGAGCAACGACGCCAGTAAAGCCGCCAACAGCCTCGCGCGCCGTATCGACGCAGAATTCGACGATAGTTTCGACGAAGAGCTGGAAATGGAACTCGACGATGATCGCCTGACACGGTTGCTCACCGGCGAGGATACGTCCGATGCGGCCAGTGTCGATCGCCATCTCTACTTTCGAGAGCTGTTTCGACTGCAGAGCGAGTTGGTCAAGCTTCAAGATTGGGTCGTCGCCCAGAAGCTCAAGGTCGTCGTCATTTTCGAGGGTCGAGATGCCGCCGGCAAGGGTGGTGTGATTAAGCGGATTACCCAACGACTCAATCCCCGCATCTGCCGCGTCGCGGCGTTGCCCGCGCCGAACGAGCGCGAGCGTACCCAATGGTACTTTCAGCGCTACGTCAGCCATCTTCCTGCAGGCGGCGAAATGGTCCTTTTCGACCGCAGTTGGTATAATCGCGCGGGAGTCGAACGCGTCATGGGTTTCTGCTCCGAGGCTGATGTCGAGGAGTTCTTCCGGACTGTTCCGGAATTCGAAAAGATGCT
>CAIXXC010000403.1 GCA_903923205.1 uncultured Rhodospirillales bacterium | reverse complement strand
GCCTCGCTCAAGGCGTTGCCGGTGATATCGCGCTCGTGATTGAGACCCGACGCGCCGAGCCGACTTTTTCAAAAAGCCTCGATTTCATGAAGCTGGTCGGCGGAGCAACCAACCTGGCATTTGAATTCCTGCCGGATAGGAAGATCCAGGGGCCCGACCATCCCCAGCGCTATCGACTGAGCCTGATCGATGAACAATTGGCTCAGGCTCTGCGCGAGGAAATCCGTCGACCGTTCAGGATTCATCACCTTCACGGTCGGCACGCCTTGCTTGTGGATATTCAACTCAATGACGGTTTGCTGGAGGTATTTGTCCCGATCGACCGGCTTTGGAGTTCGACCACCTATATCTTCCTGTTGTGGATGATGGGGACCGCGCTGCTCACGCTTGGTGTCGCGATCCTGTTTATGCGCAACCAGCTTCGCTCGCTCCGTCGCCTTGCAATTGCCGCAGAGCAATTCGGAAAGGGGCGTGACGTCGCTAATTTTCGCATTGAAGGCGCGAGCGAAATACGACAGGTCGGCTCGGCATTCCTGCTCATGCGGGAGCGCATACAGCGCCAGATCAGCCAGAGAACCGAAATGCTGGCCGGGGTCTCGCATGATCTGCGCACGCCCCTGACCAGGATGAAGCTTGAGCTCGAGTTGATGAGCAGCGAACAGGAGACCGAAGAACTGAAGGCCGATGTCGCGGAGATGGAGCGCATGGTCGAGGGCTACCTCGAATTCGCCCGTGGCGAAGGAAGCGAAGCGCCCCAGGTCGTCGATCTCGTGGACCTTCTGAAAGCGGCAACAACGAACGCCCGCCGAGCAGGAACAGAGATAAGCCTGAGCGCACCTGCCGAGTTTCACCTATCAGCCAGACCAGACGCGATCAGGCGCTGCCTCGCGAATCTAATCGGCAATGCATCGCGCTATGGTCATCACGTCTGGGTCACCGCTTTGCCAGACATTGGGGGCGTCGATATCATGGTCGATGATGACGGGCCGGGGATTATCGAGGGACAGCGCGAAGCTGCATTCCGGCCGTTTTATCGCCTGGAAGGCTCACGCAACCGAGCTACCGGAGGCACCGGGCTAGGCCTGACGATCGCACGCGACATCGTCCGCAGCCATGGCGGCGACCTTACGCTCGAGACATCACCGCAAGGCGGGTTGAGAGCGCGCATTCACCTGCCGATATAGCTTTTGCCGGAGCCTAGCCGGCGTGACCGAAGCGCTTTTTCAGATGAGCCTGGATCCGGGGCGAGACAAACGGGCTCACATCGCCATTCAACTTGCTGATCTCTCGGATGAAGCGCGAGGAAATGAACTGGTGTCGGTCCGATGCCATCAGGAAGATCGTCTCTATCTTGGGATCCAGATGCGCGTTCAAGCTCGACATCTGAAACTCGTATTCGAAGTCCGATACGGCGCGCAGGCCGCGGATCACGAGATTCGCACCCACCCGGGCGGCAAACTGCACCAATAGGGTATCAAAGGGTTCGATCATGATACGCTTGGCCGCCTCTGGGGCGACCACATGGTCAATCTCGTCACGCAGCATCGCCACCCGTTCCACAAGCGGGAACAATGGTCCTTTGCCCTCATTGATGCCGATCCCGACAACCAGTTGATCCACCAGTCCGGCTGCCCGGGTGATGATATCCATGTGACCGTTGGTGACCGGATCAAAGCTGCCGGGATAGACGCCGATACGTTGCGATTGGGCCATGACCTTATGCCTCCGTCGGCTCATCGCCGGCGACAGTATCGTCGGCCACCTCGCTATCGTCGCCACCTTCGGCATCGCGCAAGGCAGCGACCGAAACCACACGCTCCCCTTCCGCCATGCGGAAGACAACGACACCCTGCGAGCCTCGCCCGGCGATGCGGATGTCGTGGACGGGACAGCGGATAACCTGACCAAGATCCGTCACGGGAACGATCTCGTCAGTCTGCTGCACCGGGAAGACTGCGACCACGTCGTCACCACGACGCGACACATCGACATTGACGATCCCCTGTCCGCCACGACCCGTGATGCGGAACTGATAGGCAGAGGTGCGAACACCAAAGCCCTTGGCCGTGATGCTCAGCAGGAACTCCTCACGGCCTTCCAACTCGGCGAAGCGCGCTTCGTCAAGGTCGACGGGCGCAGCCGCACCCTCGCTTCCCTCTTCGTCGGCAAGCGCTGGAACGTCGATATCAGACGTCTCGACCTCGCTTTCCTGTCGACGACGGCGATTGGCGAGGCTCAGATAGGCATCGCGCTCGGCAATATCGATTTCAATATGGCGCAGTACCGACATCGAGATCACGGCGTCATCGCCAAGCAGGCGAATGCCACGGACACCGACCGAACTGCGGCCGGTAAAGACGCGCACATCGGTGACGGGGAAACGAATCGCACGACCGCCCCTCGTTGCCAGCAAGACGTCATCGTCATCCGTGCAAGGTGCGACGCCGATCAGGACATCGTCGGCATCCTCATCCTCGAACTTCATCGCGATCTTGCCGTTGGCCCTCACCTCGACGAAATCGGCCAGCGTATTGCGGCGGACATTACCCTTGGCCGTGGCGAAGATCACCGTCTGGTCGCCCCAGGCGCTCTCATCCTCAGGCAACGGCATGATCGTGGAGATGGTCTCTCCGGGTAAAAGATTGGGCAGCAGGTTGATCATGGCCCGGCCGCGCGATTGCGGCGTGCCGACCGGAAGCTTCCAAACCTTGAGCTTGTAGACCTTGCCGGTCGAGGTGAAGAACAGCACGGGCGTGTGGGTGGAGGCAACGAAGAGCTGGCTGACCGAGTCCTCATCGCGCATTGACATGCCCGAACGTCCTCGACCACCGCGGCGCTGGGCGCGATATGTCGACAACGGAACACGCTTGATAGCGCCGTTCGTCGATACGGTAACGACCATATCTTCCCGCTGGATCAACGCTTCGATATCCGTCTCGAATTCCAGATCTTCGATCGTGGTCCGGCGTGGTGATGGGAACTGCTCCTTCACCTCCAGCATCTCGGTACGAATGATCTCGATCCGACGATCGCGTGAGCGCAGAATGTTCAAGTAATCGGCGATCGCGATAATGATCCCGTCGAGTTCCTCGGCGATCTTTTCGCGCTCAAGCCCGGTGAGGCGTTGCAGGCGCAGAGCCAGGATCTCACGGGCCTGAGCCTCGGTGAGCCAGTACAGCCCATCGGCCGTGATGCCCTGGCCCGGCTCATCCAGGCGCGCGATGAGGGCGGCCGCATCACTGACGGGCCAACCCTGACCGGTGAGGCCGCGCATCGCCTCCTGAGGGTCTTGGGCGGCGCGAATCGTGCGAATAATCTCATCGATATTGGCAACCGCAACCGCGAGGCCGACCAACACATGGGCGCGGGCGCGCGCCTTGTTCAGCTCGAAAATCGTCCGCCGGGTAATGACCTCCTCGCGGAATTCGCAGAAGGCGACGACGACGTCACGCAGGTTCATCAACTCGGGTCGGCCGCGATTCAACGCCAGCATATTGACGCCAAAGCTGGTCTGCAGCTGAGTGTGGCGAAACAACTGGTTGATCACGGCCTCAGGCGTCGCGTCGCGCTTGATCTCGATGACAACTCGAACCCCATCACGATCCGATTCGTCGCGCAGATCGGCAATCCCCTCAACCAGCTTCTCGCGCACGACCTCGGCGATACGCTCGACGAGGCGGGCCTTGTTTACCTGATAGGGAACTTCGGTGACGATGATCGCTTCACGGTCCTTTCGGACCTCTTCGACATGATGGCGGCAGCGCATCATCACCGAGCCACGCCCGGTCAGGAACGCTGACCGAATCCCGGCGCGGCCCATGATCAGACCACCCGTCGGGAAATCGGGGCCCGGCATGAACTCCATCATTTCTTCGATGGTGATGCCAGGATTGTCGAGATACGCACAACAGACGTCGATGACCTCGCCAAGATTATGGGGCGGGATGTTGGTCGCCATGCCCACGGCAATACCGCCGGCGCCATTCACCAGGAGATTCGGGAAGCGCGCTGGCAGCACAACAGGCTCCAGCTCCTTCTCGTCATAGTTGGGCTGAAAATCGACCGTGTTCTTGTCGATATCCGCGAGCAGGCTGTCGGAGAGGCGCGCCAGACGGGCCTCCGTATAACGCATCGCCGCCGCTGGATCGCCGTCCATCGAGCCAAAATTACCCTGCCCCTGAATAAGGGGCGCACGCATCGAGAAATCCTGCGCCATACGGACCATGGCGTCATAAATCGATGAGTCACCATGGGGGTGATATTTACCCATGACGTCGCCCACGGCGCGGGCCGACTTGCGGAACCCTCGGTTCCAGTCATTGCCGGCCTCCTTCATCCCGAACAGGATGCGGCGGTGGACCGGCTTCAATCCATCGCGGACATCAGGAAGCGCTCGTGACACGATCACGCTCATCGCGTAATCGAGATAAGATCGCTTCATCTCGTCTTCGATGGTGACGGGCGAGATATCGAACGAGGATGGTGGGGTTTCTGGTGTGGTGGCCAAGATCTTCAAACTTCAATCAGTGAGGGGCATGCCCGACAGGATACGCCAGGGCCGCCGAAACTCGCGGGGAGCGGCAACCCTATCAAAGTTTGGCCCCAGCAACAACGCGACTGGTGGGATGTTTCCCTGATGGCCCCTTCCAACAGGGAGCCGCTCGACCGCAAACGGCTCAAAAAACTCCTGGCGATGCTCGCCTCGAGTCACGACGGCGAGGTTCTGAACGCCGCGCGCCTCGCCTCTGCCATGCTTCGTGATGCCGGGCTAGGCTGGAGCGACATTATTGCTGATGTCCAGACACCATCCGACGATGACGCTGCCGACCTCAAACGACTGGACGACCTGATTGCAGCGAAGCATGTCACCGATGTCCTGAAAATGCGGCTGCGGGCGATGCGAGTCGCGCTACGCAATAAACGCCTCGCCGAACAGGACCGCCGGCTGATTTGGATTCTCCACCGCAAGGCCGTGATGGACGGCATGATTGCCGAGCCATGACCTCGCGCAACCTGCCCGCCGCACTCGTCGCTGCGCGCGACCGCCTCCTTGAAGGCGTCTCACGCAGGGATTTGCGCCAGCAAGCGGCCGAACTATCTCTACGATACCGCACGGTCGCGGGTAGTCACGCCAGGGCAGAAGAGGTCTTGTCCTACACCGTGACAAGGATGCCCGCGACCTATGCCGCAGTGAGCGCGGTTCTGGACGAGCTTAACAGACGCGTGCCGACCTTCGCACCAACGAGCCTGCTCGATCTCGGCAGCGGTCCCGGCACCGCCGCCTGGGCGGCCGTCACGACATTCGAGACCCTTGCCTGCGTGACAATGGTGGAGGAAGAACTGGCGTTTCGCGCTCTTGCCGCGCGACTCGTTGACGGTCACGCTTTGCTCGAACGTGCGACAATCAGCCAGGCAAATCTGGAAAGGCAGCCAGAGCTTGCCGGACAATACAATCTTGTCACGGCGGCGTTCATGCTCGCGGAGATATCTGCGCAGCGCCTGGCGGCTGTGATCGAGGGTGCGTGGAAAGCGACCTCGGATGTGCTGGTTCTGGTGGAACCGGGGACACCAGCCGGATTTGCCCGACTCCGGAGTGCGCGAGAGCAGATCATCGCGTCGGGTGGTCATGTGATCGCGCCTTGCCCGCATCAGTCAGCCTGTCCCATGGCGGGGAACGACTGGTGCCATTTCGCCGTTCGCCTGCCCCGCGACCGCGAGCACCGCCAGGTCAAGGGCGTCGATGTGCCGTTCGAGGACGAGAAATACGCTTACCTGGTGCTGGCACGAAAACCAGCGACAGCAATTCTTGGACGTGTTCTGAGACCGCCGCGCGTCGATAAGGTGGCCGCCGCGGCGACGATTTGCGGGAAAGGACAGATCGAGGAAAGACGGGTGTTATCCCGGCATCGCGATGAATACCGCGTCGCCCGCAATTGGCGCTGGGGTGACGCGATTACTTAAGGCTCAGCTACCGTTACGGATGTAATGGTTAAAGTATTTCTCCGCGAGCATGTCGGTCACAACAGTGATGCAGACATCCGTCGTCTTGAACACCGGATCGATCACCGCGCCATCTCCGATCATGCCACCAAGCCGAAGATAGCCTTTGACCAGCGGCGGCAGCGCCGACAACGTGGCCCTTGTATCGAGATCCGCGACGGCAGCGATCGCATCGACTTGGTTCGCTGGGAGGATGTTGGTTGCCACGTAGCGATCCGGCAGCGCGCGGGCGCGGATCGCCTCGGGCGCGAGGTGATTATAGTGGAGATATGAAAGGGTACGCGCCAAAGCTGCCGGATCGGTTCCGGGCAGGCTGGCGCCGCCGAACATCAGCGTTACCGCATACGGATTCACGTACGTCGCAATACCGCGCCACAGCAGTTGCATTGTCGGCCGGTTACGGAACTCGACATCCACGCAGGCCCGCCCAAGCTCGAGCAACTCGCCCTGTACACTCAGCAACGGGCTGATATCGAACTCGGTCGCGGTATAGAAGCCGTCAAACCGCTCGGCGACGCTACGCCGAAGCAGGCGATAGGTCCCGATAACCCGGGAACCCTCGTCGTCGCCCTCAGCGTGTTGGATCACCAG
Source organism: uncultured Rhodospirillales bacterium (assembly GCA_903923205.1). Taxonomy (GTDB): domain Bacteria; phylum Pseudomonadota; class Alphaproteobacteria; order ATCC43930; family CGMCC-115725; genus CAIXXC01. The sequence continues at coordinate 9,961 of CAIXXC010000403.1, read as the reverse complement.
CAGATGGTCGCAAAAAGCATCGTAACGATCAAAATCCCGCAGCTCGGCGCGCATCTGTGGCGTAGGTTCTGCACCCATTTCACCGTAAAAAACGGCGTAGCGAAGGCGTTGCGCCGCTTCAACCTCATCCCGATTGCGGGCAAGCCGTACCTCCAACGGACCGCTGCGAAGGCCTTCGAATATCGACGGCAAGCCGCGGATGATCCGTTCGTGCACCTGAAACATCGGCATCTGTTTAGCTGTCGCGTTGGGCATTACGGCTCCCTACGGCCTGACTTCCTGTTCAAGATGAACATCAAGGTGCGGCCTTCTCCAGGAGAACCAACCCGGGTCTCCCTGACATTCTCATAAAAAGAAAACACGACAATTTGATGACGCCCTCAATTGCCAATCGGACAATGCAGATACGACTCTCGAAGTGCGTTTCTTTTCAAGTATATCGCCATGTAATTTCAATTTCACAACTGTCAAGAGGCCGCAATTTCGCTTTAGGAGCACGATTCTCGATTCCAGGTGCGCTCGAATCGCGTTGCAGGCTATCGGCGCCTGTCGGATGAGATACCCGATCCGCGAAAGTGACCGGTGCGAGTAGCGCAAGGGCCGTTTCCTTGACAGCGGCACCGGGCTGTGTCGTATTGCGCCCCGTCGGTGCATGGGCGCCTTGACGCGACTTCCCGCTTTTATCCGGGTGACGGATCGAAGGCGGGGTGAGGCGTTATCGATAAGGAACCCAAGCCGGATGGCAGTGCTCAAAAGCACTCGCCTGATCGTCCTAATCCATCGCGACCAACGCGTGCGTCCTTTTCGGCCGAGCCGAAGCTGATGCCGTAACCACCAGGAGCCTACCCGTGGCACGCAAGACGCCCCTTAAGGACATGCGCAATATCGGCATTATCGCGCATGTCGACGCCGGCAAGACCACCACCACCGAGCGCATCCTTTATTATACAGGGCGCAGCCACAAGATCGGCGAGGTCCACGACGGGGCCGCAACCACCGACTACATGGAGCAGGAACAAAAGCGCGGCATCACGATCCAGTCCGCCGCTGTCACCGTGTTCTGGAAGAATCATCAGATCAACGTCATCGACACGCCGGGCCACGTCGATTTCACCATCGAAGTGAACCGTTCGTTGCGCGTCCTCGATGGTGCTGTCGTTGTGTTTGACGGCGTTGCGGGTGTTGAGCCGCAATCGGAAACTAACTGGCGTCTCGCGGACAACTACAATGTTCCGCGCATGTGCTACGTCAACAAGATGGACCGTAGCGGCGCCAATTTCCGCCGTTGCGTCGATATGATCCGGACCCGCCTGGGTGCCAAGCCCGTGTGCCTCCAACTCCCGATCGGTTCGGAAGACAACTTCCGCGGCATGATCGATCTGGTTGAGATGAAGGCCCTGATCTGGCACTCCGACGAGAAGGACGCCGAATGGGAAATCGCTGACGTCGATGTTCCTGATATCATCAAGCGCCTGAACATCGTCGTGAAGGAAGATATCGACATCCTGAACGACGTGGCGACATATCGCCAGGACCTCCTCGATTCCGCAATCGAGCAGGATGATGAGGCAATGGAGGCGTATCTTGAGTCCGGCGAAGCACCGGCCCTCGACATCCTCAAGAAGTGCATCCGCCGCGGCACGGTCAATGGCGCGTTCACGCCAGTCCTTTGCGGTTCGTCGTTCAAGAACAAGGGTGTGCCGCAGGTTCTCGACGCTGTTGTCGATTACCTCCCCGCCCCGACCGACGTCGAAGCGATCAAGACGGTCGACGAGAATGGCGTGCCGAATGGCGAGCGTATCTGCTCGGACGATGAACCTTTCTCGGCCCTGGCCTTCAAGGTCATCAACAACCAGTTCGGCGCCCTCACCTTTGCCCGCGTCTATTCAGGCGTCGCGGCCAAGGGCATGACCCTGCTTAACTCGACCCGTGGCAAGCGTGAGCGCATCGGCCGCATGGTCGAAGTCTACGCGAAAGATACCAATCCGATCGAAGAAACCCGCGCCGGTGACATCATCGCCTTTGTTTCACTTGCCGAGACCGAGACCGGTGACACGCTGTGCGATGCGGCCCATCCGGTCATTCTCGAACGCATGAAGTTCCCCGACCCCGTCATCAGCATGTCGGTCGAGGCGAAGACCAAGGGCGATCAGGAAAAGCTGGGTCAGGCCCTGGGCAAGATGGTGCGAGCAGACCCTTCGCTGCGCCTCGAGCTCGACAAAGAAACCGGGCAGACGATCCTGCGCGGCATGGGCGAGCTCCATCTCGAAATCACGATCGACCGCATTCGCACCGAGTATGGTGTGGAAGCCAATGTCGGCAAGCCGCAGGTGGCCTATCGCGAGACGATCACGAGCAAGGTCGAGCATATCTACACCCACAAGAAGCAGACCGGTGGTTCGGGCCAGTACGCCGAAATCAAGGTCCAGTTCGAGCCGCGCGAGCGCGGCGGCGGGTTCGAGTTCATCGACAAGATCGTCGGCGGCACGGTGCCGCGCGAATTCATTCCTGCGGTCGAATACGGTATTGAAAACCAGAAGGAAGATGGCGTGCTCGCCGGCTTCCCGACGGTCGATTTCCAGGCGACCCTGGTGGACGGCAAGTACCACGACGTCGACTCTTCGGCCATCGCGTTCGAAATCGCTGCCCGCGCCTGTTTCCGTGAAGCGATGCGCAAGGCCAGCCCGATTCTGCTTGAGCCGATCATGAAGGTCGAGGTCGTGACACCCGAGAATCATCTGGGCGATGTGATCGGCGATATCAATCGTCGCCGTGGTCAGATCCTCGAGCAACTTGATCGGGGCCTTAACCTTGCGGTTGTTGCCAATGTCCCGCTGTCGGAAATGTTCGGCTATATCGGCGATCTGCGCAGCATGACATCAGGTCGTGCGACCTTCACGATGGAGTTCAGCCACTACGATCCGGTGCCCCGTCAGGTTGCCGACGAAGTGATTGCGAGCCGCACCAAGTAAGCCTCTCGAACAGTCGAGAAAAAAAGAAAACGGCGGGGATGTCCCCGCCGTTTTTTTGTGTCTGCCCAGTTTGATCGTCATCCCCACTGATAGCAGGAATAGGCAAGGCCGAGGAAATCACCGGCAAATACACGACGCCCTCTGTCCGGACCAGCGGCTCCGGCCGCGACCATCAGCGGCAGCAGATGCTCTTCGCGGGGATGGCAAGCGCGCCCGCCCGGCGCATTTGCCCAGTCGGTCAACTGGGCATCCCGGGCATGCGAATCCGAACTCTCGACCACTTTTGTGAGCCAATCATCGAAGCGTCGCGACTCCGGCGCCAGGATTTCGCGATTCGGGCCAAAAAACGCCGACAGATTGTGGAAACTGAAGCCACTGCCGACGATCAGTACGCCCTCTTGACGCAAGGCCATCAGCGCACGGCCAAAATCCAGATGGAAGCGTGGATCCAGATCGTGACGAAGCGAGATCTGCAAAACGGGAACATCGGCATCGGGATAGAGCAGCAGGAACGGCACAAAGACGCCGTGGTCGAAACCACGAGCCGGCTCTTCGCCCGTCGGTACTCCCGCCTGGGCGAGCAACTGACGAACGCGCTCGGCAAGCTCAGGTGCCCCTGGGGCTGGATATTTAAGCTGATACGTGTGTGGTGGAAAATTATAGTAGTCGAACAAAAGCGGCGGTGCTGCGCCCGTGTTGATCGTGACAACGGGCTCTTCCCAATGTGACGAAACCACAAGCACGGCGCTTGGTTTGTGCGGCAACTTACCCGCCGTACCGCGCAAGTAAACCGCGAGCGGGTCCCAAGGGTTTGGCGGCGGGCCCGGCCAATCCATGAAGAAGCAGGGCCCGCCGCCATGGGAGATGTACAAACTGGGCATCAGCGGTCTGGTCATGGCGAGTGTTCCTTAAGGCAGGGCAATGCCGGTTTCGAGAAACGGTTTCACCATCTCGAAGAAGCGTTCCTCCTGATCGTGGTGAACCCAATGGCCTGCCTGTTCGATGACCCTGGTGGTTGCCGTCCTGAAATGCATTCCGGCGCCTGAGGCCTCTGGCGGCTTCACCCAGCTATCGGCACCGTAGATCAACATCGTCGGGCAAGTGATTCGAGTCCATAATTCGCCGACCTCGGTGGGCGTGAACGGATTGGGCGCAATCGATCGGACGTAATTATCGAACTTCCAGGAGTAGGTTCCATCCTCATTCTGATTGACCCCGTGAATCGTCAGATGACGGGCACGATCGGCTGAAAGATGGGGATTTTCTTCCTGCATGCGCTGAAACGCGGCCTCGATCGAGGGGTAGCGGCGCGGCAGTCGGCCAGAGTTGTTGCGCAAGGAATCGATCCAGCCATTCATTCGATCTGCAATCGGCTTGATCGAAAAATGGAGCTGAACGGTGCCTTCGATCACTACGAGACGCGAGACTGTCTCTGGAAACAGCCCGGTGTAGAGAAGGCTTACGGCACCACCGAGCGAATGGCTGATGATCGAGACAGGTTCCGCGGTCTTCTGCCGCAACAATTGCTGCAGGTCGTAAATATGGTCGGCGATCGCGTAGGCCCCGCCAATACTCCAGTCTGAATCCCCATGACCACGCAGATCGGGCGCGATGACATGATAATCGTTGCGAAAGCGCTCGGCGATCCAGTCCCAGTTGCGGCAGTGATCACGCCCGCCATGAACCAGCACCAAGGTCGGCGCGCCCTCGTTACCCCAATCGACGTAATGTTGTCGCAGCCTGCTCGAATAAAAGAAATGCGAGGTAGGGCCGGAGGTAAGGGCCATCGTAGGAGGTTCCTTTTTTTGCCATGCGCAATTGCATGCGCGAGGTCATCATTCCTTATTATGGAGCCACCGCCTCCGATCGGGAAGTGACGAGGCAAGATGGGCGGCATGTTCAAGGGCTAGAGCAGCCCGGCTACCGCGCCACTCAAACACGTTGTAATCGTGCCCGAAACCAGAGAACGCAAGCCGAGCCCCACGACCTCATGGCGGCGCTCCGGCATCATGGCGCCAAGCCCCCCGATCAGGATTCCGACACTGCCAAAATTGGCGAAACCGCACATGGCATAGACCATGATCAGGCGGGCGTGCGCGTCAAGTGCAGTCACCGGCAACCCGCCGAGATTGAGATAGGCGACAAATTCGTTGAGCACGATTTTCGTCGCCATGAGTTCAGCAGCTATCTCTGACTGGTTCCACGGCACGCCGATCAGCCAGACGATCGGCCGAAACAGGACGGCAAACCCCCGTTGCAATGAGATTGGCGCGCCGCCGAGATGGGGCAGATCGGCAAGGCCAATATTGACAAGAGTCACGAGAGACACGAGCACAAGCAGCATTGCGGCGATACTGACAAGCAGGCCAATGCCATCACTGGTTCCCTTGGTAATCGCGTCCATCGCCGTCAACGGTGGATCCGGCAAGACCAGTCGCACATCCTTATCCAAGGGGGAGTCATAGGGCACCATCAGAGCAGCGACCGCGAGTCCGGCCGGTGTGCTGATGACCGCGGCGATCAGAATATTACCAAGGGAGTCAGGGATCACCGGCCCTAAAATCTGGGCGTAGATCACCATTACCGTGCCGGCGATCCCCGCCATGCCGACCGTCATCAGCGCAAATATTTCGCCTCGGCCCATGCGAGCCAGGTAAGGCCTCACCAGCAACGGCGCCTCTGTCATGCCGACAAAGATGTGGACTGCAGCACCAAGTCCAAGGGCGCCACCAACACCAAGCAGCCGGCGCAGCACCCAAGCGAAAACCTCAACAATCCGCTGCAGAATTCCCCAATAGAACAACAATGACGCTAGCGCAGAGATAACCAGCACAAGCGGCAATGCCTTGAACGCAAGGATAAAACCAGCCTCGGGGTGGGCGACAACAAACGGTGTCGCGCCGCCGCCGAGATAACCGAAAACGAAACTTGTTCCAGTGTCGGTCGCCCGCTGCAAGGCCTCGACGCCGCCGTTCAAAACAAAGAAGACGTGACGACTCGGCGGGAATTTGATCAGGATCAGCGCCAGGACCCATTGCAGGGCAATGCCACCAATCACGGGGCGAAGGGGTATCCGACGACGATCTTCACTGAGAAGCCACGCGAGACCTAACAGCGTGACGATCCCCAAAACCCCTTGAGCCATTCCCGCCCTCTTTCCCACACCAAGCGCACCCTAGCACGGCGCGTAGCGTAATCTAGAAGCACGTAGAAAGCTGATGGGGAAATGCGTGGGCGCGCACCAATCGCATGCACGATCGAACTCTTCTGCAAGAATATTTACTTCACGACCCCATCCAGCAGGAGATTGAGCTTCAGGACGTTGACGCGCGGCTCCCCAAGAACGCCCACGGTGCGCTCTACCGTCGCCGCGGCCACGAACGCTGCAATCTTGTCTTCTGGCAACCGACGCGCCTTGGCGACTCGGGGTACCTGGTACGCCGCGCCTGCTGGCGTGATCTCGGGATCGAGGCCGCTCGCAGAGGTCGTTATCAATTCGACCGGGATTGGCGCGACCGAACCGTCCTTGAGTTTCGCGGCATCGCCCTGAACACGAAGCATCAGCGCCTTGGATGTCGGCCCAAGGTTAGAGCCTGCGGAATTGGCCGCATCATAGGGATCGGGAACCGTATTGCCCTTGGCGTCGGTTGTTGTGATCGCCGAGGGACGACCGTGAAAGTATTTATCGGCGGTGAAATTCTGGCCGATCAATTCCGAGCCGATGATCTTCCCGTCGGCGACGACGAGACTGCCGCCAGCCTGGTGCGGGAACAGGGCTTGAGCAATTGCGGTGACGATGCCGGGGTAGATGAGGCCGGTGATGATCGTAAATGCGACGAGCAAGACGACAGTCGGGCGAAGTTCTCTCAGCATGGCTGTTTACCTCTAGGCGAGACCAAGAAGATTGACCAGAACATCAATCGCCTTGATGCCGATGAACGGGACAACGATGCCGCCGGCACCGTAGATCAGCAGATTTCGGGTGAGCAGACTGGCCGCAGATTGGGGTCGATAGGTCACGCCGCGCAGCGCCAGTGGAATTAACGCGATGATAATCAGGGCGTTGAAGATGATCGCCGACAGGATCGCGCTCTCCGGCGTGCCCAGACGCATGACGTTCAGCACCTGGAGTTGCGGATAGAGCACCAGGAACATTGCCGGGATGATGGCGAAATATTTCGCGACATCGTTCGCGATCGAAAAGGTCGTCAACGCGCCTCTGGTCATCAACAACTGTTTGCCGATGCCGACGATCTCGATCAGCTTGGTCGGATCGCTATCCAGATCGACCATGTTGCCTGCCTCGCGTGCCGCGACCGTGCCGGTCTGCATCGCCACACCAACATCGGCCTGCGCCAGCGCCGGGGCGTCATTGGTGCCATCGCCGCACATCGCCACAAGCTTGCCCTTCGCCTGTTCATCGCGAATCAGCTTCAGCTTGGCCTCTGGCGTCGCCTGGGCAAGAAAGTCATCGACACCCGATTCAGCGGCGATTGCGGCAGCGGTGAGCGGATTGTCACCGGTGATCATCACGGTGCGGATCCCCATCGCTCGAAGTTCGCTGAAGCGCTCCTTGATGCCTCCCTTGACGACGTCCTTGAGGTAGATAACCCCGAGCATATGGCCATCTTTGGCGACCGCCAGCGGCGTGCCACCGGCCTTCGCAATGCGCTCGACTGCCTGCGTCAGTTCACGCGGCGGGGAGTATGAGCCACCATTCGCCTTGCGAACCCACTCAGCCACGGCATCAACCGCGCCCTTGCGGATCTCGCTGCCCTCGATATCGATACCGCTCATCCGGGTCTGCGCCGAGAACGACACGAACTGGGCCCGCAGCGGCGCCATCTCTCGGCCACGGAGATTGTATTTCTCCTTGGCCAGCACCACGATCGAGCGGCCCTCCGGCGTTTCGTCAGAGAGGGACGCCAGTTGCGCGACATCAGCAAGGTCGCGCTCGTCGACACCCGGCAATGCGACAAATTCAGTGGCAACGCGATTGCCTAGGGTGATGGTGCCCGTCTTGTCGAGTAGCAGCGTGTCGACATCTCCCGCCGCTTCGACCGCACGGCCCGACATCGCAAGAACATTGAACTTCACAAGACGGTCCATGCCGGCAATACCGATCGCCGAGAGCAAGGCGCCGATGGTCGTTGGGATCAGGCACACGAACAACGCTACCAAGACGACGACTGAAATCGCACCACCACCATAATGGGCAAACGGCGGGATCGTGACCGTCGCCATCACGAAGATCAGTGTCATACCGATGAGGAGAATATTGAGTGCGATCTCATTGGGGGTCCGCTGACGCTTGGCTCCCTCGACGAGCGAAATCATCCGATCGAGAAAGGTCGAGCCCGCAGCGGCCGTGATCCTTACCTTGAGCCAGTCCGACAGCACCCTGGTGCCACCCGTGACCGCCGAACGATCGCCGCCGCTCTCGCGGATGACAGGGGCACTCTCCCCTGTGATCGCGCTCTCATCGACCGAAGCCACGCCCTCGATGACTTCGCCGTCAGAGGGAATGATGTCCCCCACCTCGACAAAGACAATGTCCCCAGCCTTCAATTGGATACCCGGGACGGTCTCGTAGTTCGACTTGTCTTCGGGCGAGCGCAGTCGCTTGGCGACTGTCTCGGTGCGGGTCTTGCGCAGCGCCTCGGCCTGTGCCTTGCCGCGCCCCTCGGCCACGGCCTCGGCGAGGTTCGCAAACACGACCGTGAACCAGAGCCAGAGCACGATCTGGGCCTCGAAAAGGATTTTGCCATTATGGATCGCGATGTCCCGGATCAGAATGACGGTCGTCAGCATGGCCACGACTTCGACCACGAACATGACCGGATTGCGGACCAGGGTACGGGGATCGAGTTTGCGGAACGATTCGCCGATCGCCGGGCCAAGTATCGCCGGGTCGAGCAGGGAGTTACGGTTGGATGACGTACTCATGGGATGCCCCAATCAGAACAGATTACCGGCGAGCATCGCGAAATGCTCTACGACGGGCCCGAGTGCCAGGGCCGGGAAGAAAGTGAGACCACCGACGATCAGGATGACGCCGATCAGCAAGGTAACGAATAGGCCGTTGTCGGTCGGAAATGTGCCCGATGAAGGCGGCACGATCTTCTTCGCCGCCAGCGAGCCGGCGACTGCCAGCATCGGCACGATGAAGAGGAAGCGACCAACGAACATCGCGATCGCCATCGTCACGTTCCAATAGGGGTTGTTGGTCCCGAGACCGGCAAACGCGCTGCCGTTGTTTCCCGTCGCCGAGGAGTAGGCGTAGAGGATCTCGCTGAAACCGTGCGGACCGGCGTTATTAGTCGTCGCCGTACCGACCGGCAGGACCGAGGCGAGCGCGGTAAACCCGAGCATAGACAATGGCAGGATCAGGATCGCCAGAATGGCCATCTTGACCTCTCGCGCCTCGAGCTTCTTGCCGAGATATTCCGGGGTGCGACCGACCATCAGCCCGGCGATGAACACTGCGATCACGGCGAACATCAGCATGCCGTAGAGACCAGAGCCGACGCCGCCCCAGATGATCTCACCCAACTCGATATTCAGCATCGGAATCAGGCCGGCGAGCGGCAGGAAGCTGTCATGCATGGCGTTGACGGCGCCGCATGACGCGTCGGTCGTCAGCGCCGCAAACAGCGACGAATTGACGATTCCGAAGCGGGTCTCCTTGCCCTCCATATTGCCGCCGGAGGGATCGACCCCGAAGGCGGTGAAAGCGGGGTTGCCGCCGGCTTCGACGCCGTAGATGACAAGCACGCCGAGGATACTGAGGATCGCCATCACCCCGAATAAGGCCCAGCCCTGACGCTGGTTGCCGACCATGCGGCCGAAGACATTGGTGAGCGAAGCACCAAGGATGATGAACGAGACCATCTCGACGAAATTGGTGAGCGGCGTCGGGTTCTCGAAAGGATGGGCCGAATTGGCGTTGAAGAAGCCGCCGCCATTGGTGCCGAACATCTTGATCGCTT
>CAIXXC010000402.1 GCA_903923205.1 uncultured Rhodospirillales bacterium | reverse complement strand
CGCTCCGGACTGGCTGGTCGAACGCACTACCGAACTGCCCAGCTATCTGGCGGCACCAGACCAGTTCGAGGACGCCTCGGAGCGCATCGCGGAGTTCTGGCGCAAGCGTTGGTTGGCGAGCCGTCTTGATCATCAGCCAGCAATGGCGGCGTTGCCGCTGGACGCCTTCATTCCCTTGGGCAATGCTAACTTTCAAGAGGCGGGAGAATCACGGGAATGAATGGGGGAGAGGTCGATTTGCCTCGCACGGCAGTCGAAGAGGACGGAAGTGCGCTGTGGCGCACGCTTGCTGCGGCGGGTCCGAAAGCTATTGCGGAGGCGCTAACCGACGAGGATTTCGTTCGGTTGCATGTAGCCGGCGATATCGAGCGTTTCCTTGGCGAGCAGGTACGCGCGGGGCGCAGCATTGTTCTGACCGGTAATGCTGGTGACGGTAAGACGCATTTGCTGCGCCGTGTGAAGGCGGAACTGGAAGCCGCAGGTGCCGTCGTGATCGAGGACGCGACCGCACGTATGCGTGGGGACGATCCCGGTCCGATACTGGCAGCGTGGCGTGATGCGATCGCCGCGGGACATCCCTTCTGCATCGCCGCCAACGAATATCCGCTGTATCAGATGCGCATGGCAGATTCGTCGGCGCCACACCTCAGTGAGGTTTCGCGCCAGTGCCGTCACCGCCTTGCTTACGGTGATCTCACACTGGAGGAGGACGCGGGAGATGTGCTCGTCGTTGACCTGAGCCTGCGCAACCCGCTGGGAGCAGACTTTGTCGATGCGCTACTCGATACGATCCTAGCCGATGAAGGATTGAAGCGCGTTATAACAGGAGCCAGTGAGCCGATTGCGCGCCGCAACGTCGAACTGCTGTCGCTGCCGCTCGTGCGCGCCCGCCTCAGGACATTGGCCGATCGATTGGTGGCGCTTGGCTATCGCGCAACGGTACGCGAGCTCTGGATCATAATTGCTCGCATGATCTTTGGGCGCCAAGGGCGCGGCGACTACCAGCGCAACGACTGGTATTCCGAGGCGCTGTTCTCCCGCGATGAGCGCTTCGATCTAACGGCAGCGCTTCAGGCTGTCGATCCGGCGGCGAGCAGTCACCCACTCTGGGATGCCGCGCTCGAGAACCGCGCGCCCGAAGTACGTCATGGTTGGGCAATGCGCGCTCCGGTACCGCCGCCGCACCCGACACTTGAGTGGGAAGATTTTGCCGCCCTCAAGCGGCGTTTCTATTTCGAGCACGTGAACGGTCAGGAAGTATTTGATCTGGCCGATCCGGATGCCACCGACTTTGAAAATCTGTTAAGAGGTCGGCGCGGTTCCGGACGCGCACTAGTCGCAGATCTGGTTAATGCAATCAACGCTGCCTATTGTCCGGTCCGTTTTGATTCGCGGGACCAGCATCTTTATCTGTGGAGTGGACATCGCTTTCACGAGCAGCCTTCGCGCTCATTCGTCGCCGCCGAACGGGTCGCAGCCGAGCAATTCAAGCTCGAGGTTCCGCGTCTGCCCTCCCGGTTGGCTGGTTGCTTCGACTATCGCCCCGATCATGTCGCGCTCACCGCGCCCACGATTGTCGGTTCGCCGCGCTTGCGAATCGATTTCCCCTTGTGGCGAACGCTGCGCCGCCTGGCCCGCGGTCTGCCTCGCAAGCTCATACCCGAGAGGGATATTCATCGCCTCGACGCCTTTCTCGAGAAGCTGGGAGCGGGCCAAGCAAGCAGACATGATACGATCTGGTCCGTCCATCTTGAGAGTCTCGAGCTCATCCAAGTCAGTCTGAGCGCGGACGGTCGTCGATTCGAAGGTGTACGTACCTATGCCTAAGCCAGTGCGTAGCGGCGCCGAAAGGCGTGAAGAAACAGCGGCAGAGCGCCGCGTGCATGGTGCTATATTGGGGTACCAACCGCTTCGCATGAAGCCGGTCCATTTCGCGACGAGCTTCCTTCTGGCGCTGACCGGGCGTCACTATAAGCTTGAATATCTCAACAAAGCGTCTGTGCCGAAGATCGCGCCAAAGGACAGTAAGCGCGTTCAAGACGACTATCCGTCGGACCGGCTGCATCCCCTTCTAATCGATCTTGGTAGGCTGGATCCGTCGGTTGACCTTGATGCTTTCAGAACGTTGCGGGCGCATCTCAACGCCGCCTATAACAATGACGGCTCAGCGCTTGCCGCCGCCTTCCCCCCTTATTCTACGTTTGGTGCCGACTACAGTGCGCCTTCGGTGCGTTACGTCTCCAATTCGTCGAAGAACCACGGCTATTCAGGAAGCTTCGTCATCAACATTTTCGAGGCGACCGCTGAGGGACGGATCGTGCTTGAAACGATCAGGCGACTGATCGAATTACCGCCACCGCCTCTGGCGACGCTGGGCGAGCCATTGCTCGATGCGGAGTACGAGGAGTGGCCTGATCGTCATGACGAATTTTTTGGCTCGATCGAACCCGATCGAGCGGCAGCGATCGCGGCCATGATGCAAGATTGCACCATCGCAATTGGCCAGCTAACGGCAAATCTTGAGCGGCAGCGTTCAAACTACGCTCTGCGCTATGTGATATTGGGAATCTGCTGCTGGTTGTTCGCGTATATGATGCGGCAGGCCAGCGACGCACCGCTGCTGCTGATCGATGCTCTTCAGGGAAGCAATCCCCGCATCCGGAGTCAAAGCCGGGCAACGTATGCGCGCGCGCTCGACTTCTTTTCCTCAAGCTATGACCGCGCCTACTCCTCCGTCGATAGACAAACCGTGGCAGAAGGCGATTGGAACGTCTTCGCAAGCTCTGCAGAGGCTCGTCAGATACTGGACGAGCATTTTCGCGATCTGGGGGTTCGGATCGGAATTGTTCAGCCGCGCTCTGCGGTCGCCAAACACAAACATATCGAGCTGCAGGCGGATACGCTGCGCGTGCTCGCGCTCAGTCTGCTTAAGGAAAACCAGGTGTTAACGATGACCGACTTTGCCGAACGCCTGCGAACCACATGGTCATTGGTGGTCGGCGCTGGCGCCCAGGACGGCGATCTGCTGCGGTCAAATCGCTTTGGTCCGCTGGATCGCGACGATGACCTCAGGCCAAATTCCATGGCTTTTGAAGCACTGCTGATCCGTCTAGGGCTGGCCGTCGAGCCATCGGATGGTCTGACCCTTGTTGCCATCAATGCTGAAGAGCTCATCTGAGATGGTACGATCTGCTGCATCCTTCGTCAGCGAAGCACTAGCCGCATGGATATTGGCGCGGCTAGATCTCGAAAATGACTTTGCTCGCGAAGGACTTCCGCGCTGCGACATCGACAGCCTACTGACGGCGCTGGCCATCGGCGGATTGCCGGCCCAATCGTTTTCGCTAGCACTGGTCGGCTTTGGTGCGAGCGACGCTGATGTCCAAGCAAGCGCCGCGGGGGCAGGGCTTTCGGGACTTGTGAGCGTAACCAACGACCTGCACATTGCCACCGAGTGGCGCAATGACCGCACACGTCATCCCAGGATCATCGCTTTGGCAAGAGGGTATAATCCCAGCGTGCATGGTCTGCGCTTCTTCTCGCGCGCCTCCTCGGGAGAGCTTGCCAGCTATTTGCTAAACTGGGCCGAGACCGGCGCGAATTTCACCGGTACGCCGCAGCACCGTGCGTTGCTGACGACACTTCGCCAGTCTCCGCCTTTAGCTTCGCTTCGCTCGCTGGAGGGGGTCTCCGCGTTTCTCGCCGCTTGGAGCGCCGCGCCCGAGGGCAATATTGACGCGCCACGAGATGCGCTACCGGCTTTGGGATTGCTCGCCGACCCGCAGCTGTTCGAAGCCGACGACGTTGCCAAGCGGCTCGAACATAATCTGCAGGTCGGAGAGCGCGTTACTATCCTCTCCCCGGGCGAAATTCGGCAGCGGCGCCAGCGCGTCACTCGCTACAAAAGTTTAGATACGGCGACTGCGGTGACGCGCGCGCTGGATCGGCTCGAGGCGCATCGGCGGGGGGATCCGGACGCTGGCTTGACGCTTGAAGACGCAGATAAGCTCGTGACCTTGCCTCCCGACCCGCCGATGACCATCCAGACCCCGACGGACGACGAGCCAGATGTCATCGAAGACCGCGGCGATCCAGGTGACACGTCCGGACCGGACGAACCAGATTTCCGAGATATGGCCGTTGATGCGCTCCTCGAAGGGCGAGAAGAGGATCTTGCAGCGATCGGCAAGGCACTTGAGGATGCTTGGGAAGAATTCGACCAGAACGGCGACCGCCTGGCATCCAACCAGTCCACAAGCCAAGGCGTCGCAAAGCTCGATGAGTCTATTGATCCGAAGATCATAGACTGGGTCACGGGCTTTTGCGCTGTTGACCGCTTTGGCGGACTAATGGAAACCGATGTCGCCGACCTGCCACAGGCTCTGGCACGCTATGCAGAAGTTGATCCGGTATTTGTCGATCCGCAGGCAATCTGGCGGCATGATGGTGAATCCTATTCGGTCGAATCCCTGCTTGAAGCTTGGGATGAAATTGCAGCCGTAGCGGAAGCTTGCTCGCGTCCAATTGCGGCCATGTGGCGTGATTTTCTGGCGGCACGCGCATCGCTCGCCGACTCCGTCCGGCCATTGCTGATCCACCCCCGCGAGTGGCTGGACACCCATCCTGAGACAAAGGAACGGTGCACCCAATATCTGGCGGTGACGACTGAACTCTACAAAGCCGTTCAGCAAAATTATCGGGCAGTCTGGGATGAGTCTCGAGACTGGGCGCAAGCGACGCTGGATGCGATCCTTTCGCTCGATCTGATCCAAGTCCGGATCCGGCGCGCGGATGGCGGCGTGAGCGCGAAGGCGGTGATGCTGCCACTTCATCCCCTACATCTTTGGCGGTATCAGCGCCTTGGCGAGGTACTTCGGGATCTGTCGCTGGTAGGAGGTATGTCAGATAGTGACCGGAAGGTCGTTATAGAGGAACTGCGACGGCCCGAGCAATTCCTGGGCGTTATAAGAACGGGGGCCACGCCCGAAGGACGGGGTCTCAACCAGCTTTTGCCGGTTGCCAACACGATTTGCGGTCTGGCAACCTTCGAAAATCTCCACAACGCAGTGAGCAGCGCCGATGGCGTCGAGACGCTGGTGCTTGCGCTTAGCCATTATGTGCTGCTCTACCCCAATCATCCGCGCCCACTGCGCTTGACCCTCGTCAACCCGCCAGAGCCGGCAAAGCTGCTTGAGCGGTTGACCAAATTTTTGAGCGAGCCGCGTAACAGCCGTGATCGATTGCCCGCGCTCGACGTATCAATCGTCGCGACAGCTGGCCACCAGGATCGGCTTGTCGCAGCTGCAACGCTAGAGGGCAAAGCGCAGGACCTTGTCTATGAGAAGGTCGCCGCCGGTAGGCTCGATCTTCGCGTCGATCGCGATGCGCATGAGAGCCTTGATAAGCTTGTCCACGATGTCCTGTCGGTGCGTCCACAGCATCTTGTGGCAATCTTCGACGAATCAGCAATTTCAGTGCGGCGACGGCGCGTCGAGCGCCTACTGCCAATGAGCCCTTTTTGTGTGCGCAACGAAATCGTAGTCGATAGGATGTTAGGCGATATTAGCTTGAGCCCCCATCCGGGGGAACCACCCTTCTCCGACTTCATGACAATGATTCATGAATTCGAGCAGGAACAGCGTGACAGCACGATGATTGCGTCCGCAGATGCAGATCGGCTGCGCACGACCATTGATAGTCTAGTAATTGGGGAGCGTCCGCCTGCGCAGTGGGTCCTGCTAGCCGACCGCGCGCTGCCGCCTGAAAGCGGAATGAAGGCAATCCGTCTCCTGCAACGCAAGGAGGGGAACCGCCAGGTTCTGCTCAGCGCGGCGAATTACGGTCGCCTGTCGACACTGATGTATGCGGCTTTTGGCAGCTGCAATTTGACGATAACCGACGAGGGCTTGGGTCACGTCCTGCGGCAAGGCGTAAACTTGGTCGGCGCAGGCTTGCTGGATATGATCAAGAAGCAGTCCGGCTTGCCTGACAATGCCAAAGTGCTTGGTTTTGTTGGCATGCTGCTCGCAGCGCGAGATGTACGTCGGCAAAATGCCAATGCGCTAGTCGCCTCGGTCGATGGTCGGATCGCTCGGCTCTGGCTCAAGCTCGGCCCCAATACCGGCGGGGAACGCTGTGATCTTATCGCGGTCCGTCGCGAGGGGGATGGATCGTTCCGCATCACATGCATAGAGGTCAAAACAACCAGGGAGGCAATGCTGTTCGATGAGGCGGCGCTTATCGGGCACGCGGCCGATCAGATCGAGAAGACAGCAGCGGTGTTGCTCAACGCGGTCAGCGGCAGCGGGCCGTTCGCAGCACCGCGCTCGGAGATGTTGAAGGAAGTTTTGGTTAGGGCTGCATCAAATCGATGGGGGAATGACCGCGAGGATGCAGCGCAGCGCAAGATATGGGGGCCTTGGCTAAAAGATCTCTTCGGCGATAGCCCACAGCCACCGATCGTTCAGGTCGACGGTGAGATTGTGATAGTGAAGCTGCGCGCAACGGAAGCGCCTCGGTTGACGCCACTCGGCGCACGACAGATCCCAATCACGGTGCGGACCATTACCGAACAATTGGCTGAGGAATTGTTCGGGAAGGATTTCGTCCAGAAGGCTACCCCCGATGGCTCGCCGGATACACCGATAGATCCAACGTCGGCAGATGAGGGCGCTGGACCTACGCGGCCAGCGAACAGACCGACCGATACGTCCGTCACAAAAGCTGTGGGGCTGGCTGAGAAGCAGGTGACCGAAAATCCCTCTACCAGTAATGCTCCAAAACCGGCGTCGCCGGAGATAAGCAGCAGTGCTACCGCGCAGCCGAAGGGCGAGCCAACCCGTCAGCCAGATTCCCAAACGACGCCGATGCTATCCGTCTTGCCCACGTCCGGTACGGGTGCCGTCTGGCCACCCCAGGTGAACGCCCTGGGAATGATCGGGCAAGATGAAATCGCACGCGAGCTCGACAATCAGGCGCGCAAAGCCAAGGGTTGGGACGAACGTTTTCTCGATAAGCTGTTCGTGGGCCCGGCGGGCGTTGGCAAGACCACGCTTGCGCGGCGGATCGCCGAACAACTGTTAGGACTTGAACCAATCATCTTCAACGGTGCCGATCTTCGTCGCCCGGAGATGATCATAGACCGGCTCGCCGAACTCGATAAGGTTCCCGATAGTCCAAGCGGGACGGTTCGGGTCGACCCTTGCCTGATTTTCATTGATGAAGTGCATGCTGTGGCGGGTGCTGTTTCCACAGTTTTGCTCAGCGCGCTTGACGAGCGCCGCAACACCACCGTCGGAAATGTGATCTACGACTTCAGCGAAGTGGTTTTCCTGCTCGCTACGACCGATCCCGGCAAGCTGAGTGAAGCGTTTCAGAGTCGGCCCGACAAGACAATCTTGCGGTCCTACACGCTAGAGGAAATGGCGGGAATCGTGTGGTTACACTCGGTCGAAAAGCTTGGGCAACCAGGGCTTAGTCGTGAGACATGCCTGGAAATTTCGGCCCGCATGCAGTGTAGTCCGCGACCAAGCGTCAATATCCTCGAGCCGCTTGTGTCGAGTTTTTACGGTACGGCAGAACAAGCCTTTGGAAGGGTTCCGACAAAGCCAGAAGTCAGCGAACGCATGAGCGTCGATGCGGTCTCAAACTGGTTCCAGGAGACGCTGGGCGTGGACAGCAATGGCCTTGGCCCAGATCACATCGCTTATCTTAAGCTGCTGCGAACGCGGGGGGCCGTTGCTGAGGAAGAAATCCGACGTGCCCTAGGTATTTCGAACCGAGGTGACTTCGTGAATGTCTCAGAATATCTGGCTCGGTTAGATCTGATTCGTGTTGGTCCGGGTGGGCGTGGCCTAACATCGGACGGGCGGCGGTACCTGACGGCCTCCTCCCCGCCCAATCTGCGTGATAGGATATCCCGCCGGAGCGGCTAAGGCCGCCGTCATTAACGTTTGCTGTCCTAGAATTTTCATTTGCCCTCTTACCGATACCTTATGCATTGTGTTGATGCCGGCAGCAGCAACGCTACTGTAGCTAAAGATTTACTGGCGCGACGCGGGGAGGACGAGCCGCCACGCACGGGGGGGGTGGAGTGTGCGAACTGAAATAGAACATATGCGGGAGGCGCTCGCGTCCTACATCGAAGCTACCTATCACCTCTCCAACCCTAAAGTTGTGCACCTTCGTCGTCGCCTGCTGATGGAAGGTGGAGTCGCCCAGACCCCTTATATCGAGAGCACGCCAGCCTACATCGGCGATCGAGCCTTCGCGTCGCTTGATCTCGATAGCGATGTCCGCGAATTCCTGACCTCACTCGCCACGAAAGCTGCCGACAACCTCCTCTTCGACCCCCCTTATGAGCACCAGGCGCAAGCGCTCGAGAAAACGATGCGCTCCGATGCCGGCGGTACCGGCATCGTCGTCACGACCGGCACCGGTTCGGGCAAAACCGAGAGTTTCTTGTTGCCCGTGCTTGCGCGCCTCGCGGACGAAGCAATTCACCGGTCTAGGAATTTCGAGACCCGCGCCGTCCGCGCGCTGCTGCTCTATCCAATGAACGCTTTGGTCAATGACCAGTTGGGCCGCCTTCGAACCCTATTCGGTGCCTCTGCAGTCCGAAAGTTCTTCACGGGTGCAGCCGGACGCCCGGCTAAATTTGGACGCTATACCGGACGCACCCTGTATCCGGGAATCCGCGACGGTGACCGCGACCAGAAGCGATTAAAGACCCTCGAATACTATTTGAAGATCGAGGATGGCGCATGCTCTGGCGATGCTAACGATCAGGCCCTCGTCCGTGTCCTCAAGGAGAAGGGACGTTGGCCAGCGAAGCCCGACAGCTTCCTCGGCGCCTTCGACGGCCTTCGCAAATGGTACGGTAAATCAGGCGAGCATTGGCAGACCAAAAATGGCGAGCCATTGCGCGCCAACGAGCGGCCCGAGGATCCCGAACTCCTTACCCGGCACGAGATTCAGGACGCCAGCCCCGATCTCCTCATCACCAACTATTCGATGCTCGAATATATGCTTCTCCGGCCGATAGAGCGACGTATTTTCGCCGACACACGTGCCTATTTTGAAGCACATCCGAACGAAAAGTTCATCCTTGTCCTCGACGAGGCCCACCTTTATCGCGGGGCCAATGGCACCGAGGTCGCCTTTCTGATCCGCCGGCTGCTAGACCGCCTGGGCCTGCCGCCATCCCGTGTTGTCTTCATCGCGACCAGCGCATCCTTCTCGGATGGCGACTCTGCCGCAGAGTTTGTAGCGGGCCTTTCCGGGCTTGAGAAAGCACGCATCCAGACACTGCAAGGAGACAAGCGCTCCTTCGAGCCCGCAGGTGCTGGTACCGCAGACTTCGCCACAGCCCTCGCATCCGTTCCGCTCGCGATGCTCCAATCCTCGTCACCGATTGATCGCGCGCAAGTGCTCGTTCCCCTCGCCAAATATGCTGCGCATTCGGACGCACGCACCGTTACCCTGTCCCGTAAGGACAGTGGTACCGCTGACATTATTGTCAAAGTACACGGACGCGACGCCTCCGGCGCGGAGGTCGAGGAGTTCGTGGTTGTGGCAAGCGGGACGACGGCGACCACCGAATTGCCGTTCCTTATTGTCGATGATGTGCGCACTGATTCCGGTAGCGTCGCATTTTCGCGCTTGTATGATCTTGGAACGGCAACAGATAAGAGTTGTGACTGGACAGAGGACGATCTGCCGAGCGCGCTTGCCGCGATCCTTGATGGCTCAGAAGTGCTTGGGCGTCTTCGGAACATTACGTCTGGCGCGTCATCCCCTACCGATCCAGTCCCTTCCCCTGGGGCAGCGTGGGCTTTCACAGCGCTGCCTGCAGCGCTATTCCCTACAATAGATTCAGAGACTGCTGCCTCGGCAGTCGACTCTTTGGTCGAACTCGCCTCGCTCGCCAGAGCAACTGCCGGTGCCGCACCATTACTGCCAGCCCGCGTCCATCTGCTGTTTCGCGGGCTCCCTGGCCTGTGGGCGTGTGCGAACCCTCAGTGCAATCAAATCTCGACGGAAGAGCGCGGTGGGCCCACTGGGGCCCTCTATGCTGAGGCGCGCCAGAACTGCCTTTGTGGATCACAAGTTTACGAACTTCATAGCTGTCGTGATTGTGGCCTATCAGTCGCACGTGCCAATGTCGGCGCCCCAACCGGAGTCGAGCATCTCTGGCAGGACAACGGTCGCGCCTATGCCGGCGATACCAGCTTGATCCAGCCTATCCACGTATGCCTTGAGGATCCGTTCCCGCAGAAGGCCGGACTTCTGCGCCCCGTTTATCTCGATCTTGGTTCGGGACGCATCGACGGTAGTGGGGGTTTCAACCGCGAAGTCTGGTTGCCGCCGATCTCAAGTGCTACTTTGTTCGACAATTGCCCGCGCTGTGAGGCGGTCTGCGGCGACGCCGCGATTGGCGGGATCTCCGACCTTCAGACCAAGGGTGAGCAGCCCTTTAAGGAACTGATCACTGTACAAGTACTCGAGCAGCCACCACGTCCTGAGAGTCACACACCGCTAAAGGGCCGAAAGGCGCTCGTCTTTTCTGATGGTCGCCAGACCGCATCGCGTCTTGCCGGCGATATGAAGACCTTTTCATTTCGCGACAGCCTTAGACCGCTACTGTTAGTCGGCATGGCAGCTCTTCGACACCCCACCTACAAAGCGTCGCTCAATGACGCGCCGCTTGCAGTCGCGCTCGGCGCCGCCAAATTCGGTGTCCGGCTGCGCCCGCTTGGCGATGATGACGGCGTCATGGACCGCGCAGGCCAAATGGCGACTGCTCTCGTTGACAACGACGATGCCGAGAATGACGACTTTCGCGGTCTCACTTCCCAGACCTCCGACGATGCACCGTTGTCGGTCTTCCAGAGTATATACGCGGTGCTTCAGGACGATCATACAGGCTTGTTCCCGCTAGCTTTGGCAATGTTGCGTCCCAAGCTCACCAAGACCGAACAGCAGAAGCTGATCGACGAACTCAAAATCCCTACGATCGATGGCTTGACCGTGGGGGAGGTCCGGGCCTCGCTCATCGAGCTCTGGCTTTGGCAAGCGATGCGCAAGCACGCGATCAAGCTCCAGGCGACGCCCACCAATATCGAATCCGCCAAGGGCTCGTCTGGCGTGCGGCTTTGGAATGGGAAATTCAGCAAAATTATCGCCAGCGCGCTTGATCAACGAGGCCTCAAATCCTGGGTGAAGGGCGACTTCCTGACAAATTGTTTGCCCGTGCTGCGATCCGTTTTCAGTCCGGGGGAGCAAGGTGATTTTAATGTCCAGGCCGGTCGAGTCACGCTCGATCCAGGCGATACCACAGCATGGCAGCGATGCGAGCGCTGCACCAAGGTCTCCCCACTCAACGCATTGCTGGGCGCGGCATGCGGCTACTGTGGCGGCAGCGCAAAGACCATCGACCCCGCCCAAGATGCCGTTTTCCGCAGTCGCAAGGCCTTCTACCGACGGTTGTGGGAGCGATTGAACGATCCCGACGACACCTATGCGCCTCACCAGTTGATCGCCGAAGAGCATTCTGCCGCTCTCAACGATAGCGGCCTCGCGAACGCAATGTCGCGCAACGAAGCATATGAGCTGAGATTCCAGGACATACCAATCGAGCAGGACGGTCGCATCGGCTCGCCGATCGATATATTGAGCTGCACGACGACCATGGAGGTCGGCATCGATATCGGCGGATTGACCGCCGTCGCCCTGCGCAATGTGCCCCCCGGACGTGCCAACTACC
Organism: uncultured Rhodospirillales bacterium; assembly: GCA_903923205.1. Taxonomy (GTDB): domain Bacteria; phylum Pseudomonadota; class Alphaproteobacteria; order ATCC43930; family CGMCC-115725; genus CAIXXC01. Next base: position 21,282 of record CAIXXC010000402.1, on the reverse strand, counting down.
AACAGCGGGCCGGTCGTGCCGGTCGGCGCGGCGCCGGTCTTTCCACCGTCGTGATGTTCTGCGGTGCCGACAGCCACGATCAGAGCTTCTTCCGCGACCCGGCACCGATCGTGGCCGGTCCCGCTCCTGACCCAATCCTCAATCTGGACAATCCCGTCATTGCACGGCGCCAAGCGCTCGCTTATCTCATCGGACGCTTCCAGCAAGACCGCATCGACACCGTCGGTGGCAGTGCGGACGTCTTTTCTTCATTAGGCAGCGTCGCCGATTTCATGAATGGTGCCGAAGATGTCTTCTCGCTTGCTGGCTTTAAGCGGTGGATTTCCGACGACCGCGAGGCGCTGCGAATTGATCTCGAGCGGATGTTCACCGCGCATTGCCCGGCGCTCGTTGCGAATGAATTGCTAGATAGTTTTCCCGGATCGCTCGAGCACGCGCTGGTGGAACCCCCTGTAGCTGCGCCACCGGCGCAGCCCGCTAAATCGCTACATGTCGATGAGGACATTGAAGACGAGGTGATGGAAGACGCCGACGACGAGGAGCATGGCGTCATCGACAACGGTAAGTTGCTCGATCGCCTCTTCGACGTGGGGCTGTTGCCCAAATACGCATTCCCTACCGATGTCGCGACCTTCAGCGTGTTCGAAAGCGACACTGACCCTTGGAAGCCAAAGCGCCGCTATTCGCCGCAACTCGGCCTAAATGCCGCGCTCAGCCAATATGCACCGGGGCACGAGGTCTATGTTGACAGCCAGCGCTACATCTCTCTCGGCCTCTATTCGGAGCATGAAGATGACCGCTATGAGGCCTATCGTAACCGCCGACTCTATTACCAATGCCAAGTCTGCAACTATGCCGATCTAAAGGATTTGGCCGGTGGTTATGTCGACGAAACTCGCGACTGCCCGGCATGCGCGAGCCGGGGAGCTCTCGGCCCAGCCCGTCGCTGGGTGCGCCCAACTGGCTTCTCGCACCCCCCGACGACCACAGCGCTTCCGCCCGATTTCGACGCCGGCACGCGGCTTCGTCCGACACGCGCCACACTCGATTCGCTGCAATTCCCGCCCGAATCTCGGATTGGCGGCGAAGCCTGGCCGATCGGCACAGGCTGGGAAGGATGGGGTGATAGCAAGACCCTCGTCGTCACCAATCGCGGGACGCTGAGCGCAACCGATTACGGCTTCAACTATTGCAACAAATGCGGACGCATAGAGCCTGCGGACTTCGATCCGGCGCTGCGGCGACTACGCGGAGGTCAAACTCACCCGCGACCGCGACCCAATCGGTCCAAGGAAACCGTCGAATGCGACGGCAACCCAGCCAAAATTGTGCTCGGAAACGAGTTCAAGACGGATGTCGCTGTATTCCGGCTCGCGCTCCCGTCGGAATGGGACCTTGATCCTGATCGACCATCAACCACGATCGCCGCGCGCTCGGCTGTCGAGGCTCTTCGCCGCGCGGCCTGCAGATTGGAAGACCTAGAGCCCAACGACATCGATGGTGATTTCCGTTTCGCCCCGGGCGACGGCATCCAACAATTTATCGACCTCTATCTTTATGATCAGGCCGCAGGGGGGGCAGGTTTCGTGAAGGCGGCAGCGCGCGAGCCTCAACGCCTCGTCGATGACGCACTCCAATTGTTAGATAGCTGCGACTGCGACGATAGTTGTTACCAGTGTCTGCGATCCTACAAGAATCGGTACGAACATGAACTATTTGATCGGCGTATTGGTGCCGACCTGCTGCGCGCAGCCTTCAAGGGCGCACCGCTATCAATAGACATGATCCGAGAAGACCTTGCGCTGGATCGTCTTGTAGCAGATCTGACCGAAAGCGGTGCTTCGGTCAAACGCGCCGATGGCGGGCTGATCAAGGACAATGGCGAAGTGATCTGCTTGGCCCATCCTTTTGTCGGGAGTCGTCCTGGTTCAGCACGAGGCGCGCTGCTCGCAGATGGCAAGAATGCGATTGCGGTGGACATTCTGCTCGTTCTGCGCGCCCTTCCGATCGCGTCGAGCGAGGCACTCTCTCTACCCAATGTAGATCCCAATGCCGGTCTAAAACCGGACCCCAATGGCATTCCCGAGTTAAGTGCAGTCGCCGTCGCGGCGGGCGAGCTTACGTCTGCGGCAACGGCTCCACGCTTTGCCGTAAGCGGTGCAGAAAAGGGCGACGTCCTATTCCGGCTAACAGCCAACGTACTCAGCGGCAAGAAGGGTGATGGCGGTGGTCCCGTCCCCAAAGGAACGATGTGCCTATTCCGCCCTTACCTCGGAGGTGCCGATAAGGCCACTGAGAAGACAGACGTATTTCTTCTTCGCCGGACAGACGGCAAAGTGTTCGGTGCGACCGGAGAGACCTGGACGGTCGGGCTCCTCCAGTCGGTGACGGGCGATGGCATCCGCGTTCGTTACCGTCCTGCCTCACACTTTATGGAGTGTGCGAGCGAATTGGTGCAGCCCGCGAAGGAGGTGGTTCCGATTGCGTTGTTCGTGAGGGCGGTGTCCTGATGGCCCAATTCATCCCCATTATTGACCCCGAGATGATGGAATTCGGCTCAGAGGCGGACGTCGCGCGCGCGATGCTGAAGCAACTCGGGTCGGGCTATCTTGTTATGCATTCGCTGCCCTGGGTTTTTCCTGCGCGCGACGATATCGATGCGCCTGCTCGTGAGGGCGAAGCCGATTTCCTTATTCTCCATCGTCAACATGGGTTGCTTATTCTTGAGGTAAAGGGCGGCGAGATCGCCTTGAAAGGTCGTACTTGGGTACGGTGGGTCAAGTCCGAACCCAGGCAGATCAAAGACCCGGTCAAGCAGGCGCGGCGCAGCCTCTGGGCACTGAAGAAGCGTCTCAACTTGATCTGCGGCAAGCAGATCGCCGACCGCACCATCATTTCGGTCGGGGTCGCCTTTCCGCATTGTCTTTACAAGGATCACCCACCCAGCGACCTACCCGTAGAAGCCATCATCACTATGGACGACCTGTCGGACATCGAGCCAGCTATCCTGCGCGCTTACAAGGCCGGCGGCGGTGGTAAGCATGAACTCTCGGTGCTGGAGTTCGATGCGGTTCGCCGCGCGCTTGCGCCTGAATTCCGCATCTATGAGCCGCTTCGCGTCAGCGTCGATAATACTGCCGAGACACTCGCGCGGCTAACTCGCCAGCAGTTGCAGGTGCTACGCGCGTTCGATGCCAATACCCATGCGATCGTGGAAGGTGTCGCCGGATCGGGCAAGACTTTGCTAGCGATCCAGCGTGCGCGTTCTTTCACCAAGACCCGCGACGCGATCCTCTTCACCTGCTTCAACAGCGAACTCGCCAAATGGATCCGCGAGGAAATCGGCGAGGATCTCGCTGAGAATGGAGGCAAGATCACGGTTCAGAACTTCCATCGCCTCGCTTCCGATCTGTGCAAAGAAGCTGGCGTCGAGTTTGTCGCCAATGCTGCCGATACCCAGCGTTGGTGGGATGAAAGAGCACCCGATCTCCTCGCTGAGGCGGCCATGGAACTCTATCCTGATGGCCCGCCGTTCGACGCCCTTGTGGTCGACGAAGCACAGGACTTCTCGCCAGGCTGGTGGGACGCGCTCGATTATCTGTGCGATCGCGCCAACCCGGTCTGGGCGTTTCTCGACAAGGCACAAAGTCTACGACGCGATCCAATCGCACCACCCCTCAAAGGGGCATTTAACGTCGCGCTCGACGTCAATTGCCGCAACACGCGCCGGATCGTCGCCTGTGCGAACAGCGCGACGAGTATTGAGAGCGAGCCTTTTGAACTGGCACCGCTCGGTCGACCGCCCAAGCTGATCGTGCCCCAATCGCCTGCGGCGATCAGCGGTCTCGTCCATCAAGAACTACGATCCCTGCTCACCGATCACCGGCTCGAACCACGCCAGATCGCGATCCTGGGTCCTGCAAGCAAGGCCAAGGGCCCCCTCGCCAACGTCACTGCTGTTGACGGCGTCCCATTAATTGATGAAGCTAGCGCTTGGCGTGACGGCAAGGGCGTGCTCGTGACTACCGCGCGCAGTTTCAAAGGTCTTGAAGCCGACGTCGTTATCTTGTGCGATTTTTCCGGTCTCGGTACATTGTTCACAGTCAGTGACCTCTACGTCGCGCTGACGCGCGCGCGATCTCATCTCATCATCGTCGCCCACGACCGTACCGCCAAGGAGAGTCTCGACGCAGCGCTGGCCGCCGCCGTCGCGACCGGTTCCGACGAGTGAGTGCTTGGGGTCAGGCGATCGGCTTCGTTGCGGACGCCGGAGGTGCGCCTTCGCTCGAAATGGTGATTGGCCATATTCGTGGTGCTGTTGTCGAGGGCGGCTACATCAGCAGGGGACGGATCACCTCGGGTTTGAAAGAAGCCTATCGACCGCTGGCGCTTGATGAATCGTATCTCGCTAACCGAATTGAGGAAGCGCTTCGTATTCTGGAACTCAGCGGCGACCTCGACGAATATGCTACTGCGGCGGGTCGTGGCTACGCGCCAACACCACCGCGTCAGGTAGACTGGGGGGGAGCCGAGGTGGCAATGCTTGGCGCCGCGACTGACGCCGGCACCAACGTAGCTGTCCGCCGGTCCGCACGCGATGTGGATCGGGGCCCGGCGGTTGCCAAGCTTAGCCTTCACGCTGAATTGGGCCGCCCGGAATGGCGCAATGCGCTAGTCGAATTGCTCGGGACCGATGCCGCGAATGATGGGCCGACCGCGCTTTTTCACTTGGCCCAAGCTTTCGCTACGAGCGGCGACCGCTATGCGCTCGATGAGCCCAACTCGGTTGCAGTTCTGAGCGGATTGGGGCCATTTTTCGGGAAGTCTGACCCGACACCGTCGGGTCGTTGGCAGAGAGTTGAGAAATCCGGCTGCTTTCCGGCCATTATAAAAAACGGCTACAGCAGCCGTGTCGCGATCTTGGATGTCGATGGCAGCACCGCCTCCATCTGGTTTCCTCCAAGCCGGGATGTATGGCGCTGGATTGTCATCGGGCAGACATTGGATGCGGGCCATCCTGTGTCCCGCTATGATCCTGCGACAGGTCAGTTCGATTTTCTGACCGAACCGCCGCGGCAGTTGGAACGGGCTGCACTGCTTACAGGAATCCAGACTAAAGCCTGGTCTTGGCGTTTGGATCCATTGGCTAACAGTGTAATCGAAAGCTTCATGGGTTTGGCGCGTTAACCGATCTGGGAATGACCCAGAAAAACTTCGGCTGCTTCAGCGAAGCGACATCACCGAGCGCAGTTTCGACACCTTCAAGCCTTGCGGCCCGGGCGTTCCATGCGGCGTATGTCAGTTCAAGCATCAGATCCGCGCCGCGTTTGCCCGCCCGCTTTATCTCCGCAGGAACCTCGGCGAGGTCCGCCGCCTTAAGCTCAGCACGCGCAGCGTCGATCAGGTTGTCAGCTTCAGCTTGACTTGCGAATAGCCGTGCACCGGACTGCTGCCTGACTGCCTTGAGCGCACGGGCGAAATACACTCCCCCGATCCGGTTGAGTTCGCGCGTGACGGCATTCCGGGCTGCTTTGAGCTTCGGTTCAGACAGCATCGAGCGTCGGCGTGGCAACTGGCGAACACCGACCCCATCATGGAAGGGCGCGAGGAGAGCCGCTGCCGCGTCTGCGACCACCATTTCATCGCCATCTTCAACCATTGTCGCGAATACCATTTCGGGCGGAGCCAGATCGATCAGCCAACGACGATCCGCCTGAAATTGAGCAAGTGCGGTACGAATTACGCTAGCTCGCGCGTCCCGCTCAGGCCTCGATGCCGTTTCGTCGCTGGTGCCCAAGATCGTCTCGGCATCGAAAGCAAGTGCACCTCGCAGATCAACCTCGCTCGTCGCGAACAGCACTCTGCGACCTTCCCAAAGCAGTGCAGGATGGCCGATGGGGTATTCGATTGTAAATTCGGATGTGATATCGGTAGCGGGTGCCTTAGCCTCGAAGGCGGCGACGGCACCATCGTGAATGCCACAGCCATGGTCGAAGAACCGCAGTGAACGCTTGCCCTGCTTTACTACGTAGGGTCGCGGTGGGCATTCGATTTCGGAACGGCGCGTGATATAAGCTTGGAGGTGCCAACTGCCTTGTGGATCTAGGTCAGGGATGATCAGTTCACCTGGCTCAGGCTTTGTCTTGTACCACATGGTCTTGAACCGCTGGTCGCCACAGTGGCCATTGCGCACGTCCAGAACATCCTCGCGTGCAAGTTTGATCATCACTTCGACGGCACGCTCCCGCGCCTGAAACCAGTTCCACCTATCATCACCAAAATCAAGCGTCGGTGCGGCATAGGGTCGACAGCGCAACGCGGTCTCAAATTTAAGAGCGAGGACAGTGCGCGGTGAAGGCGGCAGGATGGTCGCTTCTAGCCATTCGTTATAAGCGGCACCAAGCGTTTTGGCCTGCCGTTCAGCATCGCCCCAACTCGCACCCGTCACGCCATTAACAGCCGCACCGATCGCGTCGCTGATCTCTTCCCATTCTGATTCGTCGAACACTTCGCTGCGCAAGAAAACACCAGTACTTTCGAGGACTCCAAGGATATTATGCTCAATTGAACCCTCGACCACGATCGGCGTGATCGCAATTCGACGGTTAGCGGGAAGCCCCTTTGTGCCAAGTCGGTCGATACGGCCGATCCATTGTTGGATGTCTGGAGGAGACCAGGGCAGAGCGAAAAAGATAATCTCATCTGCAAATTGCAGATTATGCCCTTCGCGTGCTGCTTCGGACGCCACTAGCACTTTGGCTTGGCCACTAATGAAATCGTCGAGGGCATCCTTGAGGAGGGTGATTTGAACCTCCAATTCGTCTGCCGCCGTGCTGGTCCGCCGCTTTCTTGCGACTTCCATGTCGGTCAGTTTCTCAATAGCTTCGCTCAGATAATCCGTCGTAGGATCATCCTCGGCAACAATTACCACACGCCGGTCGGGGTGTTCGAAATTTAGGTCACGCAGATGATCGATCAAAGCGTCAAGCTTCGCATCGCCAGGTTCATCGCGGAGGCATGTAGTGATTAGCTGCCATGCTTCCTGCAGTTCAGGTGTAGTCCGCCGCAGAGTGCTCAAACGACGTCGCAGTGAATGTGGACTGCGACCCGAAACCTGAAGAAGCGCTTTGCGGTCGATGTTAAGGTTGCTCGTTCGAGCTGCCTCAAGATAACCCCTCGTCGATCGAGCGCGCTCGGCATCGCCATCGGTCGGCGACAATTTTATCGGTTGATATACCCGCTTGGGAAGCGCGTTGGGATAATCGTCGCGCGCTGTGCGGATAAGTCGACGGTAGAGACCATGGCTTTCCTCGATCGCACGCCGCTTGCCCGCGTCCTGCAGATCTGCCGCGTGAGCCGCGTGAGCCGCGACCTCGCGCTCCGCCAGTACGTCAAGAACGTCTCGGCTCTCGGCACGCGCAATTCGGTCCGCTTCGGGTTCGAGCAGTCGCATGAGTTCCCGACGTTGCCGCTTGTCATGGAGTGCAGGCGTCGCGGTCATTGCGATCAGGTTGGGTATAGTTCGTGCGGCGACGATCAGATCCTCGCGTATCTGCACTTGGAGCTTGGTGAACTCATCGACCAGCAGCAAATCGATCCTGTCAGCGACAATCTTGCCACCGGCTAGCAGGCGACTGGGACGACACAGCCGCAGCACAAGATTTCCAGCGACCGCACCCTGTTCGCCGCTTTCGAGCGCTAGCGCATGTCCCCTGCACAGCAGCTCTTCCTCCCATTGCCCGACCAGATCGTCCGGCACAACCAGTGCAGCAGTCAGCGGTCGCGGGCTCTGCGCTGCAAGCGCGCGCATGACCATGATTGCCTGCACTGTCTTGCCGAGACCGACTTCATCGGCGAGCAGCCAGCGGCATACAGTTCCTGTAAGCATGCGGTGGACGCTGTCGATCTGATGGACATAAGCAAAGGCTCCGACACCCAGCGCGCCAAGCAAAGCCTGGTCCCGGTCCACCCGCCGGGCACCGGCGTGAAGCCCAAGCAGGACGCGATGGAAATCGCTCATTGGGCGACCTCGACGTAGCTCGGATTGAGGCGGATTGCGGCATAGCGCGTCGCGCGGGCGACAAATGGGTCGCTGGCCAGAACATGGATCGCGGCATCAACACCATCGCAGGAGGCGGGAGATAGCCAGAGTTGCAGCGCACTAGCCGCCACTTCAGGTGATAGTTGCCCACGGGGCAGCGCCCAAGCTTTGGTCCAAGCGGCGAGGTCTTCCGCCAGTTCGGCAATGCCAACATGAGAATAAGAACGCTCAGCAAGTTGCCGTGCGCCATCGCTTGGCGCCAGCAGTTTGGTGAGCGGGGGGAGTTCAATGATTTTCAGCGCGCTCGCAGCTGCAGCATCCCAGTCCTCCGCAGGCGAACCGAAATCAAAATCATCTTCGACATCTAACAGGAGCCCACGCTCATGAAGCTTCGACAATACCTTAGAAAATGCGGCGTTGAGAGCGTCATCCATTGCGCCATCGACTGGAACGCCATTTGCAGTTCCCCACTCTGGGTCCATGATACGCGCGTGAACAGCAAATTCCTTGCCAAAATCGGCGCTGTAGCGGTTTTTGGCCTGATCGGGGAGGAGAGCAAGACCGCGATCGAGTGCTACCTGCCATAGCGCTGCATGGGGGTCGGTTGGTCGATCTTTGATTCGCGCCTCAGACAATGACCATGGCCGTCCGCAGAGGTCGATAACCAATGGCTCGTCGAACTGACGCACTACCCGGGTCTTTGCAGCAATTGCGGACAATGACGTGCAAATTGCGCGGGCCCACGCAACACGCGCTCGTGCGATTTCCCCGACGCCCTTACCGTGATCGAACATCCGCCGAGATCCTAGATCGTCGCCGAAATGGGCAGTGAAATCGCCATAGTCGAAGGTATCCGAAGTCAGCAGCATGAGCGGATCGGCCATCCGACCGTCTGGCAGCTTAAGGCCAAAGGCGTAAACCCCGCGCGTCGGCGTCGAAATTGCCTTCTCCGGCAAGAAGCGATGCGGTGTGTGAGCGGTCGAGCCAACCAAGACCGACGACATCTCAGCACCGATTAATTCTGGCAGCGAACCACTCCAGTCAACCGATGCAGGAGCCCGCGCGAGAGCAATCTCAATTTGAGCCGAATGACCGACGATAATGCGTAAACGTCCTCTGCCGGTCTCAAGTAACTTTGCCCGGATCGAATCCGCATAGAGCGGCGCAAGCAACGTCGATGCAGCACTCACCGTGGTTGGCAGCAATGCTAACAAGGCGCGTCCCCGCGCGACCAGCGCCCCGTCGATTTCGAGATCGGCAGTAATTACTACGTTCACAAGGGGTGACGGGCTTTCGACGCGAAGTTGCAACCGGCGTTCGACAAGGGCTTCAAACGCGTTATCGCGTTCGAAAAGCAAGAGATCGACGATGCTCTCGGTCGCAGGGATTGCGGCCTCAGCGCGAACTCCCGGTGAACCAGCCACGCCGGGAACTGCGCCAATTCGCCCCCCGGTTGTCAGCTTTTGTGGCGCGCTGTTTGCCATGTCCTTTCCCTCCCTAAAGAAGAGAAATGGCCGATTAGATCGCACCACACCCAGGTCGGCACCGATGGCGTCGATCGGATGGCGCGCAAGCATCATACGGGTTTCGTTGCCCAGCAAGCTAGCTCGGATAAGGAGTTCACGATCCCCATTTAGGGCAAGATCAGCTTCATAGATAGAGTACCCACACGCTTCGCCGACCTTTCGCAACGCCGTTAGGATCGACATCTGGTTGCGCGTTGCAACCCAAAACGTACCGATTGAGCTGCTAGGTAGGTTGACTTTCTGCTCCGCTCGGGTTCGATCCTCGCTTGGCTCGAACACCAAATCCGGCGTCCAGTCGATCATCCGCGCCGCGAGTGCGGCAGTGATATCGCTGCCAACTCCAAACAAATCGGCAACGTTCGGATATGAGGCTTCGTCTTGTTGGGGAGCCGAGCCGAGTTCCAAAGCGAAGGGTCCAGGACCAAGTGCGTTGTCTGGGTGGAGTAGTGAGCCCTTGCCCCATAAACGCGGTCGCCACCCCGCTGAACGCGCTATTCCTCGCGCTTCTTCAAACAGTGCGGGCGGAAGAGCTGGCCAAGTCACGAAGAGACGGACTCCCGTCGTATCGCGCGTCAGCAACAAACGGCCAGAACTTTGCTCGGCTTTCGATCCGGCTTTGATCGTCCGATTTCGCAGCCGGGCCGTACGCGTAGCAAAAAATGCTTCGGTGTTCATTCCAACAGCATCACGCAACCGATTATAGCTTGTTTGCGACAGCATTGATCCTCGGTTGTCAGTCAAAAGTGAAGTTAAAACGCGGGTAGTCGGACCCTCAAACCGTAGCCAGTCAGTCAGTCGGGCACCTTCAGCGGCGCTTGCCCATGCGCGTAAGGTGGCGAAATTGACATCTCGTCCCGGACCAGGAAGTGACGCAATTGGAGCGCGCGCCATGAGTCGACTAACCGGACCGACTAGGTCGATCGGCAAAAGCGCGTTTGCAATTGGCCAAGCGATTATTGAAAAATGACTGCTAAATTTACTCTCGCTTGGTCTAGCTAGAGAAAAGCGTTGTGCCTGCACTTCAAATTGCTCAGCAATTTTCTGACGCTGAACGAGCGTTACGGGGACTCCGAGCGCATCTGCAAACTTCGCCCAAAAAACTGTGCCAACGCCTTCGAAGCGAAAGCCGATCTCGGTGGCGACTGCGCAAATGAAGAGTGGTGCTCGGCTTATAAGATTGTCGATACCGTGGTTGGCAGTAATCGGTGCGAGATCCTCAAATGACATGGGCCACACCATCGATTCATCGATAATCTCGAGCAGCGTCACATCAATCATTTTCTTTTTATTCAAGGAGACTGCTGCCTTCTTAAGCTGCCGCTCGAGACTGTCGATTTCGCCCATGGTTAGCATGTCCTCGATCATCCCCTCTCGTCGAAACTTGATTTCTGCTTTACGAAATCTGTCGAGTCAAATCTGACAAGTGATCCCGCTGGCAGTGCCATTCCTTATGCCAAAATCAACCACCCGTGCGACCTTCAAATCCTTCTTGCGTTCCCTTTTCGTTCTATTTAAGGACGATTCCTAGCCCTAGGATAAAATCCTAGCCTCGCAGGAATGCAACCATGGATGATCCACGCGCAACGCTCGACGAACTGATCCGCAGGCGCGGATGCAACTACTCGTCAATTTCGCGGCTCCTGGGCCGCAACGTATCCTATATCCAGCAGTATATCCGCAAAGGCAGCCCGCGCTATCTCGACGAGCGGGACCGGCAGATCCTGGCGCAGTTTTTCGGGGTTGATGAAGCTGTGCTCGGCGGTCCAACGTCCTATTCTGGTCCGATCGTCGAACTGGTGCAGATCCCGGTGCTCGACGTCGAAGCTTCCGCGGGCCATGGCGCAGTGGCCGGATCAGAAGCCAGGGCTGGCCAATTCGGGTTCGATGACAAATGGCTGCGCAGGCTTACCCAGGCCAAGCCGGCGAATTTGTCGATCATCAAGGTGAACGGCGACTCGATGGAGCCGACCCTCCACGACGGTGACGAAGTGCTGGTCGACGTGTCGGACGAGCAGACGCGGCTGCGTGACGGGATCTACGTGCTGCGCATGGACGGGGCGCTCAACGTCAAACGGGTCGCGATCGAACCACAGGGCCGCAAGATTTCGGTGGTGAGCGACAACGACGCCTATCCCAGTTGGCAGGGCCTTGATCGGCGCTCGATCAATATCGTCGGCCGGGTGCTTTGGTTCGGCCGCGCGATCTGAGCACCATCAAATCCCGATCTCGAACGGCTTGACGATCGAGCGTTCGCGCTCGGGTGGTTCCTTCTGCGGGGCAGCTTCTGCTGTGCCCTTCGCCAGCCCTGACGCTGCTGCATCGCGCAGTTGCCCGACGGTTTCCAGAGCCGAGCGCTTCATGCCGGTGTTGCGCGCGACGGCAGCTTCGAGCCGCGAGGCGTTGTCGACGAACAGCGTCAGACCATCGCGCAACCGGGTCACTGTCACCAGGAACGTCTGCTGGTTCGAAAGATTGCGCTCTCGGCTGTCCATGACAGCGATGCCGCGATCGGAAGTCAGCCCTTGCGCCATGTGGGCATTGAGCGCGTAAGCCAGATCAAGCCGCCGCAACATCGGGTCGCCCGCTGCCAATTCGTGCGCAATGCCGGTCGAGGTTACGAGCGAGACTTTGCCCCGATCGATGCCAGTGATGCGTGCCTGGTCCGCATTGATGAGCCCGCGTGTATGATCGGTGTCAGTCCAACGAATACGGTCACCGGCATGAAGCTCTAGCCGCTTGACGTCGTAGAGGCGTAGTGGATCGTATTCGCCTTGCGGACGCAACCGATCGACCCGCAACATGCCACGTTCGCCGTCCGAGCGTTCCAGCGTCACCAGCCCACGCTTCCTGTCGATGTCGGTGACCGAATACGACCCCTTTGCCAGCCCTTGCGCCTTGTTGTCGCGATCGAATTCGACGACCATGCCGGGGCGATAGGTGGCGGCATACCCCAGCTCTTCGCGCGTTGTGTTGACGCGCGACAGCACATCCAGGCTGATGCCGGTCTGCCCCAATTCGCCATTGGCTTTGAGACCCGTCTGGACAGCCGTATTGACTTCGCTGCGCAAAGTCCGGCCCGAAGCATAGATCGTGGTGCGCTCCCGCTCGGCAGGCGTCAGGGCCAACCATCCCGCTGCGGCCTCGATCGCGGCGCCGTCAGGAACTTCGACCACATTAGCTCCCAAATGCTTCAAGGCCTCGTCGATACGCCCGCCCTGTGCCGCCTCCTGCGCCGCGCGCAAATCATCAGTTCGCGCACGCAAGTTGGTATCCATTGTGGCGGTTTCGATGCCCGAACGCTGCATCACATCGAAGGGTTTGCCCGCATCGACAGCACCCAACTGCTTGCGATCGCCAATGCTGGCCAAGCGATCGACCTCAAGGAGATTGGCAAGCCGGACCAGCTTTTCCTTGTCGGCATTGCCAACCATCGAGGCCTCATCGAGCAGAATAACCGCCCCCTTCATTTCGGAGCGGGCTTCGGCGAAGCGAGCGGGATCGGTGCCGTCAAGCAGGTCGCGATGGCGGCGCAGAAACCGCGCGACAGTCATCGAGGGGATGCCCGTATCACGCTCGAGCATCTGGACCAGCGTGTTCTGCACGGCAAGGCCAAGCACGGGCTTGCCCTCTTCGCGCACGATGTCCGCGACCGGTTTGAGCACGGTGCTCTTGCCAGCGCCTGCGACACCCTGGATCGCCACGATGCGGTTGCTCGAACCCAGCAGCAGGCGCCCGGCGGCCTCTTGGCCAGCATTCAAGGTCAGGCCATATTTCAACTGCGAGAGGGCCTGCAGCCGTGCCCCGGCTTCATCAGGAGCGATGATCGGCGCGACCTTGCCCCTGCCCTCCTCCACCCCGGCAACGATACGCTGCTCGGCGACGATTGCCGCTGTCGTCGTGAGCATGCCGCGCTCGGGACCGGTGCCACGTTGCAGTTCACCTTGGCGGACCAGCTGGCTCACCCGCCGCTCGATAGCGGGCATGGCGGCGGGGAGACCAAAGCCCAGCGCCGCGCGGAACAAATCGGTCCGCGAAAACGCCGCCTCGCGCTCGGACAAATGCCGTACAGCCGAGGCCACGGCATGGATTGCAGCAACCTCTTCGGGCGACTTGCGTGCAAGGTCGCGCGGCACCAGCGGATCACCGGCCTTTAGGCCCAGACGCTCGGCAAGAGCAGTGGCTAGTTCCTTCGTTCGCGTCAGGGCGTCACGGACGACTGCCGTCACTTTACCGACCTCTCCCAGTCCACTGGCAGAGCGAGCGTTTGCGGCAGCAATGACCCTGGCAGGATCAAAGCCAAGCGCCGCCGCTTTGTCGCGCCATTGAGAAACGAGGGCAGCGCGGTCCTCGATTGTTGCCTTTTCTGAGCGGGTCATCAGGTTGGCCGCGTTGCGCGCGGCAAGCCCTCTGGTCTTCATGCCTTCGAGCGCGGAAACGATCTCGGCACGGCGCGAACTGAAGGCGTCGCGTACCACTTTTGGAACGCCCGCCGCTTCAAAATTGCCGTGCTTTCCGATCTCCCCCACCTCATAGCCCAGCTTTTCGACCGAGAGCCGGAAGCGCGCCATGGTCATGGCGTTGAGCAGGGTGTTGTGTTCCCACAGCTTGTCATTGCGCAGCGCGCGCCACTTGCCATCGGGGCCCTGGGTGGCGTTGGCGACTACCGCGTGGATATGGGCATTGGGCTCCTGATTGCGGTTGGTGTCGTGCATGAACAGCGCAACTGTCAGGTTTCCGGTCGCAACAGCTTTGTCCTTGCCGCGCACTTCGATCCGCGTTTCCGCAAGGTTGCGTTCGGCCCAGGCCAGCGTCTCTTTGACCGCTGCGCCGTAAGCATCGAGAAGTCGCCGGTCGCCACCGACGAGGGCAAGCAGTGACCAGCTTTTGGGCATCGAGAACGTGAGATCGGTGCCAGCCCGATGTTCGCGCTTGTCGGTGCCGAGGCGGGTCCCGTCGGGCAGGAAACCCTTGAGGATTGCTTCGAAGGTCTTGGCATCAACCTCCCCCGACAGACCCAGTTGATCTGCACCTTTGCCGAACCATTCGCCTGAGCGGTCGGCATCGGCGCGCGTATAATAGTTGTCGGCGGCGAAGTAGCGGGCGGCGCCGCCCGCGGTACGGACATTGGCAACGGAAAGCATGGGCAATGACCTTTCGCGAGCGGCGCGTTGGCCTCAGATGTCGATATCGAAGTCCCCGAGATCGCGCGGCGCGGGATGGTGGTGCTGGGGTTCCGGTGCGCCGTCCTCGAGCGCCAGGCGGCGCGGATCTGACAGCGATAGTTGGCCATCCTGTTTGGCCTGGTCCGGGGTTAGCCCAACGCGCGCAGCACCAACCGGCCTACCTACATCTGGGGCTGCCGGTTCCTTTTCAGGACCTTCGCCAGAGGGCTTTGAAGCGACGGGGCCATTTCCGACTGCAGGTTCGCCATCTGCGCGAGACAAATCTGGCGTACCGTCGGCGGACCCCGCGTCACGCGTTGCCAATGCGCGCGTGCCTTCTAGATCCGATGATGCCGATCCGGGTACAAAGTCAGTGACGGCAATGTCGCGCTGACGCGGCTCGTCATCTGCCGGTCTGTCCATTTCAGGCGATGCCAGATCAAGCTCGCCCTGACGCGGGATGACCCGCTTGCCCGCACCGTCGTCGTTCGATGACGGGTGTTCTTCGCCGGTCGTCGTAGCTCCTTGCGCGCCGTTTTCGGTCTCATCAGATGGCGAATCGACGCGCGTTAATGCGACCGGATCAATTGCCCGACGAATGAACCCGTCGGCCCGGCGCGGACGATCGACCAGGATCAACTTCACTTGCGCGGCAGCAAAGCCATCGGGGAATTTGAGATAGCCCTTGAGGCGCGGCAGGTTCATCAACTGATCGGGCAGCAGCAGCGGCTCGATGTGTTTGCGCGAGGTCAGGCTGACAGCATCGCGGGCATTGTTGAAGCCATAGGTATAGCCCTCTTCCATGTCGCGGACCTGGGTGTGCCCGATGAAGTCCGAGCACCAGGTTGCGGTCTCGCGATCGGCCGTACCAAGGATCAGCTTTGTCCGGGCGAGCGACGACAACGTCATCGCCATGTTGTCGCCATAGACTTCCTTGAGTTTGGCATAGGCGTGGATGCCGGTGACGATCGCACCGCCAAAATTGCGGGCGGTCTGGAGTCCTTTCTCGAGCGCGGGCAGTCGGTGGAGCGCGCCCAATTCGTCGACGAAAAACCAGATCCGCAGATCGCGGGTGCGATCGAGCGTCATCAGTGTGTTCATTGCCGTGTCGAGCCAGACGGTGAGCAGTTGCGAACACACGCTCATGTCGACGTAACGCGCCGAGATGAACACGAACCCGCCCTTGCCGGCGTTGCCGGCATCGTCCTCGATCCATTCGCGCATCGAGAAACTCGGGCCATGGCAAGGCAGCAACTTGAGCGCTTTGGCATTGGCGTTGAACACGGCGCGGATCGATTCCGCCATGCGCGCGGCCTCGGGCGCGGTCAGCGGATCGGCGATCGTGCCCCGCATAAGCTTGTGTACTTGGGCAAGGTCGGCGGTCATCAGTTCGCGCGCCAGCGCCTCATTGCTGGCAGCACCCCGGTCGCGCAATTTGAGGCACATCTCGACGAACAGCAGGCGCGCGGCGAGCACCCAGAACTGTTCCGACCCGCCGCCATCGTGGGGCACCAATGCCTCGGCGGCAGCGGTGAACTCGGCTTCGTCGCGGCACTCGTCAAACACGCTCCAACGGGGGCAGCGCGCATCGAGCGGATTGAGAATAACGTCGCGCGAGGCGTCGTAAAAATGCTCGATGAAGTGACCGGTGAGATCGAAGATGACGGCGCGCTGGCCCCGCTCGCGTGCCTCCTCGATCATGTCCGACAGCGCGACGGTCTTGCCCATGCCGGTCGTGCCGATCAGCATTGCATGGCTCTGTTCGAGACGCCAGGGATAGGTAACTCCCGCGATGGCAGCCGGCCAATAGGGGAAGGCCCGTTCGAGTTCGGCCGCCGAACATATCCGCCAGTTTCTCCCGAGGCCTGCCGCCCACTCCTTGCGCTGTTCGGCGATGTTGTGATCGCGGATTTCTGCGATGAGTTCGGGAAGCGTCGCAAGAGTTGCCCCGCGCTCGTGTTTGCGTTCCTTCGCCTTGCTGCCGAAGCGTGCTGCAAACGAGACCCAGGCTATGGTCAGCGGAACGAGCAGCAGCGCCGAACAGAGAAGCGCATAACCGACCAGCGTCAGCATATGGTGCCAGGCGCGCAGGACAGGCCGATAGGTTTCGAGGGCCGAGATCGGGAATGTGACGGTGCTGCCCCAAGCGGTGCGCAGCGCCACATCCTTGGCCGGATCGAATTCCATGAAATGGTAGCCCGCGGCGTAGACGCGCATCCAGGCAAGGTAGACTTCATAGTCGGACATGCCGCTCGAGACGAGCCACCAGGTCATCCATGAAATGGTCACCAGTGCGACGAGCAGCGGCCCCTTGAGGCCCGCTGCAAACATGAAGCCGAAATGCTCGATGAGCTGGCTGCCGCGGGTGAAATTGCCGAGATCACGCTTCATGTGCGCCTCCCTCGTCGGCAGTGACGGCAACGCCGGCGGCGCTACAACGGGCGGCAAATGCGGTATGAACCCGCTCGCGCAGCGCATGATCGCTGTGCCCTGCCAGCAGGGCATCGACCCCGACCATGGCGAACAGCGATTGGCGGTAGAGCTTGACCAGAACGCTGCGATCGCTGGCGACCGAGAGGTCGTTATCGCACGCGCGCAGCACAACGCCGCGCAGCCATTCGCTGACCGCCAGACCATTGGCGCAAGCGGCTGCGCGAGCACGGGCCGCCAGTTCGGCCGATACATAAACCTGGAGAGATATTGGTCGTGACATTGACCGACTCCTTCAATTGAGGAGCCTGGTCGCACTGCGAAAGTGGCAATCGGGATAAATCAGCTATGAGAACATGTCAAGAACATTTGAGGCGAGCAAATGCGCGATCCACACCTCACCGCAATGTAGTGTGATTTACATATTTCGGCGGTAAATCAGAGTGATGGGGATCTAATTTAAGGCTCAAAATAGACGACTTTCCAGCAATTCCGGGCCATTCCCACCAGTGACAAGTCGCGTACGGTGTGCCCCTTTTTCCCTAACTTTGGAGCATGGATCCGGGCCTTGAACCTGCATCAGATTTGACGACTTCCATCCCTGGCCGGGAGGGACGTTTCGCCGCTGAGGCTTCCGCAACAGTCACATTATCAGGATCGCTGGGATGCCGGAACGGGTGTATCTGGGTCCAATATGCTGCCGCCAGGGAGGCCTGCATGACCAGTGTGACGTTGAGCGCAACGCCGAAGGGTAATGGATTTCAGGCGACCATCACCTTCCCGGGCGGTGTCTCGATCAGTTCTGCGGATACGTTCCCGACGCGATCCGAGGCCATTGCCGCGGCAGCCCTGAAGTTGCTCGATATGCCAAACCGCCTCGACGAACTCGACGCGCGTGATCAAACGTAAAAGCAGGCGCCCACAGGATAGCTGCCAGCGACCTGTCGTTCGCTCGATGGGAGCCGAGCAAAAATAGAGGAGGACGCCCCGGCAGGCGCCCTCCTCATGATGCCTCTCGGCGTTCAGTTTTCGTCGCTCAGCTGGCCCGGAACCGCATCGATTACCCGGGGTTCGAGATGGGCAGGCAGGGCGCCGTAATCCCCTTCGTCGATCACCACATAGCCGCTGCGTTCGTCGGTCAGGATATACTGAGTGAAGTAGCTGTGCAGGGCCCGGGCATGGGCTTTGTCGAGCGCAGAAATCCAGGCGCTGGCGTCGGCGGCATAGGCGGGTGCAACAGCGGCGTGCGGAACGTGAGAGCAAGCAAACATGGCATTTCCTCCTGATGGTGATGCGTCGCATCAGGGGCTTCGCGATGGTGCCGACGGTCCGGGTCAGGGACCCGTGCGGCGCAGCCGTGCGGGCCGCGTAGCGGCGATGGGGGCAACGATTTTGTCGGGGCTTGTCCCCGGCAAAATGGTGGGGCCCCGTCGTCCTTGACGCGGACCCAAAGGCGCCATCATCATCGGTCTGTTCGCGAGAGAGACCTTTCAACATTCGTGGGGTGCGCATGGTTCGCGGCTAGACCAATTCTAGCTTGCAACGTGTGCGGGTCATGGCAAGATCGGCGACGGAGGGGACCAACGGCCAACCTGTGAAGGATACCGATATGGCCAGGTCCAGACCCAGTGCGCGTGATGCCCTCATTAAACTTCGGGCAGAGCGTGAAGAGCTTGCAAACCGCGAAGCGGTATTGCGCGAAGAGGCTGCTACCGATCTCGGCAAAGTCCTGCTCGAATGCGATGCAGAAACGCTAGATCCTGCCCAATTGCGGCAATTGCTGCGCGCTTCGATGACGCTTGGCATCAACGCCGCAATCGCGTGTTTGTCGGCTGGTTGAATATCCACGGTGGCACGCGGGGCTCGATGCCCCCGTGCCGCCGCTTCGCACCACGAGCATAATAAAAGGCCCCGGCGGTCGCCCGCCGGGGCCTTGTTGCGATGGTGCGACGTGCCGATCAATCCTCGTCGATCGGCGGTGCCTCTTCGTTGGTGCGGTTGCCGGTCCGGGTCAGGAAATCGACCTTGTCAGCGATGATTTCGCAGCCGTAGCGCTTGTTGCCATCGCCATCTTCCCACTGGGTGTAGTGGATGCGGCCTTCGACCGTGACCAGTTGGCCCTTGCCGCAGAATTTGGCGACGTTGGCACCGAGCCCGTTGAAGCAGGTGACGCGGTGGAATTCGCTGTCCTTGGCGGTGTAGCCGTTCTCGTCCTTGTAGGTCTTGCCCTCCTTGCGGGCGGGCCGTTCGGTGACGACCGAGATCGAGGTGATGGACGTTCCGCCGCTGGTGGTGCGGGTTTCGGGATCGCGGGCGATGCGGCCGACGAGAATAACGAGATTGGTCATGGGTTTTCTCCTGATCGTGCAATCCGGGGCCATCCCGGCTGCGAACTGACCGTCAGAAGGGGGCGACAGGCGCTCGCACCGGACGGCGCCAGGGGCGACGGGAGGGGAACCCGGATCAGGGTCGGGTGGTGCGGGCAGCCGCAAAGCGGCAACACGGCCGGACCGGATCGGGGTTGCGAGGGACTGGCGCCGGCTTCAGGAAGGGGTTCGCGAAGAGCCGGATGGCCCAGGATGAAGGGTCAGAAGTTCCCGCCATTTCGTGGATATTGGAGATTCGCTTTCGCTTGTCCCGGCCTCGAAAAACAGGCTGCCCTGGCCGACACAGTGTTCTTCGATCGGTCGTACCGACGAGCTTGTTGCTGGACGAGGTCAAACCGCAGGACTGGTCTGCTGCCCGCCCGGCAGGTCCATCGCCCAACTCGACGGTACCGATTGCCATGCGCGATTTTGGCATGCGAACGGGAACGGGCTGACGATATCGACCCACATCAAAAGGTGAACGATGGCGCGCGAAAGCGTTGCCGGTCAGTCCGCAGACAAGGCGGCTGCCATGGTCTCGATCGGCAAGAGCAAAGTGCGGGTTTCCGGCGGGAACACTTGGAATCCGTAACGCGTGTAAAAGGCCATGGCGTCCTCGTCGATTGCATGGACTATGAGCGCCCGAACACCTGCTTGTTCCGACACACGAAGGGTGCGCAACATGGCTTCGCGCAGCAGGGAAAGACCGAGTTTCAAACCCTGGCATCGGCGATCAACGGCAAGGCGGCCGAGCACCATGACAGGTGCCGGATTGGGCAAGTCATGCCGGATGCGGCGCGGCAATTCCGTGCGCGCCACGCTGCCTGTAGCCAGCGTGTAATAGGCAAGGACATCGTCCCTATCGTCGCACACAACGAACGTGCGCGAGGACTTTCCCTCGTTCGCTAAAGCATGGGACCGAAGCCATTGGTCGAGCGGCGGCTTGCCGCAATCGAACTGGCCGAGATGATGGTGCGCTTGCAGAGGCTCGGGCTGGCGCAACCGTGCCGGATTTAATCCCACGGCGCCTTGGTCGCCAGCAGGCGCTTGAGCGCCGCATTGGGTGCGACAGGCGCCGACAGCGCTTCGGCAAAAGCCTCGCTCGCTTCGGCATCAAGACTGAACACCCGGCGGTCAAGCAGGACATCGACCGCGTGCTGGCGCGCGCTGTCAAGCACGAATTCCGTGCGCGATTTGCCAAGCGAGGCAGCGGCTGAATCGATCAGATCACGTGTGCGCGCAGGCACGCGCATGGTTATTGTCGCGTCTGCCGGCAACTTGCGCCGGCCGCCTTCATTAGCATCGTAATCGAGCATGGCCATGGCTGGGAACCTCTTCGTCGTCGGATCCGTAAATGCACATTTGCATATACAATGTCAATACAAACGACCGATGAACGGCCGTTTGCATCGATGCAAGCCAGAAACCCGTGCGATTATTCGCGAGTGGCGATCGCCTTGGGGCACGTACCCAGCGGACCGCGACGATCGACTACGGTGACCTTGCGGGCCTTGGCGTCGATCACGAGCCGCTCGAGCACGCCATTGCCGGGGAACGCAATGACGTAGCGCGGATCGAGGCTGAGCATCCGCTCGTTGCGCTGAAACCCGGCACGGGCGCCAAGCCTCATGTCGAGCGCAAACACCACTTGCGGGACTTTGTGGCGTTCGGCCCAGGATGAGGCGAGACGGTCGATGCCCTTGCTGTCGCCGCCGTGGACCAGCACCATGTCGGGCACGCGGGCATGGACCTTGTCG
>CAIXXC010000401.1 GCA_903923205.1 uncultured Rhodospirillales bacterium | reverse complement strand
GGTGGTCAAGGATCTGGTGCCCGATCTGACGCATATCTATGCCCAGTACACCTCGATCAAGCCGTGGCTGCAGTCCGACTCTCAGCCGCCGTCCGACCGCGAGCGTCTGCAGTCGGAAGAGGAGCGCGCCAAGCTCGAAGGTCTGTGGGAATGCATCCTGTGCTTCTCGTGCTCGACCTCCTGCCCCAGCTATTGGTGGAATTCCGATCGATACCTCGGCCCGGCTATTCTGTTGCAGGCCTATCGCTGGATCGCCGACAGCCGCGACGAGAAGACGGGCGAGCGCCTCGACGAGCTTGAGGATCCGTTCCGCCTCTATCGCTGCCACACCATCATGAACTGCACCCGGACCTGCCCGAAGGGGCTGAACCCGGCCAAGGCGATCGCCGAGATCAAGAAGTTGATCGTCGCCCGCAAGTTCGCTTAAGGTCCGGCAATCTGACGGACTGCCGGTAGCGGCCCAACATGCTGGTCTGACTTGCAAAAACCCCGCGACGGATCGTCCGTTGCGGGGTTTTTTGTATGCGCGATCACAAAACTACAACATTGTATTGATAGTGGGTGATCGGGTTGTGCCGACACGCGTTGCGCGTGCCGTGGTCCCCTCACAAGGAGCGTGAAGATGGCCGATGCCGAACTGGCTGCGGAAGACATCGCCCCCCTAGGCCCCGGCTTCATGCTGTGGCAGGTCACGAACGCCTGGCAGCGCAAGTCGCGCGCGATCCTCGCCAGTCTGGGCCTGACCTATGTTCAGGTCGTGCTGCTCTCCGGTTTGAAGCATCTGGCTGAGACGGACGAAGCGGTGAGCCAGGCCAGTCTCGCCCATCATCTGGGCGCCGATGCGATGATGACGTCGCAGGTTCTGCGCACCCTGGAAACCGCCGGTCTGGTCCGTCGTGAGCGTAATCCGAAGGACCAGCGCGCCATGATCCTGGTCCTGACCGCTGAAGGTGCTGACCGTCTGGCGAGTGCGCTGCCGGTACTGGCTGAAGCCGAGACCGAATTTTTCGATCCCCTGGGTCGCCGCGAACAGAAGTTCCTGAAGTCCCTTCGCAAATTGTGGCGGCGCGGGATTCGCGAAAAGAAAGCATAGCGGCGAGGCCGTAACCGCCGCCGCCGTCGGCTAAAAGGTGATGGTCGTGCGCAGACCGAAGACCGCTTCGTCGCCGATCAGCCGCGTTGGATCATTGGGATTGGCGATGCCGGCGCCCGGCCGGATCGTAAATTGAAAATCCGGCTGGACCATCCACCACGGCGTCACCTGCGCCTGATATGTGGCCTCAAGGAAGATCTCCTGGCTTCGCACGAAGCTTCCTGAATCGCGGTCGAGCGCCGCCGCGCTGCCGCTGATATCCGCCAGTCCAAAGCCAATTCCCGCCGTGTCATTATCACGCCCCGAGAACGGTGCCTTCAGGTTCAGGCCCGCATCGACGCTGAAATCGATCTGGTTGCGATCGTCAGGGGTACCCATCATGCGAACGAAGGCGTTGAGGCTGCGCGCGGCCTTTGCGTCCGGCGTCCACAGCATCTGATCGACAACGCCATAAAGGCTATAATTGCCTTGATGCAGGCGAGGGTTCTGGTTGCTGAGGGGATCGGCGAGGGACAGGCCGGATGTGTCGAACCGCTGGTCGGGAAAGCGGGCGCTGTCATACCAGCCGCCGAGGCGATAGGTTCCAGGAAGATTGGCGACCATCGTCGTCGCATATTGGATTTCCGCGATTGTCAGGGTGCCGGTATTGAGATTGAAACGGGCACCATTGGCGTCCAGCGACTGGGGGTCACTGGCAAATGATCCACCCGGCGGGTTGTCGTTGAAGGCGCCAACCAGGATTGTCACCGGCCCATGGGTGCCGCGCAGACGAAACCCAAGGGAGGAAAGTGGATAGGCCGGACCGCCGCCGTAGAGATCGGCCGAGGGTACCATCGGCCAGCCCATCATGGTGTTGAGGTAAAGCGCAGACCCGGTGCTGGTCATGAATTCATTATCGATGCTTTGTTGGCCAAGCTTGATGTCTGCCGCACCGCCCCAGAAGGATTGCTGGTACCAGAGTTCCCACAATCGGCTGGCCCGCTCGCTTTCGATCCCGCTCGCGGTTTGCAGGCTGCCCAGATAATTGCTGGACAGCGCTCGCCCATGGATCTGCAGGGCGCTGACATTGAAGGTCCCGCCCGCCCAGCCGAAAGCCTGCTGGGTGTCGAGCTGGAGGTCCATGTTGGTAAGGCCGTTATAGGCCGCGCCACGGCCAATGCCGCCCGTGACATTGCCCTTGATCTCACTCGTCTCGCTTAAATTGAGCGTCAGGCCGAATTTTGCCAGTTCGGGCCGCACCCCGCCGAGATCGCCGAGCAGCGTCGGCCTGTCCCAGAATCCTGTCGGCGTCGGCGCGGCATCGTCCGCGTTGGCTGGATTGATACCCGCGGCGAACGCTCCCACAAGCATCCCCAAGATCGTCAGTCTCAACTGGTTTGAGCCGATCAATGCTCGTAAGTCGCAGGATCGAGTGTTTCGCATCTGATGTTCCCGAATTGGAGGTGTCCGGCCACGCGACGCGCGATGACGCCCTTTTGCGCCTCATCACCGCCGCCGTTACGTCTAGGCTAACGGGATAAGATAAACGTTTCGTGAGGATGGGCAGGCATCCGGTGCGTTGATCTGCATCAAAGACGCCCGTGTCATTTTGGCGGACGCCTATGCAGCAGCGTCGGTTTCAGGTGCAAACTCGATATTGCAACTCATTCTTAATTGCCATAGTATCGTCGCAATTGAGAATGACTCGCAATTCGTTGTCGGCTATGGTGTGGCCGATGAACCGCCAGGTTGGATTATGCTCGCAAGTTTGTTGATCGTGTTTCGTGAGGTGTTAGAGGCAGGACTGATCGTCGGGATCGTGCTTGCCGCCACCGCCGGCGTGCCGAGACGAGGTGTCTGGGTCGGTGGCGGTATCGGGGCCGGGCTCATGGGCGCCTGTCTGGTTGCCGGATTTACCGACGCCCTTGCCAATGCCTTCGAGGGCGTTGGTCAGGAGGTCTTCACCGCCGCGATCCTGTCGCTCGCCGTCGTCATGCTCAGCGGCCATTGCCTGTGGATGGCCAAGCACGCCCGCGAGTTGACGATTTCCATGAAGGCAGCCGGGCAGGCTGTGAAGAATGGCGAACGCTCGCTGCTGGCGCTTGCGGTCGTGGTCGCTGTCGCCGTCCTGCGGGAAGGCTCGGAGGTTGTGCTATTCCTTTACGGTATCGCCGCATCGAGCAAGGAAGGCGGGCTCGCGATGCTGCTTGGCGGTGCTCTCGGCGTCGGAGCGGGTGGTGCCGTGTCGTACCTGCTCTATCGGGGTCTGCTCGCCATCCCGGCACGCCGTTTCTTCGCCTTGACCAACGGGCTTATCGCTTTACTGGCCGCCGGCATGGCCGGTCAGGCGGCGGCGGTTCTCGCCGGTGTCGATATTCTGCCGAGTTGGGGCCAGCAAATCTGGAACAGCTCGGGCCTGCTGGCAGAGAATTCCATGCTGGGCCGGGCGCTGCATGCGCTGGTGGGGTATTCCGATCGCCCCTGCGGCATTCAACTGGTCGCCTATGTCACGACACTCGGCATCCTTTTAGTCTCGATGCGTCTGATCGCGCAGGCGCAGGCCGCCGAAAACCGGCAGGCCCAAACGGCCACTAGGCGCCGCGCCGCCTAAGCGCTCCCCCTTATTGCGACAAGGATACTCGATACCATGTCCCGCCTTCATCTCGCGGCCACGCTCGCGGCGACCCTGATCCTTTGCCCGCCTGTGGCGAAGGCTGCCGAGCCGCTGGAACTGACCATCAAGGATCACAAATATATCCCCGATGTGCTGCAGGTCCCCGCCGGGATCAAGTTCCAGATCATCGTCAGCAACGCCGACAAGACGCCTGAGGAGTTCGAGAGCAGCGAGCTCAATCGCGAGAAGCTGGTCGCCCCAGGGGGCAGCATCAAGGTCTTCCTGGGTCCACTCGATCCGGGGACATATCACTTCGTTGGTGACTTCCACACGGATACCGCCAGGGGCGTGCTGGTGGCGAAGTAGTCAGCCATGGCAAGTTCCGCAATCTTCCGCAGTCGCAGCATCATGCAAGCCTGTGCTTTCCTGCTGGGCGCCGTCCTGTTGTTAGCGCCGGTGAGCGCGCGCGCCGATTACCATGTTCGTTCCCCCGACGAAATCGACGAGGGCGAGATCGAGATTGAGCATAATGGCGCGGCGATTGTCGATACCGACAGGCAGCGCAACGGTGCCCGCGCCTATACCGCCGAGGTCGGGTATGGCGTGAATTCCTGGTGGCATCCCGAACTGGAACTTGGGATGAGCCGTGAACCCGGCCCTGGCCAGCATACCAAGGTCGACAGCGTCGTCTGGGAAAACACCGTCAGCTTCACGGAGCCGGGAGAGTATTGGGCCGATCTTGGCTTCTACGGCGAATACGGCCTTGCGACCTTGGATAAGTCAGCCGATGGCGTGCTCTGGGGACCGCTGGTCCAGAAGGATATCGGCCGCACCACCCATACCTTGAATGTTCTGTTCGCCAATGAAATCGGCCCGAACAAGGATGCCCACGGCACTGATCTGAAATACGCCTGGCAGAGCCGGTGGAACATCTCGCAATACGCCTCGCCGGCCCTCGAAATTTATGGCGATGCCGGCCAGATCGATCGCATGCCCGGGTTTGACCAGCAGCAACTCCTCGCCGGTCCCGTGATGCTTGGCAGTATCTCTGTGGGGTCTGTTGGGCGGCTCAAATACGAACTCGGTGCGCTCGGTGGAATTACGGAAGCGAGCCCGAGCGCGGCGGTGCGCTGGCGTATCGAGATCGAGCGCCGTTTTTGACCACCCGCGGCCTCGCATAGCTCCCGCGCGAGGCGGGCGATGGGGCGGGGCCGCGAAACGGCGTATTGATCGACCATCAAATCAAGGACGGCGGAGCGGGGCAACATGGTGCAATGGGCGCCGGAGGCAATCGAGGCGGAAACGCCCGCGATTCCCGTTCCCGACCGTATCGCCCGTGGCACACCCGCCTATCGCCGCGCCCGATGGGCGCTGTTCGCCGGCGGCTTCACCACCTTCGCGATGCTCTATTGTGTGCAGCCGATGATGCCGGCCCTTGCCGTCTATTTCCGCATCGGCGCCGCCACCAGCAGTCTCGCGGTGTCGGTTACGACGGCGTTGCTGGCGGTCTCGATGCCGCTGGCTGGCGCGGTCTCCGAGGTTTATGGCCGCAAGGGGCCGATGACGGTCTCGCTGTTCTGCGCCGCCGGGCTGTGTCTGCTGACCGCGCTGGCGCCGAGTTGGCGCGATGTCTTGATCGCGCGCACGATCGAGGGGCTCGCGCTCGCCAGCGTGCCCGCCGTGGCGATCGCCTATCTATCGGAGGAGATCGAGCCCCGCGATCTCGGCGGCACCATCGGGCTCTATGTCGGCGGTACCGCTATCGGTGGCATGATCGGTCGGCTTTTGACCGGTGTGCTGATGGACGTGACCGGGAGTTGGCGCGTTGCGATGGCCGTGATGGCCCTGCTCGGTCTGTTTGCCGCCGTCGTCTTCGTCAGGTTGCTCCCACCCTCGCGACACTTCCCGCCCAGCAAGGGTTTCGATTTCGGACGCTTGATCGCTGGGGTTCGTCGACATGCCGCCGACCCGGTGATCCGGAAACTGTGCCTCGTCGGGTTCCTGCTGATGGGGAGCTTTGTCACCATCTTCAACTATATCAGCTATCGCCTCGCCCTGCCGCCCTATGGCTTGAGCCAGAGCGCGGTCGGGGCGATCTTTCTTGTCTATATCATCGGGATTCCAGCCCCGCCCTGGTTTGGCGCACTCAGCGGCAGGATCGGCCACGCGCCTGTCATGGCAGCTGCAATCGTGATGATGCTGGCGGGGCTGGCGATCACCTGTGCGCAGCCGCTTGTCGTCGTTATTCTTGGGCTTGCCCTGCTCAGCGCGGGTTTCTTCTCGGCCCATACAATCGCCAGCAGCTGGGTCGGGCTTCGGGCCGATGGCGCCAAGGCCCAGGCCTCGTCGCTCTATCTTCTGGCTTATTATGTCGGCTCGAGCATCGCGGGCTGGCTCGGTGGACGATTGTGGGAAGCCTTCGCCTGGAACGGCGTCGCCGGATTTGTCGGCCTTCTTCTCGGCGGTGCCCTCGTGATCGCGCTCAGGCTTGCGCGATTACCTGGCCGCTTGGCTTGATTGGGCCTTCGCAACGATAGATCAGCCCGGGCGGCAGGATGAACTCGGCACGGCGCAGGGCCTTGACGTCGAACTCGCCGGTGGGCAGACGGGGTGCCAAGCCTTTGTAGATATACTGGCGATCGAACGAGTCGATGACGATCTGATAGACCGCGACACCCTGGTAATGGGCCAATATCTCGCCCGCATTCCGGGTATTTCGAAGAATCGCATAATCGATCGGCGGGACCGGTCCCAATCTTGGCTGCCAATGCATAGCGTCCTCCCCAGCCTCTCTCCAGGCTATCAGGATGCCAGAAAGAGCCGGGTCTCCTCAATCGCCTCGCGCAGACCGACGCGACGCGGGGTTGCGCCCTCGGGGAAGGCGCCGTTGAGGCGCGAGGGCATCATCGAGTCCAGCAGGACGAAGACGCCGCGATCATCGGCGCGGCGGATTAATCGCCCGAAGGCCTGGCGCAGCTTCAGCCGCGTCAGCATGTCATCGTAGACGCGACCGCCGAAGGCCGACTTGCGGGCACGATGCAGGATATCCGGACGGGGCCACGGCACCCGATCAAAAACGATCAGGCGCAGGCTGCGCCCGGGAACATCGACACCGTCGCGAACGGCGTCGGTCCCCAGCAGGCAGGCGTTTTCCTCGGCGCGAAAGATATCGATGAGGGTGCCGATATCGATCCCATCGACATGCTGTGCCAGCAGCATCAGCCCGGCGGCGTCGAGCGGCCCGGCGATGCGTTCATGAACGGCACGCAACCGGGAAATCGCCGTAAACAGGCCAAGGCCGCCGCCGCCCGCTGCCAGCAACAAGGCGCGATAGGCCGACGCGACCTGATCCAGGTCTTCGCGGCGGACATCTGTCACGACAAAACTTCGGGTTTGCGCGGCGTAATCGAACGGCGACTGGACATGTGCGCGGATCGCGGGGGCAAGGAAATGCCGTGTCCCGGTGCGGGTTTCGGCGGCAAGCCAGTCGGCCTCGGGCTCTCCGGTGCCGTCGGTCAGGGTCGCCGATGTCAGCAATAGGCCATGGGCCGGGCCGGCGATGGAGATCGCGAAAGGGATGGTCGGATCGACCCAATGGCGATGCAGGCCGACATCGCTCTCCCGCCCCTCGCTGCGGCTCAGCGAGAACCAGTCAACCATGCCGTCGGGCGTGGCATGTGCCAGCTCATGCAGCATCTTGCGCCACGCGCCAAGATGCTGGGTCGCCCGGCGCTCCAGCCCCCGGCTCATGGCATCCAGACGCAGACGGGTCGGAGTGTCGAGATCTTCGGGGGTCTCCTCCAGACGCTTTTCCAGCTTCTTCTTCAGGGCGAGCAGGGGTGCCTCGATCGCGGCGAGCGCACGCTCGGCGGCATTGGCGGCCTCAATCAACCCCGCGATCGGCATTTCCTTGCCGGCCTCAAGGTCATAGCCTGCCTCGGAATCGGCCACGCGTGTCAGGACCTGACGCCGCGCCACGCTCAGGAACGCTTCAATCGCCTGGCGGGGTTCGTCCTGCGAGACCCGCCGCAGCCAGCCTTCGCCCGGCAAGGCCGCCGCCGCGACCAGCGCCTCCTGCAGCAGCTCAAGCGCGGAATCATCATCGGCGATCAGATCCTCGATGCGGCGACGCAGGCCGCGCGCCCGGCTCGATCCGCCATCGGCACCCAGGATCCAGCGCCGCAACTCGCCCGCCTCACGCCCCGACAACAGCGAGGAGAAAGCGCCATCGGCGGCGTCGAAGACATGGTGGCCTTCGTCGAAAATATACCGTGTCGGCAGAAAGCCATCATCCGGGCCGCCAAGACCGAGCTGGATCATGACCAAGGCGTGATTGGCGATTACGATTGCGGCTCGGCGGGCGCGGCGGACGGATCGTTCGATGAAACATTTCTGGTAATGCGGGCACGCCGAATAAACACATTCGCCGCGCCGGTCGGCCAGACCAAGCGTCTGCTGGCGGCCAAGGATATCGCTGAGCCAGCCGGGGAAATCGCCGCCGACAAGGGCGCCGTCACGCGTCGCGCCGACCCAGCGCGCCATCAGGCCAAGGCTGATCGCATCGACCGGGCGTGATGTCACCGCGCGCGCCGCCTCTTCATAATTCAGCAGGCACAGATAGTTCTCTCGGCCCTTGCGCACGACCACACGCTCGGCCTTTTCCACCGGATCGGGATAGAGCCTGTCAAGCTCGGTCTCGATCTGGGTTTGCAGGTTGCGGGTATAGGTCGATATCCAGACCGGACCGCCATTGCGCTCCGCCCAGAGGCTGGCCGGCGCGAGGTAGCCGAGCGTTTTGCCGACGCCGGTCCCAGCCTCGGCCAGCACCGAAATCGGGGAGCCGGGAGCCTCGCGCGGGTCAAACGCGGCGCTTGCGGCAGAGGCGTAATCCGCCTGCTGCGGTCTTTCCTCCGCCGCGCTGCGGGCGACATCGAGCAGGCTGGCAAGGCGCTGGCGTGCCGCGACCGGATCGATCGGGAAATCGGTGGGCGGCGATGCCGGGCCTGCTTCCGCCCATTCCGGCAATTTGCTCCAGACGTCGAGGCCGGCGCCGGAACGTCGCGGTTTTGCCTCGCCCGACCCCGCCATTGCCTGGAGCAATACGGGTCCCCAGAGCCAGCCGCCTCGGCTCATCGTGGCCACAAGGTCGCGGATATCGTCGCTCGCCGAGGCGGCAACAAGGTTGATCAGGCGCGAGGATATTTCCGGCAGCCGCATCGCCTGGTCTTCGAGGTCCTCCGGCACCGCGATGCCGAGCGCTGCGGCGAGCCCGCGCGGGGTCGGCAGGCAAAAGCGCGCCGGCAGGGCGAAGGCCCAGAGTTCCAGAAGATCATACCCGGCCAGATCGGGCATGCCCAAACGCCGCGCCATGGCCGCGCGATGGACGAGCAACGGCGGGGTGTCGCGCAGCCGGGGCACGAGCCGCGGCAAGGTCAAGGTCTCCATCTCGCCATCGGTACTGATCCAGGCGCCCTCACGCACGCCAAGGACCAGACTCGGCAGGCTGAGGATAACGCTCGTGGAGGGCAAGGGCGGGGTCATGGAGCGGCGGAGTATAGGGATTTCCCCGGCGCGGGGCCAATCATGCATGTGCGCCATCGCGCGGATAAAAAAGAGGCCCTTCAACGTTTCCGGAAGGGCCCCAGGATGTGGCAGCTGGAGGGATATTGCTGCCGGAAAACTCATGTTGCCGGAAACCCGATCAGCGTTTCGCGCTGCAACATCTAAAAATGTAACCGATTTCTTGGCCGGAGCAAGGGCTATTTTGCATCGCACAAAGAAATTATAGCAGGCTGAGCTGATCGCCGGATTGGGGTGGCGGCTTGAACCGGGTGACGTCGAGCGCGGTGAATTTACGGTCGGTCTCGAACCCCAGACGCCTGGCGGCGAGTTGAAAGCGCCGGGCGATTGCTTCAGCATAGGGGCCCGAACCGGTCATGCGCTCACCCCAGGCGGATTGGTTGAGTTCGCCATCACGGATATCACGCAGCAGGGACAGCACGTGCCGTGCCCGTCCCGACGCGTGGGTTTCAAGCCATTCGGTAAAAAGGCCGCCCAGTTCGCGTGGCAAGCGCAGCATCACACGCGCCGCCGCGCTCGCCCCGGCGTCACGCGCCGCCTCAAGGATCGCGTCGATCTCCTGGTCGGTCAGGCCGGGAATGATCGGTGCCACCATCACGACGACAGGAATACCGGCCTCGGATAATTGGCGAATGGCCTCCAGTCGGCGCGTCGGCGTTGCCGCGCGGGGCTCCAGTCGGCGGGCAAGGTGGCGATCGAGCGTCGTGATCGAGATCCCGACAAGGGCGAGCCTTTGTGCCGCCATCGGTGCCAGAATATCAATATCGCGACACACCAAAGCGGATTTGGTCACGATCGATACCGGGTGCGAGAAGTCGCGCAAGACTTCCAGGATCGATCGCATGATCTTCTTGTCACGCTCCAGGGGCTGATAGGGATCGGTATTGGTGCCGAGCGCCATCGGCTGGCAGCGGTAGCGCACGGCGCGCAGCTCTGCCGCGAGCAATTCGGCCGCGCGCGGCTTGAAGAACAGATGGCTCTCGAAATCCAGTCCAGGCGATAGCCCCAGATACGCATGGGATGGCCGGGCAAAGCAGTAGACGCAGCCATGCTCGCAGCCGCGATAGGGGTTGATCGACCGATCGAAGGGAACATCGGGGGAATCATTGCGGGCAATGATCGTCCGGCTTTTATCTTCGGTCAGCACGGTGCGCAGCGGCAAGGGCTCGGCATCGGCGCTGCCCCAGCCGTCATCGATCATCACCCGGTCGAAAACCTCGAATCGGCCCGAGGCATTACTGAGCGCGCCCCGCCCCTTGACCTGGTGCCGCTGCCCGATCTCATCCATGGCGGGATGATGGCAGGAGATTGTGAACAAATCAAGAACGATACGATCGCGGATAATCGCGCGAAGTCTCTCACCACAGTTGACGACCAACCCCGCCGCGCCTGTAAACTCCGGTTGAGCGGTATCCACATCCGGGAGCGATGATGTCCAACCTGAATAAGGTTCCTGCGGTCACGCTGGGTTTCTGGCTGATCAAGATCGTGGCCACGACCCTGGGCGAGACCGGGGGCGATTCGCTGTCGATGACGATGAATTTCGGCTATGCGTTGAGCAGTATCATTTTTATCGTCCTGTTCGCGGTCGCCGTGTCGGCGCAAGTGGCGGTCAAGCGCTACATCCCCTTGCTCTACTGGGCTGTTATTGTCGCCACGACCACGGCGGGCACCACCATGGCAGATTTCGCGGATCGTTCACTCGGCATCGGCTATACCGGCGGCAGCGCGATCCTGCTGGCGTCGCTGCTGGCGATGCTGGGGCTTTGGTACAAGGTCGAGGGCTCGATCGCGGTCGAGACAGTCAACCGTCCCCGCGTCGAGGTGTTCTATTGGGGCGCGATCCTGTTTTCGCAGACCCTGGGCACGGCGCTCGGCGACTGGGCGGCGGATACCAATGGTCTTGGCTATGACGGGGGCTCGTTACTGTTCGGGGGCGCCCTGGCGCTTTTCGCGGCGGCCTATGCATTCACGAAGATCGACCGTACCGCGCTGTTCTGGGCTGCCTTCATCTTGACCCGCCCGCTTGGCGCGACCTTGGGCGATCTGCTCGACAAGCCGATCGATCACGGTGGGTTTGCGTTGAGTCGGATTGCCGCCTCCGCCGTTTTGGCCGCGCTGATGCTGGCCGGGATCCTGTTCCTGCCGCAGCGTGCCGGGGTGCATCCGGGCGAGGGCAAAGGCTGAAATCCCCCCGTCCTCAGTTTTGACCCTTTGTGGTCAGCCGCGAAACGCTTGCCTTGACGGGTGTGCTTAGGGCAAGACTGGGTTTCCAATCCAAGCCTCGGGAATAGACGGAGAATCATGGCCGGAACGCTTGAAAAGCCCTCTGGAAAGGGGGCGGGCGACGAGAATTTTCCGGTCGGATCCTGGCTCATCCGTCCAGACCTGCGTCGCCATGTCCACGCCTTGTATGGCTTTGCCCGCGCCGCCGACGATATAGCCGATGATGGCGATCTGCTGCCGCAAGACAAGGTCGTCCGGCTCGAAGGCATGGCGGCGATCATTCGCGGCGAAACCCCGCGAGAGCAGGCACGCGCGGAATCCTCGAACGCGCTGGTATTCCGCGATTCGCTGGAGGAGACCGGCGTGACCTTGCGCCATGGGCTCGACCTGCTGACCGCGTTCACCCAGGATGCGCTGAAGCTGCGCTATCGCGACTGGGACGATCTGCTCGCCTATTGTTTCCTGTCGGCATCGCCGATCGGTCGCCACCTGCTCGATCTCCATGGCGAGGGCGAGGTCTGCCGCCGGGGAGCCGATGCGCTGTGCAACGCGCTTCAGGTGATCAATCATCTCCAGGACTTCGCCGAGGATTACCGCAAGCTCGATCGCGTCTACCTGCCGGAGGATTACATGGCCGAGGAAGGTGTGAAGATCGAGGAACTGGGCGGTCATCACGTCACGCTTGGCCTGCGCCGGGTCATGGACCGGGTGATTGCGCCGCTCGAAGGCTTGCTGAGCACCAGCGCCGATCTGGTCGTCCAGATCAGGGATCCCCGTATCTCGCTCGAATGTCATGTCATCCATACTCTGGCGGTCCGCCTGACCGAGCGGCTGAAGCGCGAGGATCCGATTGCGACCCGTGTTGCGATGAGTAAGCCTGTGGCGGGCGCATGGGCCGGATTCGCCGTCGGTCATGGCTGGCTGCGCCGCCGCCTGACCCTGAAAACCACGACCGGCACGCTGGTTGCGCAACGCTGATGACCCAGACCGAAGCGCTTCCCACGATACCGAATACAATCGATGATTCCGCCGCCGTTGCCGCGACAGTGGGTGCGAGCGGAAGCTCGTTCTATCTGGCGATGCGGCTGCTGCCGCAGGCCAAGCGCGACGCCATGTTCGCGATCTACGCCTTTTGTCGCGAGGTCGACGATATCGCCGACGAGCCCGCGCCGCAGGAGCAGAAATTCCGCGAACTCAGCCTTT
Source organism: uncultured Rhodospirillales bacterium (assembly GCA_903923205.1). GTDB lineage: Bacteria > Pseudomonadota > Alphaproteobacteria > ATCC43930 > CGMCC-115725 > CAIXXC01. Next base: position 20,345 of record CAIXXC010000401.1, on the reverse strand, counting down.
GGCGCGAAGAGATCGACCGCCTCTACGACGGTCGGACGCCGACCAAGCCTGTCGGTCGTGCGCTCGCCGGGTCGATTGCCCATTTTCACATGCAAAAGGCCGATTTCCTGGCCGTAATCGACGGCATGGCGATGGATGCCGAGCAGGATATTCGCGCGCCGAGCCTTGATGAGCTAAGGCTTTACTGTGATCGCGTCGCCAGTGCCGTGGGCCGTCTTTCGGTTCGCGCCTTTGGCGATTGGAAGCCACGGGCCGATGCGGTCGCCGATCACCTCGGCCAGGCGCTGCAACTGACCAATATACTCCGCGATATCGACGAGGATGCCGAGCGCGGGCGTCTCTATCTGCCCCGCGACCTCCTCATCCGACACGGCATCCAATCGACCGATCCAATGACGGTGATCAATGATCCCCGGATCGATGGTGTCTGCCGGGAGTTGGCGCAGGAGGCGGCGCGTCGCTTTGTCCAGGCCGACAAGGCGATCGCCGATTGCGACCGTCGCATCATGCGACCGGCGGTGATGATGAGCGCGGTTTACCACGAGACCTTGAAGCGCGTGCTTGTCCGGGGCTGGTCGCCGACGCGGGCGGAACTCAAAATCCCCAAACTGACAAAAATCTGGCTCGCCCTGAAGGCAGGCTATCTGACGCGATGAGCGGCTTGGGGCGGGTCCACATCATCGGCGCCGGCCTTGGGGGCCTGAGCGCTGCGGTACGGCTTGCCGAAGCTGGCCGTGACGTCACGCTGTACGAGGCCGGTGCACAGGCCGGCGGGCGCTGCCGGTCCTATGTCGACGACGTACTGGGGTGCCGAATCGATAACGGCAATCACCTGCTGCTGAGTGGCAATAACCGCGCGCTTGCCTATCTCGCCACCATCGGCGCCGGAGACACATTGGCCGGGCCGAGTGAGGCATTCTTTCCCTTCTTCGATCTCGCGACGGGTGAGCGTTGGACCGTGCGACCCAATCGCGGTCTCCTGCCCTACTGGCTGCTTGATCCACGGCGGCGGGTTCTCGGCAGTCGACTTGGTGATTATGCGCCGGCTGCCAAGCTTGCCTTCGCTGGACCCCAGGCCACGGTCGCCGGGTTATTTGCCGGCAAGCCGCTGCTGTACCGCCGTTTCTGGGGGCCGCTCGCCGTCTCGGTGCTCAACACCCAGCCCGATGAGGCGGCAGCGCAGCTGCTATGGCCGGTTTTGCTGGAAACCTTCGGACGGGGTGCGGATTATTGCCGACCGTTGATCGCGGCGTCGGGGTTGAGCGAGAGCTTTGTCTATCCCGCGCTCGACTGGCTGCGCCAGCGCGGCGCCGATATTCGCTTCGGTGCGCGGGTGCGGGCGATCCGATATGACGATGCCGGTGCGGTCGCCCTGGATGTTGCCGGTGAGACGATCATCCTTGGGCCTCGCGATCAGGTGGTGGTCGCGGTGCCGCCGCCGGTCGCCGCGACCCTGGTGCCGGGGATCACTGTTCCGACCGAATTTCGCAGCATCCTGAATGCCCATTTTCGCCTGGGGGTCGTCGTACCCGAGGTCTCGATCCTGGGTGTCATGGGTGGGGCGACGGAGTGGATCTTCCGCCATGGCGAACTGGCCTCGGTCACGATCAGTGCCGCTGATCGCTTTCTCGACGACGATGCCGAGACCTTGGCGGCACTGATCTGGGGTGAGGTCGCACGGGCACTGGGGCTTGACCGCGATATCCTGCCGCCCTGGCGCATTATCAAAGAAAAACGGGCGACATTTGCCCAGACCCCGGCCCAAGTCAGGCAACGGCCGCCAACGAAGACGCGCTGGTCCAATCTGGTGCTGGCCGGCGATTACATCGATAACGGCTTGCCGGTGACGATCGAAGGCACGCTTCGAAACGGCGAGGCGGCCGCAACTGCATTGTTGCGTCGTTGAGCCCAGGTTCGCGGGGCTAAGGGTTGCCGGAATAACACGCCCATGTATTCCGTTTGCATCTAGAGTGGCGGCCACATCGCAATGCCTTGTGTGAAGCTTCATGACTCCATTATGAAGCCTCGACACCTCTCGCCGCTTTTGTTGGATGACGCGTCGCGTGCTCGCTCCGAGAAACTGACGCCCGAGAACATCAGGACGTGAAGACCCCATCATGAATTTTCCACTGTTTCCCGAATTCTCGTACGACGAGCCGACCATCGAAGCGCTCGACGAGGCGATCGAGACCACATCAGAGGCCCTGATCGAGCGGCAGCAGCAGGACGGCCATTGGGTCTTTGCCCTTGAGGCCGATGCGACGATCCCGGCTGAATACATCATGCTGATGCATTACCTCGACGAGATTGACGAGGATCTGCAGGCCAGGATAGTGCCCTATCTGCGCAAGATCCAGGGACAGGACGGCGGCTGGCCGCTGTTCCATGACGGTGCTTTCGATCTGAGCGCGACGGTCAAAGCCTATCTCGCGCTCAAACTGGCGGGCGATGATATCAACGCCCCCCATATGCGGCGCGCTCGCGGCGTGATCCTGAGCGCGGGTGGCGCTGCCCGTGCCAATGTGTTCACCCGCACGGCCCTCGCCCTGTTCGGCTTCATCCCCTGGCGCGGCGTGCCGGTGATGCCTGTCGAGATCATGATCCTGCCGAAATGGTTCCCGTTCCATATCTCCAAGATCGCCTATTGGTCGCGGACGGTGATCGCTCCGCTCGTCGTGCTGATGTCGCTGAAGCCGCGCGCGATCAATCCCGAGGGCGTGACGATCGAGGAGCTTTTCGTGATCCCGGCGGATCAGGAAAAGCGCTACATGCACGCGACGGTGCCGAATTTCTGGGGCACCACGTTCCGCCTGATCGATGTCGTGCTGCGCAAGGCCGAGCCGTATTTTCCGCAAAGCCTGCGCGCGCTGTCCATCAAGAAGGCGATGGAATTCACGCTTGAGCGACTCAACGGCCTGGATGGCCTGGGCGGTATCTTTCCCGCCATGGCGAATTCGGTCATGGCGATGGTGGCGCTCGGCTATCCCAAGGATGATCCGAATCTGGTGATCGCGAAGGAATCGCTGCGTCGGCTGGTGATTCAGGATGATGAGGGCGATTCCTATGTGCAGCCCTGCGTCTCGCCGGTCTGGGATACGTGCCTCGCTGAACAGGCGATGCTTGAAGTTGCCGACAGCCTGGCGCGCGACCCGACCAAACAGTCGCGGGTGAAGCAGGCCATCGCGGCTGCGTCCGACTGGTTGGTGCCGCGTCAGATCCTCGATGTCGTCGGCGACTGGGCGTTTCGTCGCCCCAATGTGAGACCGGGCGGCTGGGCGTTCCAATACGCCAATGATTATTATCCCGATGTCGATGACACCGCTGTCGTCGTGATGGCGTTGGACCGCGCCGGGGACCCCAAGCATCGCGAGAGCATCGACCGCGCCCTGGAATGGGTGATCGGGATGCAGAGCGATAATGGCGGCTGGGGCGCGTTCGACGCCGACAACACCCATTACTATCTCAACTATATCCCGTTCGCCGATCATGGCGCCCTGCTCGACCCGCCGACGGTCGATGTCAGCGCCCGCTGCATCAGCATGCTGGCGCAAACGGGCATGAAGCGCGGTCATCCCGTGATCGATCGCGGCGTCGCTTATCTCTGGGCCGAACAGGAGGCCGATGGCTCCTGGTTCGGGCGCTGGGGCACCAATTACATCTATGGCACCTGGTCGGCGCTCTGCGCCCTCAATGCGGCGGGCGAGGACCTGAACTCCCCCGGCATCCAGCGCGCCGTCGATTGGCTGATCTCCAAGCAACTGCCGGACGGCGGCTGGGGCGAAGATGGTTTGAGCTATTATCCCGGCCGCGAAGGCATCGCCAAGGTCTCGACCGCGTCGCAGACCGCCTGGGCGCTGCTTGGGCTGATGGCGGCGGGTAAGGTGAACCATCCGGTGGTGGCGCATGGGATCGCCTATCTGCTGGAGCATCGCAATGACGATACCGCGTTGTGGCGCGAGGACGCTTATTCGGCGGTTGGTTTTCCGCGCGTCTTCTATCTGCGCTATCACGGTTACCGGAAGTATTTCCCGCTCTGGGCGCTGGCGCGCTATCGCAACCTTATCGCCGGCAATTCCGAGCTTGTCCTTCACGGGATGTAACGGGGTCTGGCGATGACGGCAGCGTTTCGCCTGGGGATTCTGGCCGGGTTGCGCTCGGAACAGGAAACCCTGGTGACAGCGTCACGCGACTCGTCCCTCGTCGTTGCCCTTTCGGGCGCGCGACCCGAACTGGCGAAGGCGGGCGCCGATCATCTTGTCGCGGCGGGTTGTACGCATCTGATCAGTTACGGTTTGGCCGGGGGGCTCGCCGATTATCTCGCAGCCGGCGATCTCCTGCTGCCAAGCGAGATTGTGACACCGGATGGATCGCGCTTAAGCGTCGATCCGGCTTGGCATTGTGCGGCGCTCGATCTGCTGGGTGAACTTCGGCCTGCCACGGGGGCGCTTGTCGCCTCCGACGTGGCGATCGCCAGTGTCGCGGCGAAGCACGCGCTGGCACAGCGGGCGGGCGCCGTGGCGGTCGATATGGAAAGTCATGAGATAGCCGATGCGGCGGCGCGGGCAGGTTTGCCCTGGCTGGTGATCCGCGCGGTGGCGGACGAAGCCGATCAAGTCTTGCCACCCGCTGCGCTGGTCGGCGTGACCCCGGCGGGGGCTACAGACCTTTTGGCTGTGCTCGGCTCGCTGGCCCGCAATCCTGGCCAGTTGGGTGCGCTGATCCGGCTCGGACGGGCGGCTGGTGCCGCCCATCGAACATTGAAGCGTTGTGATCTACTCGGCGGCAGCCTCGGCTTCGGCCTGCTCCAGCTTGGAAGCGCCAATCCGCTCTAGTGCCTCGTCGACATGCTTCGAATAGTTGTATTCCGCCGGGCGCTGCTTATCGAGCGGGATCTCCGGCGCCATCGGGCCTTCGGTGCGCGGGCCGCGCAGCTCGATCGCCAGGGCCTTGAACGGATGCTTGACGATATCGGCCACGGCTGACGCCTCATAGCCGCTATGGACCATGCAATTGGCGCATTTTTCATAATTGCCGGTACCGTAGGCGTCCCAATCGGTCTCTTCCATCAGCGCCTTGAACGTCGGCGCATAGCCTTCGCCAAGGAGATAGCAGGGACGCTGCCAGCCGAACACAGTCTTGGTCGGATTGCCCCAGGGCGTGCAATGGAAGGTCTGGTTGCCGGTCAGGAAGTCGAGGAAGACGGTCGACTGACTGAAGCTCCACTTACGACCCTTGCCCAGCCGGAAGATGTCGCGGAACAGCGTCTTGGTGCGCTCGCGGTTGAGGAAATGCTCCTGGTCCGGGGCGCGCTCATAGGCATAACCGGGCGACAGGGTCACGGTCGCGCCGAGTTCGTGGTTCACCATATCAAAGAAATTGGCGACTTTCTCGGGCTGCGCGCCGTCATAAAGCGTACAATTGATATTGATGCGGAAGCCCATGTCGCGGGCCTTTTTGATCGCCGCGATGGCGCGATCATAGACGCCGTCCTGGCAAACCGCGCGATCATGATCTTCGCGGTCGCCGTCAAGATGGATCGACCAGTTGAAATACGGGCTCGGCTTGAAGAGATGCATCTTCTTTTCAAGCAGCAGCGCATTGGTACAGACGATCGCGAATTTCTTGCGGGCGGTGATGCCTTCGACGATCTTGTCGATCTCCTTGTGCAGGAGCGGCTCACCACCGGCGATAACGACCACGGGCGCACCGCACTCGTCCACCGCGTCCAGGCACTCCTGCACCGACAGGCGCTGATTGAGGATCGGATCCGGATAATCGATCTTGCCACAACCGGCGCAGGCGAGATTGCAGCGCAGAAGCGGCTCAAGCATGAGGACCAGCGGATAGCGCTTGCGCCCCGACAAGGTCTGCTTGAGCAAATAGCCGCCGACGCGAAGCTGCTGAATAAGAGGAATGGCCACAGACTACCCCGATTGTTGGACTGCCGGTCGCGGCCCGCGCAACAGATGGGTTTCATCTCGTCGCGAAACCAGGCTTCCGGCCTGTTGTTCAGGTGATCCGACTCACCAAAAGATCAAGACCCAAGCGCCGGGATCGGATCGCCGGCGCCGATTAGGTAGGCGTCAGACAGTTATCGCCGCGATGTCCGCCAGCTCCGGCGGCATCTTGAAGCGCACATTTTCATCAACGCCGGGAAGGATTTCAAACTCGGTCGCGCCCAATTCACGTAAGCGTTCGACGAGTTCCTCGACAAGATGCTCCGGTGCCGACGCGCCAGCGGTGACGCCCACGGAGTGAACGCCGTTAAGCCAGGCCGGATCGAGCGCCGAGGCGTCCGCAATCAGGTAACTCGCGATGCCCATTTCCTTGGCGATTTCCGCCAGCCGGTTTGAGTTCGAACTGTTCTGGGCACCCACGACGAGAATCAGGTCGACCAGCGCGGTAAGGGCGCGCACGGCGCTCTGACGGTTCTGGGTCGCGTAGCAGATGTCGCGTGTGTCGGGACCGATGATCGAGGGGAACCGCGCCTTGAGCGCATCGATCACGCTCTTGGTGTCATCCACCGACAAGGTGGTCTGGGTTACGTAGGAAAGCTTGGTGCCTTCGGAAATATCCAGCGTGGCGACATCGGCGGGCGTCGCGATCAGGTGCACCGTGCCATCGATCCGGCCCATGGTACCTTCGACCTCAGGGTGGCCGGCATGGCCAATCAGGATGACGTCGCGGCCCTTGTCGGCATAGCGCTGCGCCTCGTGATGAACCTTGGAAACGAGCGGGCAGGTCGCGTCGATCACGGGCAAGTCGCGGGTGGCGGCTTCGTCCTCAACCGCCTGCGATACGCCATGGGCGCTGAACACGGTGATGCTCCCCGCCGGAATTTCATCGAGTTCGTCGACGAAGACCGCGCCTTTCGCCTTCAGGCTATCGACGACATGCTTGTTATGGACGATCTCGTGACGGACATAGACCGGGGCGCCGAACTTCTCCAGCGCTCGCTCGACGATCTCGATCGCCCGTTCGACACCGGCGCAGAAGCCACGCGGCTTGGCCAGAATCACCTTCATTCGTGTGCCTCGATTAGGGTCCGGTGCCCGCCGAAACCGACAGACTCGCAAGGATTATACATACGGAGTTTTACGGGTGCGGTGCAACCATGGATCTGTGCAGGCCTGCCTTCAGCGCCGGACAAGCACCGATTTATCGCGATTAAATGGCGACTCCGCGACAAAAATATAACACTTTTTGGCGCCATCATGCTTGCGATTACGGGTATCTTGTGAGGTAATGACGCCCGTAACACTACATCTAGCGAGCACAGATTCAGTCGCGCAGGAACCCCTGTCAACGGCGTTGTCCTCGCGGGCGACAGTCTGTACTTTAGCCCGCTTATATTATTGAGAGCCGGGACGCCGGCTTGGCGCCGCCATCGTGTGGCAAGGAGTGGAAGTGACCGTTCAACCGAAACCATTGTTGGACCGTGTGAATATCCCGGCCGATCTCCGGAAACTGCCGGAATCGGATCTGCGTCAGTTCGCAGACGAATTGCGCCGCGAAACCATTGAGGCTGTCTCCATCACGGGCGGTCATCTCGGCTCCGGCCTTGGTGTTGTCGAGCTGACGGCGGCCATCCACTACGTCTTCAACACGCCCGATGACCGGCTGATCTGGGATGTTGGTCACCAGGCCTATCCGCACAAGATCCTCACGGGTCGGCGTGATCGCATTCGTACCCTGCGCCAGGGAGGCGGACTTTCCGGCTTCACCAAGCGCAGCGAAAGCATCTACGATCCCTTTGGTGCCGCGCATTCCTCGACCTCAATTTCGGCTGGGCTTGGTATGGCGGTCGGTCGCGATCTGCAGGGTCGTCGCAACAATGTTATCGCGGTGATCGGCGACGGCTCGATGAGCGCGGGCATGGCATACGAAGCGATGAACAACGCCGGCGCGATGCACGCGACGCGGTTGATCGTGATCCTCAACGACAACGACATGTCGATCGCCCCGCCCGTCGGCGCGGTCAGCGCGGCACTGTCGCGCGCGGCTTCGTCCAAGACCTATCTCGGCCTGCGCCACACGGCTGCGGAATTTGCCAAATTCCTGCCCAAGCGCCTGAATCTCGCCGCCAAGCGCGCCGAGGAGCTGGCACGTGGATTTGTGACCGGCGGTACGTTGTTCGAGGAGCTCGGTTTCTATTACGTCGGTCCGATCGATGGCCATAACCTCGACCATTTGCTGCCCGTTCTGAAGAATGTGCGCGATGCTGAGGATGCCGGCCCGGTGTTGATCCATGTCGTCACCAAGAAGGGTCACGGCTATGCCCCGGCCGAGGCGGCGGGCGACAAGTATCACGGTGTCTCCAAGTTCGATGTCGTGACCGGCGCTCAGTCCAAGCCGAAATCCAATGCACCGTCTTATCAGAACGTCTTCGGTGAAAGCCTCGTCAAGGAAGCCGAGCGCGACGACAAGATCGTTGCGATCACGGCGGCGATGCCGTCGGGAACCGGCGTGAACATCTTCGCCAAGGCGTTTCCATCACGGACGTTTGACGTCGGCATTGCCGAGCAGCACGCCGTGACCTTTGCCGCCGGTCTTGCGACCGAGGGCATGAAGCCGTTCTGCGCGATCTATTCGACCTTCCTGCAACGTGGCTATGACCAGGTTGTCCATGATGTCGCGATCCAGCGGCTGCCGGTGCGGTTTGCCATCGATCGCGCTGGTCTTGTCGGCGCTGACGGCGCGACCCATGCCGGTTCGTTCGATCTGGCCTACCTTGGGTGCCTGCCGCATTTTGTGATCATGGCCCCGTCCGACGAGGCCGAGCTGACCCATATGGTGGCCACCCAGGTCGCCATCGATGATGGCCCGTCCGCCGTGCGCTATCCGCGTGGCGATGGCGAAGGCGTCGAGATTCCGGTGCGCGGTGTCCCGCTCGAGATCGGCAAGGGCCGTGTTATCTGCGAGGGCAGCAAGATCGCGATCCTCAGCCTCGGCACACGTTTGCGCGAGGCGCTGAAGGCGGCTGGCGAGCTTGCGACTTTCGGCCTGTCCACAACTGTTGCCGATATGCGCTTCGCCAAGCCGATCGATACCGACCTGATCACCCGACTTGCGCGCGAACATGAAGTCCTCATCACGGTTGAGGAAGGCTCGATCGGTGGTTTCAGCACCCAGGTACTGCATTTCCTGGCCGAATCCGGATTGCTTGATAACGGTCTCAAGGTTCGGCCGATGGTGCTTCCGGATCGCTTTATTGATCACGAGGCACCAAATGTGCAGTACGACGAGGCGGGTCTGATGGCGCGCCACATCACGGCGACGGCCCTTGCGGCCTTGGGGCGCAGCGATGCGCAGTTGCCAGCGCGGGCGTGAGGCTCTAAACGATCTCAATCAATCTGACGGTTGCACCTTCGTGTAGGGCGTCGAGGCCACGCTTGTGTCGGGAAGTCTAGGGAATATGGCGAAAAATACGTCTGTGGCGATATGCGCCCTGATGCTGTTGATGGCGACGCCCGCAGGAGCAGCTCAACCTTCCGGGGAGACGGCTGTATCGGTCCAGGCGGATCAGCAGACGCCTGTCCAGGTCGTTGAAGGGCTTTGCGGCGCTCTGATCGATGTTATGCAGCACGCCGATCAGCTTGGCTATGACGGGCGCTACGCCAAGCTGGACCCCGTTATTCGGCGGGTCTTCGATCTGCCGACGATGACGAAGATCGTCGCCGGCGCGTCCTGGTCGGAGTGGACTGACGATCAGCGTGCAGCCGTCAGCGAAGCCTTCAGCAAATTCGTGGTCTCGACCTACGCCCGCCGCTTCGATGGCTTCAGTGGCGAGACGTTTGTCACCGATAGCTCGCTGCCGCTTGCCAACGGCATGCTCGTGATGACCAGGCTCGTGCAGAAAACCGCCCCGGCCGTGACCCTCAATTACCTCGTCCGCCAACGCCCTGGGGCGGCTTGGCAGATCGTTGACGTCTTCCTGACGGGCTCGATCAGCGAGCTTGCGACCCGGCGCTCGGAATTTTCGGCCGTGATTGACCGCGATGGCTACCAGGGGTTGCTTGACGCTCTCAAGGCCAAGACCAACAACAACCCTGAACCCTAATCCAACTTGCGGAACTAGCCTCTGCCAGCTCAGATAGCGTCAGAGATATCGCGCGTTAATCCGGCGACTCCTCGCTCATCACCGTCATGAGTGCCGGCTGCACGATCAATGTGCAGACCAGGACAAACCCCAGGGTCATCACCAGCAGAATGCCCATGCTGGCCGTGCCCACATGGTGCGACAGGCTGAGCGTGCCGAAGGCCGAAGCCGTGGTGCAGGCGCTGAAGACGACGGCGCGGGCGGTCGAGGTCTGCAACAAATTCGGACGCTGGTATTTTTCGCGCCGCCAAACCATCAGGAAATAGATGTCAAAGGCGACGCCTATCCCCATTAGCAGAGGGACGGCGATGACGTTTGCGTAGTTGAAGGCAAGGCCGAATGCCACGCAGGTGCCAAGCGCGTAGAGTCCCGCCAGCACCAGCGGCAGCATCACAATCACGAGGTCCTTCACCTTGCGCAGGGCGATCGCGAGCAGGATCGTGATCGTCACCAAGGCCAGCAAGGACGCGGTGAGGAAGGCATGACTGACGGTATTGCCGGATTCGAGGATGGTGACCGGCGCGCCGCTGGCATCAGGGGCGACGGCGCGGACGGCCGCGACGAAGCGTGCAAGCTGATGCTGGTCATGCATATTGCCCGACGGGAATACCGATATCCGCGCCCGACCATCCGTGGCGACCCAGTCCTCGCGGACATCGACCGGCATCGTCTTGAGCGCGAGTGGCGTCGCCTGCAGGGCGAGGCGGAGACCGTCAATCCGGGCCTCGAAACCGCCGATCAGGGCTTTACGCAGAACCGGGAGTTCGGCGGCAGCGTCCGGCAAGGCCTCGAAGCGGTCGAGCGCATCGGCCATGGCCGCTGCCGAAGGGCCCAACGCGCTGCGATTGTGACCCGCCAGAAGCTGGTGGAGGTGGAGGCGGAACCCGGTTACTGCCGCTTGTTCCTGCGCGACGGTCGGTGGCGGTAGGGTGATCAGATGACCGACGATAGGCCCGAGCAGGATTTGCGTCGTACTCAACGTGTCGAGTTTCTCGGCCTGGTCGTCGGGCACCAGGCTGCTCAGGGTCAGCACCTGTTTAACCTCCGGCAGGGTGCCAAGACGGCTGGCCAAGGCGTCCGCCGCCGCCTGCGTCGGTCTGAGCAATTCGATTGTATAGGGCGAATTGACGGGATCATTCGTCAATTCAAGCGCGGTCGAGACGGATTCCTTGCGTGGGTCCTTGAGGTCCAGGGGATCGGCGTCAAAACGTGCCCAGGGAATGCACGCGATTGCGGCAAGCCCGAACAGGAGGGCAATCGCGGTGATCGTTTTCGCGTGACGCGAAATAGCCGCGTCGAGCGGGACGGCCCAGGCAAAGCCCGCAGCCTCGGGCTTGCCACGGCCCATCGGCAGGACGGTCAATAGCGCCGGAAGTATCGTCAGATTGGCGGTGAGCGCAATGATCATGCTGGTGCCGGCGATCAGCCCCAGTTCCGAGACGCCCCGATAATCCGTCGGCAGGAACGAGAAGAACCCAGCGCAGGTCGCCAGCGCCGCCAGGCCCAGTGGCGCGCCGATGGCATGGCCAGTACGCGTGATGGCTTCGGCATGCGCTCCCACGGGATCGTCAGGTGCCTCGCCATCGGTGACCTCGAACAGCTCCGCACGATAGCGCATGCTGAACTGGATGCCGAAATCGACGCCGATGCCGATAAACAGGACGGCAAAGGCGACGGAGATCATGTTGAGCGAGCCAACCGAAAGCGCGGCAAAGCAGGCGGTGTAAACCAGTCCGGCCAGTAGTGTCACGATGATTGCCAGGATCAGGCGAGGGGTTCGCAGCCCAAGCATAAGGACAACAAGGATGCCCGTCAGCGATAACGCGGTCGCGATTCCTGCGCCCTCACTGACGCTTGCGAACTCGTCGTCCTGAAGCGGAATCTCGCCGGTAAGGCGGATACGAACGCCCTCAGACGCGAGGCCCAGCGACTGGGCAGTTTCCCGAATACCTTTGCTGGCTTTGAGACCGGGCTCAAGTGCGGTGAAATCCAGTTTGGGCTGCACTTGAATAAAGTGGCGCAGCTCCTCTGGGCGTGGCTCCTTGCCGGTCATCAGGCCGCTCCATGACAAGGGCTCCGGATGACCCGCCGTGATCGTCGAGATGGTCTTGGCAAAGGCCACGAGTGGCGTCGCCAGCTTGGCGCCTGCCGCATTGCCGGCCTCGATCGCCGTCAAGGCCTGGTTCAGGACGCCGAACAAACCACGCAGACTGGGATCGGCATCGAGGGGGCCAAGCAGGGGTTGCGCGGCCGCCAACTGGTCGGACAAGGTTGAGAGTTCCTTGGTCGATAGGAACAGCAAACCGAAGCGATCAAAAAAGGGACCGTAGTCCGGGCGGCGGACGTTATTGAAAAGATCGGTCCGCTTGGCGAGGGCTGCCGCCAGCTTCGTCGTCGCCGCAGCGACGAGATCCGGGTTGGGGCCATCGAGCACGATTGTGGTGACCGAAACGTTCTGGGGAAACGCCTCGTCGAGAACGCGGCTCTGGACCTGCCAGTCGAGGTTGGGAGAGAGCAATTTGCTGGTGTCGGTATCGACACCGAGATGGCCGGTCGTGTACCACCCGGCAACCAGGCTGAGCGCGAACGCGACAACGAGCACCGTCCAGGCACGCCGCCGCGACCAATCAACAAGGGCGGTTAGAAAACCAATCATCGACAAGATGTCACCGTTCATCGTGTTAATGCGCACTTGTGACTGCCTGCGGGGTTTCGCGCAACCGTCACGGACCCTTTGTCGCGAGCGGAATTACGGGTAGCGCGGAGGTGTGATGATTTTGCGGCGCTCACCGAACACGCCGGGTGGCGAGGATACCGCTGGTTCCCATCGACCTTGGTCGCTGTGCCGGTTTATCTTCGGGCAGGAAGAGCATGTTTAAGAAGGGCGGTCGCGCCCGATACCGGGCATGTAGCCGGGCTGTTGAAGGAGAAAGAGAAGATGGCACGGGTGTCGAGCCTTTGCGTTTATTGTGGGTCGTCTAACGCCGTCTCGCCCCGTTTTTTGGCCGAGGCCTATGCGTTTGGTCGGGCACTGGGTGATGCTGGCATCGAACTGGTCTATGGTGGTGGCCGAGTCGGGCTGATGGGGCGCGTCGCCGATGGCGCTCTGGATGCGGGCGGCAAGGTGATGGGGATCATCCCACGCCATCTGCACGAGCGTGAAGTCGCCCATCACGGGGTCGCCAATCTCGTCCTGGTCGATACCATGCATGAACGCAAGCGGATCATGGCGGAACACGCCGACGCCTTTGTCGTCCTGCCCGGCGGTTTCGGCACGCTGGACGAGATGTTCGAGATCCTGACCTGGCGTATCCTCGGCCTCCATGACAAGCTGATGATCCTGGTCAATCAGGACGACTATTGGGCGCCCCTGCTGGCGCTGATGGAACAGATCTATGCCCAGGGCTTCGCCGCGCCGAAAACCCGTAATTTCTATACCGTGGTCCCGTCCTTCGTCGACGTCCTGCCAGCAGTTCACGCGCTACCCGGGTTCTCGCACGAAACCGACAGCGCCCATTTCTAGACCCGGTCCGGCGCCCTGGGACCAACAAGCGGGGGGAAGACATAGAACGGGTCTGGTCGCTGTCCAGTCCTGAGCCCTGCATTGGGATTGATGCTGTTGCGTTTTTTGCGGGCTCGCCTTTTGTCACGGGTAAAAGCCGTGCTATGGTCCCGCAGCCGGCTGGCGCGGATGCGTTGGGGTGCGCGGGGTGTGGTCCTGACGGGCGCGGCGCGCGGAAATTTGGGTGGGATCGGGGACGCATGGATGCTCCCGATCACCGTCACGCTTGGGAGAGATCGTAGATGAAAAAGATCAAAGTCGTAACGCCCGTGGTCGAACTCGATGGCGACGAGATGACCCGGATCATATGGCACTTCATCCGGGAAAAGCTGATCCTGCCGTATCTCGACATTGACCTGAAGTATTACGATCTCGGAATCGAGCATCGCGACGCGACGGATGACAAGGTCACCGTCGATTCCGCCAAGGCGATCCAGCAATACGGCGTTGGCGTCAAATGCGCGACGATTACCCCCGACGAACAGCGCGTCGAAGAATTCAATCTCAAAAAGATGTGGAAGTCGCCCAACGGCACGATCCGCAACATCCTTGGCGGCACCGTGTTTCGCGAGCCGATCATCTGCAAGAACGTGCCGCGCCTGGTGCCGGGCTGGACAGCGCCGATCGTTATCGGTCGTCACGCCTTCGGCGACCAGTATCGGGCGACCGATTTCCTGGTGCCGGGACCGGGCAAGCTGACGATGACGTTCACGCCAGCCGACGGCGGTGCGCCGGTTGAATATGACGTGTTCGACTATCCGAGCTCGGGTGTCGCCATGGGCATGTACAACCTCGACGACTCGATCCGTGGCTTCGCGCAGGCTTGTCTGAACTATGGGCTGCTGCGCAACTGGCCGGTTTACCTCTCGACCAAGAACACGATTCTCAAGGCCTATGACGGCCGCTTCAAGGATATCTTCCAGGAAGTCTACGACACCGAGTTCAAGGCCGAGTTCGAAAAGCGCCGCCTCACTTACGAGCATCGCCTGATCGACGACATGGTGGCGAGCGCCCTGAAGTGGAATGGTAACTTCGTCTGGGCCTGCAAGAACTACGACGGTGACGTTCAGTCCGATACGGTCGCGCAGGGCTTTGGTTCACTCGGTCTGATGACCTCGGTGCTGCTCACGCCGGATGGCAATACGGTCGAAGCCGAAGCTGCCCACGGCACGGTAACGCGGCATTATCGCCAGCACCAGCAGGGCAAGGAGACCTCGACCAACCCGATCGCGTCGATCTTCGCCTGGACCCAGGGCCTCGCCTATCGTGGCAAGTTCGATAACACGCCAGATGTGGTTTATTTCGCCCAGACGCTTGAAAAGGTCTGCGTCAAAACCGTCGAAGCGGGCTTCATGACCAAGGATCTGTCGCTGCTGATCGGCCCGAACGAGCCGTGGCTGACCACGACTCAGTTCCTCGACAAACTCGACGAACAGCTCAAGGTCGCAATGAAATAACGCCGGCCACCGGGCAGAATTTTGGAGGGCCGCGGGGGTGGTTGCGATCATCCCCGCGGCCCTTCGCATTCAAGCCATGAGGGATTGGCGGTTTCGCGTCGGCGATGAAGCTGGTTCCTTATCGACCACGGGTTATGGCAGTCGGGGTATTGGGTGAGCGACAGTTTGACAACGGCAAGGCTCCGGCCGATTGGCGGCACCGTCACGATCGTGCTGGTGGCGATCAGCGTCTGTCATTTCATCAACGATACCCTGCAATCCGTGCTCGCGGCGATCTATCCGATGCTGAAGGCTGGGCTTCATCTGAGCTTCAGTCAGATCGGCCTGATCACGCTGTCCTATCAACTCGTCGCATCGATCCTGCAGCCGGTCGTTGGCTTGATTGCCGACCGACGGCCGCAGCCGGCGGCGCTTCCGATTGGCATGGCGTCGACGCTGGTCGGGATGCTGCTGCTGTCGCAGGCCCATAGTTTTCCGGCGGTGCTTGCCGCCGCCGTCATGATCGGGCTTGGCTCTTCCGTCTTTCACCCGGAATCGTCGCGGGTTGCCAGGCTGGCGGCCGGAACCCGGCCGGGCCTCGCCCAGTCTGTCTTCCAGGTCGGTGGCAATGCGGGACAGGCTTCCGGGCCGGTGCTGGCCGCCTTGCTCATCCTCCCCTATGGCCAGCGCAGTATCGCCTGGTGCGCCGTCCTGGCCTTCACTGGCATGGTGGTGTTGTGGCAGATCGGGCAATGGGCCAAGCGTCAGGCGCCGACCGCCGTCGAGCGGTTCATCGCCGCGGCAGCGCCCTCGCGCCCCGTCACTCGCCCCATGGTGATCCTGATTGCGCTGCTGTTCGCGAAGTACTTCTACCTGGCAAGCCTGACCAGCTATTATACCTTCTACTTGATGGCGCATTTCCATATTGGCGTGCAGGCAGCACAGCTTGATCTTTTCGTCTTCATGGGGGCTGTCGCTGCTGGCACGATCCTGGGCGGCCCTATCGGGGATAGAATCGGGCGGCAGCGGGTGATCTGGTATTCAATCGTTGGCGTGCTCCCGTTCAGTTTGGCGCTACCTTACGCTGACTTGTTCTGGACCTGCGCGCTGACCGTGCCCATCGGTGTTATCCTGGCGTCAGCATTCCCGGCGATCGTCGTCTATGCGCAAGAGTTGATGCCGAACCGGATTGGCTCGGTCTCAGGTTTATTCTTCGGGATTGCCTTCGGCATGGGCGGCATCGGCGCGGCTGTGCTCGGGGTCGTGGCCGATCATACCAGCATCGAATTCGTCTATCGGCTGAGTGCCTACCTCCCCGCCCTCGGTCTGCTTGCCGCGTTTCTGCCAAAACTTGATAGCGGACGGTTGGCGCATAAGGGTTAGGCGCGAAACTCCTCTGCCAGCTTGTTGAGACACTGAAAAAAGGGCCATTACCAGGATGACGAGTTTGGTTGCGTGTGTCGTTCCGGCGCAGGCCGCGCTTGGTGAAAGTCCCGTCTGGAGCGCCGCAGAGCAGGCCTTGTACTGGGTCGATGGCACGGCGCCGGCGGTGTTTCGCTACACCCCGGGGGACGGCAGTAATGCGCGCCTGCCCTGGCGACTGCCGAGCCCGGTCGGCTGTATCGTGCCGCGCCGTGAATTCGGGCTTTTGCTGGGGTTGGGCGATGGCCTCTATGTGCCGCCGGCTGCGAGCGGTTCGCCCTCCAAGTTCTGCGATCTGGGGGTCGGCTGGCCTGGAAACCGTCTCAATGACGGCAAGGCCGATCGTGCAGGGCGGCTGTGGATCGGTAGCATTCATGCGGCTGAAACGGCGCCAACAGGGCATCTCTACCAGGTTGTTGCCGATGGCTCGTGGCGCCGGGCCGATAGCGGGTTCATCTGTTCGAACGGCCTGGATTGGAGCCTTGACGACCGAACCCTGTATTTCGCCGATAGCGGGACCAGGACGATATTTGTCTATGACGTCGATCCGGCTACCGGGGCCATCGGATCGCGGCGTGTCTTCGCGACCCTTGCGGGCGATGACGGCGCGCCCGACGGTCTGGTTCTGGACGAGGACGGCTATCTGTGGTGTGCGTGCTGGGATGGCTGGCAAATTCTACGGTATGCGCCTGACGGCAGGATTGACCGCAGAATCACCATGCCAGTGCAGCGGCCAACCAGTCTCGCTTTTGGTGGTGCCGATTATCGCACGCTGTTCGTGACGTCCGCCCGCATGGACCTGACCGAATCCGAACTCACCCGGGGCCCGTTGGCGGGCAGCGTATTTGCTTTCAGTCCTGGTGTCGCTGGGCGTGCGCCATTCGAGTTCGCCGGTTAGGGTAACTGCCGCTTTTGGCCCTCTCCATCCAGTGAGGACGGGAGGGCCGGTTGCGTGTTGTCGTGACTACTCGTCGCCACCGGTCTCCGGCGCGGCCAGCATCGCCTCGGCAACGAGGCCGGCATTGGCGCGGATCTTCTGTTCGATCAGTTCGCAGGCCTCTGGGTGTTCACGCAGATAGGTCTTCGCATTCTCACGACCTTGTCCGATGCGCACACCATCAAGTGAGAACCAGGAACCCGATTTCTCGACGACGTTGGCGGCAACGCCCAGATCGATCAACTCGCCGCGTTTCGAGATGCCTTCGCCATACATGATGTCGAATTCGACAACCTTGAATGGGGGCGCCATCTTGTTCTTGACGACCTTGACCCGGGTCTGGTTGCCGACGATGTTCTCACGGTCTTTCAGCGCACCGATACGGCGGATGTCGAGCCGGACCGAGGCGTAGAACTTGAGGGCGTTACCACCCGTCGTGGTTTCGGGATTACCAAACATGACGCCGATCTTCAGGCGAATCTGGTTGATGAAGATCACCATGCAGCGCGAGCGCGAGATCGACCCGGTTAGCTTGCGCAGGGCCTGGCTCATCAGCCGGGCCTGTAGGCCGACATGGGAATCGCCCATCTCACCCTCAAGTTCAGCCTTTGGTACAAGTGCTGCGACAGAGTCGATGACCAGAACGTCAATCGCGCCCGAACGGACCAATGTATCCGCGATTTCGAGGGCCTGCTCACCGGCATCGGGCTGCGAGATCAGCAACTCGTCTATGTTGACGCCGAGTTTGCGGGCATAGGAGGGGTCGAGCGCGTGTTCCGCGTCGATGAACGCGCAGGTGCCACCTGCCTTCTGGCCCTCGGCGATGACATGCAGTGCCAGTGTGGTTTTGCCGGAGCTTTCCGGTCCGTATATTTCGATGATGCGCCCACGTGGCAGGCCACCAATGCCAAGGGCGATATCGAGCCCGAGCGACCCGGTCGAGATTGTCTCGGCCTCGCTCGAGGGCTCGCGTGCGCCAAGTTTCATGATGGAGCCGCGACCGAACGCTCGCTCGATCTGGCCCAATGCTGCGTCCAGCGCTTTCTGCTTGTCCATTTCTGCCTTATCCACCAAGCGCAACGAGGTCTGCGACATGTCTATCCCCTTATTCCACACGGCCGAAAGCGATGCAACGGGGCAACCGTATTTGATTTGTTCTCTTTAGACAAGAACAAAACAAGAATATTCGCCGCGACTCGTGAGAATCCCTCAGGTCGAGGGTGAAGTGATGATTTCCTTCACCGCGGCCGCCAGATCTTTCAAGGAATAGGGTTTTGGGAGGAAGTGGAGACCCTTTTCGCCGGATAGTCGCTCGCCGAAGGTGTCTTCGGCGTACCCGGAAATGAAGATGACCTTGATCGTCGGCAGCTTGGCCCGGATATGATCCACCAAAGTTGGCCCATCCATGCGCGGCATCATGACGTCGGTAATGACCAGATCGATCGTGCCGGGGGTTTCTGCGATCAGTTCCAGGGCCATGTCGCCGCTGCGGGCCTCGAGCACGGTGTAACCTTTATTGCGCAGCGCCCGCGCAGTAAACATGCGCACCGGTGCCTCGTCCTCGACGAGCAGAATAGTGCCAACACCGGTGAGGTCGCCTTGCGGTGCTTCCTCGACTGGCGCTGCCGGCGCTATGACCTCACCCAGATGGCGCGGCAGGTAGATATGGAATTGCGTCCCGGCGCCGACCGTGCTGTTGACCACGATGAAGCCGCCCGTCTGCTTGACGATGCCATAGACCGTGGAAAGCCCAAGGCCGGTCCCGGAGCCGACGTCCTTGGTCGAAAAGAATGGCTCGAATATACGACCGATGATATCGGGAGGAATGCCGATCCCGGTATCTGTCACTTCGATCCGGATATAGCTGCCAGGCGGAATCACCTCCGCGCCTTGCCCAACGGCCTTGGCCAGATCGATGTTCTCGGTCCGAATTTGCAAGACGCCGCCTTTCGGCATGGCATCCCGGGCATTCACGGCGAGATTGATGATGACCTGTTCGAGCTGGCCTGGGTCCACTTTGACCGGGCCGAGGTCGCGGCCGTGGGCGAGTCGCAGTTCAATATTCTCGCCCAGCAGCCGGTTCAGGAGATGGCTCAGCTCGCTCAATACTTCGCCAATATCAATAACCCGCGGCTGCAGGGTCTGCTGACGCGAGAAGGCGAGGAGCTGGCGGACGAGGCTGGCAGCGCGATTGGCGTTCTGCTTGACCTGCATGATATCGGCGAAAGACTGATCTCCAGGCCGGAAGCGCAGCAGCAACAGGTCGCAAAACCCGATCATCGCGGTCAGGAGATTATTGAAATCATGGGCGACGCCACCAGCCAACTGCCCGACCGCCTGCATCTTTTGGCTTTGCGCGAATTGCGCCTCAAGATTCTTCTGTTCGGTCAGGTCGATGAAATGAAGGATGTAACCGCTACGGGCGCCGTCTTCCTCGCTCAGCCGGCTGACGAAGAGCGCGACGGTGCGATCCCTCGGCGGGTTGAGGCGGACCTCAAGTGGCCGGGACAGGGTTTCACCGGCGGCGATCGCGGCCAGGCGCTCGGCGATTGCTTGCCAATCCTGCTCAACGACGAAATCGCTCAACGCACGACGGAATACCGGCTCACCGGGCGCGGAAATACTCCAGCACCTCACGGGACAGGCGGATGGTGATGCGCTCTTTGGTGGGGGCTTTCTGGGGACCGCGCACGCCCAGCTTCGCAAGGAGGGAGGGCGGCAGACCCGCTTCCCGGATCGGCTTGAAGTGCTTCATGTCCTCGGCGGTGATTTCCCGGACTTCGCCGTCCTCTCCGATCAGGGGCTTACGCTTGGTCATAAATCCTCCTCTCGCGTGCATTGGCCTTGCGGAAACTGATTACCCGGATGCCTTTTTCGGTTTCGGTGAAG
>CAIXXC010000400.1 GCA_903923205.1 uncultured Rhodospirillales bacterium | reverse complement strand
ACCGCGCCCGCGCCCGCGCCAGCGCCAGCACCGCCCCCGGTCGAGGCCGCGCCACCGCCTGCCGCGCCGCCCGCAGAGGCACCGCCCCCATCAATCCGGCCGACCCGGCCGGTGCCGGCCACGCGGCGCACCACGCCCCAAGCCGCGGCACCATCGCCGTTTGCCCATGAACCGCCATTTCGCCCGCGCCGCAATCCCGCGCGCCTGTGGACGATCGCGGCGGTGCTGTTTGCGCTGCTGGTTGCAGGCGCAATGGCCGCGGTCACCTATTTCGGCATGCCCGCGTGGCTGCCGGTCGCGCATCAGACATTCGGCGGAACCCGGCCCGATCTGGACCTGTCGTTTCCGCCCGAACGCCAGGATCGCCGCACTTTGCCCAATGGCAAGGAATATTACGGCGCCAGCGGCACGGTAACCAATGTCGGCAAAGACGTGCGCGAAGTGCCCCCGATCCTGATCGTGCTGCGCGATGCGGGCAACCACGTGGTCTATACCTGGACCGTGATCCCGCCCAAGGATGTGCTTAAACCGGGCGAAAGCGAAACCATCAACGAGGCGGTGACCGACGTGCCGAAAACCGCGCGCGTGGCCGAAATCGGCTGGAAACCCGAATAGACGGCCCGCGGCCTTTTGCCGAAAATCGGCAAATTTGCCGGAATCACGGTTGCACCCCGTACAGGGCTTTGCTAGGGGCCCGCTCCTACCCCGACGGAGGCCCCGGCTCTTGGCCCGGCCCCGTTTGCGATGTGCGGTCGTGGCGGAACTGGTAGACGCGCAACGTTGAGGTCGTTGTGGCCGAAAGGCCGTGGAAGTTCGAGTCTTCTCGACCGCACCAGTCAGTCCTGAAATCCTCCCCCCAAGGGGGGCCTTGGTCGATCATGCGCCGAAAGTGGCGCAGTTCCGGGCGATTTCGCGAGGGCGCGAAGGTCCAGTGCAGTCAGAGACGCCGCTGTTTGGGCGAACATTCAGGCGCGAAAAGCCCACCGTCTCTGTCCCGAAAATCCTGACTGCAGTGGAGATGTGGGCGTTTTAGCTCAGGCGAAGCCCAGCAGCGCGCGCTGGTCAGCCCAGGCGAGCGGTAGGTCGATATCCTGCAAGGTGCGTACGGTGAGGGCGGCAGGTTGCCGTCCTTCGATGATAGCAGTGACAATGTCTGGCGCGATGCAAGCCAGCGCCACCAGCTTTCCGAGGCGCGTGCGGCACCTGTTATTGCTGGCGGCGATGCTGGCGATGGACTGCTCGGGGCTCGCCAGGATGAGTTTGCGCGCCGCATGCGCCTCGGCGACGAGTGCAACCACCTTTTCGTCGCGTGTGGTGGGAATGATATTAAGGGCTTGCGGCCCAGGAATGATCAGACGCAGTTGATGTCCGCGCCGAACCTTGGTCGCTGGCAGCGTGAACATCAGAGCTTCGTTTGTCGCATTTGCGGCACCCTCCAGCCCCAGCAGGGCCTTGAGCCCTGTCCGGTCAATGGCGAGATCGACGCCCTCATTCTGCAAGTCGATTCGGCGCACAAGCTGAGCCAGCAACAGCGCCTTGTTCCTCGCTGTGCCGCTGCGCAGCGCTGCCGCCGCGAGATCAGCCTTGGCCAATGCCTGACTGATGGCCTCGGTGGGCGCATCCGGCGCCATATCGCATGTGAAATGCTGGTCGGTGAGGAGTGCCGACAATTGGTCGCAGATGATATTCTCGAGGTCATAGGCCGACACTCGCCATGCCGGTGCGTCATCCAACTGATCCGGACGGGTGACATAATACCTGTACCGCTTGCCCGGCTTGGTGGCGTGGCTCGGGGTCATCGCCCTGCCTTCGCCGTCGAACACCAACCCGACCAGCAGGCTTGGCTGCTTGCTACGCAAACGCCGGGATGTACCCGAGGCATTGACCTTGAGCTTGCCCTGGGCCGCATTCCAGAGGTCTACGGGAACAATGGCCGGATGCTCGCCGTCGAAGATCTCGCCCTTGTGAACCATTTTGCCAAGGTAGATCGGGTTCGACAGCAGGTGGTAAAGCGTGCCACGCCGGAATATGCATCCGCCGCGATGCGGACCGCTTGCACGGACCTGGACCTTCGTGCGGTGCCCTTGCGCGTTCAACTCTTCAGCCAGGGCAACGACCGAGCCCAGTTCAAGATAGCGGCTATAGATGTGCCGCAATAGATTGGCCTGCGTCTGATTGACCACCAGCTTGCGGTTCACGACATCATAGCCGAGCGGAACGGTCCCGCCCATCCATATGCCCTTGCGCTTCGAGGCAGCGATCTTGTCGCGGATACGCTCACCGGTCACCTCGCGCTCGAACTGGGCAAAGGACAGCAGCATGTTGAGTGTCAGACGCCCCATGCTGGTGGTGGTATTGAAAGACTGGGTGATCGACACGAAGCTTGCACCAGCCTTGTCCAACACCTCAACGATCTTCGCGAAATCTGCCAAACTCCGCGTCAGCCGGTCGATCTTATAAACGAGGATGATGTCGACCCTTCCGGCAGCAACATCGGCCAGCAGTCGCTGCATTCCCGGGCGTTGCACATTGCCGCCGGAAAAGCCGCCATCATCATAGCGGTCTGGCACCACTACCCAGCCTTCGTGGCGTTGGCTCAGTGCATAAGCAGCACACGCCTCATACTGGGCATCAAGGCTGTTGAACTCCTGTTCCAGCCCATCCTCGGTGGACTTGCGGGTATAGACCGCGCAGCGCTGGATCTTGTCAGCCACGACGGGTGAGCCCGAAGAACCGGGGCCCCGACCAATGGGCGCCCGTCACCAACACGGCAATCTCGCTCAAGGATCGGTAGGTCCGGTCTTCCCAGACGAACCCGTCATCACGCACCTCGACGGCAATGGTCCTGCCGTTCCATTCGCGAATCAGGCGAGTGCCTGGTGTCAGTGTCACAGTCTTGCGCGACGGCTCGGGCATCGACCCGCCAGCCAACGAGATCCTTTCCAGTTCGCGGACCACCAGAAGTGGCAATGCGCCATGGCGCTTTTCTTGCAAGCGCTGGGCCAGCAACCGTCGGAGCAATGGTGCCGGCACATTAGGCGCTGATCCTGATCCAACTTCCGCCCACCGCTCACTCAACTGCGCCGATGGTAATGTCGCCAGCGCGGCCAAGGCCCTGTCTAGACGGGTCATTCCGCCGGTCCGGATGCTATTACATAGCGGGTCACGCCATCCACCTTGTCCCGGATGATGGTGTGACCTCTTTTGCGTAGCCCGGTCAGTGCCGCGCGGGTCGTGTACGGCAGCCAGTTGGTCGCCGCGGCGATGTCAACCAGCGAAGCACCTTCGTCGCGGTGGAGGAGGTCGAGGACAATGCCCTGCTTGGTGGCGCGCTTCTCCGCTGGCGCAGCCGTGCCAGGTCCAGACGCCGACCCGGGGTCAGCGACGACCTGATCGGCGGCGTGAGGCGGCCGCGCCATGCGCCGGGGCTTCTTCATGGTGCTCATAGGGTGATCCCTTCGGTCTGGAGCGACACTGTGTCGCTCCCACCACCCAAAGCCCCGCCGATCTGTCGGTCGGGGCAGGCGGCGTATAACTCGCGCCGCGATTCACGACATCACCAATGCTCGGATTCGCCACAATGTCGAATGGAATGCGAGGTGGAACCGCCACTTTAAGGACGATCCGGACAGTCCAATTTTGACGGCCGGCCTGCTTTGAGCGGCCCTTAATTTATCCGAAGCAGCGATGTCGGCTTTGCGCCCTGATCACGGTCGTTCGCCAGCAGACGAGTGCCGCCCAACTGCGGACATCAGCATCTATTCCGTATACTGACCCCGGAATTCCCGCTGACCCCGGAATTCCCGAATGGGCGTGCCGACAGGTTGGGGATACGCTGGCGACCCTTGCGTAGATTCCGCCGCTTACAATGGCACACTTTCTGAGGTCAGTTCGACCGGTTGTTGAGGTGCAGCGCCTGTCAACCAGCCGCGATGTCAGAGGAAACGAGATTGTTTTGCCGGTTTGCCAATCTCGACCAACGAAATGGTAGACGAGTCCTTGTCGCATCGACGCTGCACTTCAGCACATCCTCCTTGAACAGGGATCGAAACCATTACCAATGATTTTCCGGTTGTCTGTATTGGCGGATCAGCCGGTGGCCTTGATGCGTACGTCCGGCTCTTGGGACATTTGCCGGCCAACCTTGGGGTCGCTGTCGTTATCGTCAATCATCTGCGGATCGTCGCCACGCAGCTCCATGAAATCCTTCCGCGCTATACCACGATGCCGGTTGAACTGATCACCGACGGGTTGGACATCAGGCCCAATCACGTTTTCATTATTCCCTCGCAGCGGGATTTGCATGTTTGCGAGGGAGGTTTTCGTCTGGAGCCGATATCCAAACCGCGCGGCTGGCCCGATGTCATAACCGTTTTTCTCCAGTCCTTGACGCAGAACTGGAAGGGCAGGATTATCGCTGTCATCGTCTCTGGCTATGATGGTGACGGTACTGCCGCGCTATGCGGCATCAGGGAAATGGGGGGCATCACGATCGCCCAACAGCCAGACACCGCCAAACAACCGGATATGCCGGTCAGCGCCATAGAATCGGGTTGCATCGATTATGTGCTGGCTCCTGAGGCTATTGGTGC
This sequence comes from uncultured Rhodospirillales bacterium, assembly GCA_903923205.1. Classification (GTDB taxonomy): domain Bacteria; phylum Pseudomonadota; class Alphaproteobacteria; order ATCC43930; family CGMCC-115725; genus CAIXXC01. The sequence goes on along the minus strand of CAIXXC010000400.1, from coordinate 4,942 downwards.
AAAAATTCGCGAGATCAACGAATGTAAGGATTGAGCGGCGTCCGCAAGAACGTAGGCACAACGCTGCGATCGAGGCATTCTCTTCGGGAATGCCGGAATGCATGGCGAATTCCGGGCCGCCCGCGCCGCGCGTTGATCAGCGGCTTCTGGGGGCGCCCCAGAAACTTTCCGACCCTCCACCCCAATTTGCAGTGCATCATATCGGACAAACCAAGCATGCAGGCTGCCCGTGGGACAATCGGCTGGTTTTGGAGGGAGCGGCCATTCACAGAGCGGCCTGGTAACGGCGGCAAGTGGGTCGTGGGCTCCCGAGAGTTCTTCGCGCTCACGAACGGCGGCTATCGCGAGTTCGGGACCTAATACCTGCCAGTCAGCAACCGGCCCAATTCAAGACATTTGCACGGCATGAATGTATGCCAGCTTAGGACGGAGCGATCATGCCTGGACGTGTGTGATATCTGGCTTGAGCGTTCAGCGTTCGCCCGTGTCCAGCTCAACCGGAACAATGCTTATTACGACCTCCTAATGAAGGTTGCCGAGCTGGCCTTCGATTGCCTGCTCCCCGAGCCACGCGGTTCCGGATTCGCATTTCATGACGTGATGCGAGACGAGCGTAAAATGGCGCGCGTGTTCGAGGACTTTGTCCGAAACTTCTATCGCTCGGAGCAAAGTGAATTTGCGGTAGAACCGCTGGCCATCTTCTGGGATGCAGTTCGACTGAGTGGCGCTGCTGGTCGCCTACCAAATATGCGCGTCGATGTGTTTCTCCGCAGCAATGATCGGCGGATTATCATCGACACGAAATATTACGCGAATGCGCTGCAGAGCTACCATCACACAGAGAGCTTCCACTCTGGCAACCTTTACCAGCTGTTCAGCTATCTGAAGAATGCGGCCGGCCGCGATCCAAGCTTTTCAGCTGCTGAAGGGATGCTTCTCTACCCTCGGGCGGGGACCGAGCTCGACGAGCGTTTTGACATCCAGGGCCATATTGTTGCAATCGCGACGGTTGATCTCGCTCAGGCATGGCCCGCTGTAGAAAGCCGCATTCTTTCGCTGCTAGGCCTGGTGCGCACATAGGTGTGAATCGGCGTTAAAGTAGTACCTCTCTTATGCCACAAGTATCTGAAAGTAGTCGTAAAAATGCCCCGTTGCGGACCCAAATTGGCGCCGATTGGAACGCCCGATGGATCACGATTTCCGATAGTTTGCAATGCTGGCGCGCACTGCCACCATCGATCGCTTTGTGATCCGCAGCGAAGTTCCGGGCACCGTGGTCGAAACGATTTCTGACAGCGCCGCGCCGAAAACGCGCACTACCGGTAGCGGGTCGGGAACCTACGCAGCGTGGAATGCCTTCCGCGAGGAATTTTTGGCGGACCTACGTTTCGACGATCCGGGGCAAATGCCGCCTCGCAATGGAGGCAACAACTGGATGCGCCTGCCGCTGCCCGGCACGGCCGCTGCCCGGCACGGTTGGCGTCACACTTTATCGCTCGACCAGTTCAGGCAACATCGGCGCATTTCTCCGCTTCAATGACCCCGATAGCATGGCATTGCTCGATGAATTGCAAGCTGATCGGGATGCCATCGATGCTGAATTCGCGGCAGCAGGGTTTCCCGGGTTGGCGTGGCGGACCGATGGCGAAGACAGAATACTCTCTATAACTGTCCCTTCGCCCCAACCATGGGATGCACCGCAGGAGGCTGAACAGCGTGCTTGGCTCGGTCGCGCAGCCAACCAGTTTGTGAACAGCCTGCGGCCTCGGCTCGCGAGACTTACCGGGTAAGCGCATCCAGCACGATCATCATCGCCTCAGTGTCGCGCTTACAATACCTGAGGAGTGAATCGCGTAATGCGGCCGCTCGCTCGGGAGAGGTGCTCGGGTCGATCGCTTCAAGGTAGCCCGCTTGCGCATCGGTGCCGGATTTAACCTCTTCAAGATCGGCGTACCCCGTCTTGTCCAGGGTCGGTAGCACGTTCTTCAAGGACCAACTGCCCATCATGTCCCGGTGGTAATAGTGCCGCCGTACCACTGGCAGCGGGTCGACCAACCGATCCGCAAGACTGATTAGCGCTGGGGCAAGGTCTGGGAACAGGGCCGCCAATCCGGTCAGGCATCCCCGTTCGAACCCAGCGCTCCATGCAACGACTGCGCCTGTTCCCGGCAGAGTGGCAAGCGCTTCGGCGCAGGCCCGACGAGGGTCCTTGCCATCAATCGAGAGAAATTCGCGATGCACAATCGAGCCATCGACGGCTTCAATGTGCGCTGAGAATTGGAATGGGATTTGGGAGAACGGCCGGGTGCCGACCCAGCGGGGAATAGCGAATTGGATGGCTTCAAAATCGAGGAATGTTCGCGGAAAGGCCCAGTCTGCAACCTCTGCCCGGATAGCATCGCGATTATGCCATGCCTCGCCCGATATCGTTGCCGCGTGAATACGCTTGAGCTTTGCATTGGGCATTGCGCTTGCAGGCACAAGGGTCAAATCAGCCACGCCTTGCGCCAACCACTGTCTGGCCAGATGCTTGCCCTTTGCGTCTGGCAAAATGGTGACTGGCCAATCTGGCGCTGGCGGCAATCGGCGTCCGCAATAGCTTTTGAACGAGCATGTGAAGGGTGCATCACAGTGCGGCCCCATTTCGCGATCAGGTTCAGCGCCTTGAAGCACACTTCGGGCGCTTGCTACGATATCGGCGCGGGTGGCGATGATAGGCTCGATTTCGGCACTCAGCAGAGTATCGGTGAATAGCCCGGTATAATCGCCCTCCCGGGTTAATGTGAAAGTTCGATCAAGGTGGCGGATCGCTGTTGTCGCGATTGGCACACCAGCACCGCGCATCACCCAGACCTGCGTTGCAAGATCACCCAGGTGATAATCCTTGACGCCCGTCGTATTCTTGACCTCGGCGACATGCCATCCGGCGCCCGACGGCAGGAGGATGTCGACGCGCACCAGCACGCCCTCATGTGCAAACGTCGCCTCAAAAATCGGTTTGTCCCAGCCGCCAGAAAGCAGCGCCGCCGTTTCCTCGACCGCCTTTCCGAGCCCCGCTTCGGCGCTGATCATAATGCCATCAGGGTAGAGACTGCAGGCGAACTCACCCACGCGATGGCCATCGGCGAAGGCCGCGCGGGTACCATCATCCACTTCGGCGAGATCGGGATGGTGGGCCGTCAGCCACAATCGTTTCGGGCACTGATCAAACAGCGTGATCCGGGATTTAGAAAGGCCAATCTTAGGTGTCGGCAATCCTATGAGTCCTCGAATTTGAAATGAGTGATATCCGCGGGGTGAAACCTGACTTCGGTTGGAAATACAAACAACCGGTTTGATCACGGCGTGCACATCATCGTCGACACAACGTGACGCGTAGTGGCAACCGTCGTGTTAGTCACCTTGCTGTCGTTGCGATGAATTTTTGCGGATCAAGTTCCGTCTCGCCGTCCCAGCGATAGGCAACCAGCGGCCCTGACTTGGCGACACTGTAATCGACGCAGGCATGGCGCTTGGACAGCGGCACTATATCACCGCTCATCCAATAATGTCCGATCAGGATAGGTGAGCCTCCGTCGTGGTCCAGCAATACGGCCTGGGGCAGGGGATCGTCTGACAGCAGCGAAGGATCTTCGCCAGCAATGATCGCGCCCTCGCGATAGGTGGTGGGGGCATCCATCCACCAGCGGATCCGGGCGCTGGTCCGCACTTTTTTGTCCTTGTCCATAAAGGACATGCCATCCGGCAGGTCGATCTCGATTCCTTTGAGCAGGGTTTCAATGCAATGAAACAGCTCGCTGCCGGCATTGGGGGGACTGCCATCAGCCGCAAAGCAATCCCGACCTTCACCGCGCATGCAAGCCTCCACCATCGTGGCCCGGGTCAGGCGATTGCCGCCCAGAATGGCCTGTGTGCGGGCGATCATCTCTGGGTGCCAACAGGCATGCACGATCCGGATGCCATCCAGATCAAGCCAAAGCGGCAAGGTAAGGAACCAATCGACCCATTCGGCATGCTCTGCACTGTCGAGCGCGATCTCGTTCAGAAAAGCGGCATGTTGCCTGCGATTGCTCTCTTTGGACCGTGACCGCAGGTGTTCGCCAGGCCGCGCCGGGTCGGGCAGGAAATAGGCAATAGCGTTGAATTCGTGATTACCCATTACTGCTCTGGCGTGCCCTCCATCGATCATGGCGCGTACCAGGCGCAGCGTGTCGCGTTGGCGCGGACCACGGTCGATAAAATCGCCAAGAAAGATCGCCTTGCGTTTGGGATGCTGCCAGACCCCCGCGTTGCAGATGTATTCCAGTTTGGCGAGCAACGCCTCAAGCTGATCGGCATGGCCGTGAATATCGCCGATCACATCATACGCCATGTTGGCCGATCCTTGTGTGGGGAAAGGGGTCAAAGCGGGAAATCCGGAATGTCCCAGGGGGATTTGCGGCGAACGATCTGCCATTCGTGCCCGCAACTGGTACAGTGACGTTCGGGCTGACCTTCCATGAGGACGCAACCACCCAGCTTGATTTCGTTGCGTTCGGATTGCTCAAATGCCTCGATGGCCGGATAGCCATAGAGGATGAGGTTTGTGCGCGAGCAGCCAGCCGGGCGGATCGACGAGGCGAGCCTGCGCTTATTAAATAAGGGTCTCCCGCGATCAATGCCGTCGCCGCGATTCGCGTCTGGCTCGCTGGTGCCTAACGCGGCTGTAGTGACGTGACCCCATTTCACCATCAAACACCTACCTTAGCGGTCGAAGTTCCATAATGAAAATGCGCGAGATTAAAGCAATAGTGAATTTTACCTCGACTGGTGCCGGGCAGGCGGGCACGACTTCATCCTCGGCGTCGCGCCGACATCGACCTTGCGCCGCCATATCACCGATCTGGAAACCAGCACCAGAGCACGCTTCGATGCCGCGCTCGCCAGTGGGACGGGCGCGGGT
>CAIXXC010000399.1 GCA_903923205.1 uncultured Rhodospirillales bacterium | reverse complement strand
CCAGCGGGTCGACCACACCAGCTTGTCGACCTCCTCGGCCACCGACGAGGTGACGATGGAATTGCCGATATTGGCGTTGATCTTCACCAGGAAGTTGCGACCGATGATCATCGGCTCGGATTCGGGATGATTGATGTTGTTGGGGATGATCGCGCGCCCCTTGGCGACCTCGTCCCGCACGAATTCGGCGGTAACGAAATCGGGGATCTCGGCACCGAAGCTCTCGCCGTCGCGGGCCAGCGCCTCCGCCTGCTTGGCGCGGCCGATATTCTCACGGATGGCGATATATTCCATCTCGGGCGTGATAATGCCCTGACGCGCATAGTGTAACTGGGTGACGTTCCTGCCGGGCTTGGCGCGCAAGGGCAAGCGGCCGCCATCGGGAAAGGCTTCAAGATTGGCGGCCTCACCGGGCGCGCGGCCATTGTCTTCTGGGCGAACCTCACGACCCTGATAGGGCTCGACATCGCCGCGGGCGAGGATCCAGTCGCGCCGAATTGGCTTCAACCCGGCCTGGATATCGATGGTGACGGCGGGATCGGTATAGGGGCCGGAGGCATCATAGACGCGAACCGGTGGCTCGCCGGAGCCGGCTTCCAGCGAGATCTCCCGCATCGCGACACGAATCTCCGGGAATGCCTCGCCGGCGACATGGATCTTGCGGGAGGCGGGCAGGCCTCCGGTCGAGACCGCGAAACTCTTCGGGGTGGTTCCTTCGGGCATCATCGTTCCTCTCGCACTTTAGGGCGGCACGGGCGAGGGAGACAAAGATGGAAACTTTAATCCATCCCCTCCCTACGCCGGTACAAGCCGGATCAGGTTCATAGGGTTCGCGGGCTTAACCACCGCATCTCAGCCTCGACATCTGCGAGGCACCCCTGGGAATGCCTTAAGGGTTGGCGCGGATGCGGCATTCTGTCAATGCGCTTGTTCGAACGGCTTGGCGACAGCGACCCACTCAGCCATGCTGGGGGAACGAAGAACGGAGGCTGGGGAGGCCCGCGCGAGTGAGCTATGCACTGCAGTTGGAAGGCAAGCGGGCGCTGGTGACGGGGGCCAGCAAGGGGATCGGTGCCGCGATTACGGCGACCTTGCGCAATGCCGGGGTAACAGTCCTCGCGACGGCGCGATCCCCCTTCGACGGCGGCGGCCAGCCCGATCTTTATGTCGCCGCAGATGTCGCGACTGCTGCAGGCTGCGCCGTTGTTGCCCAGGCCGTGCAGGCGCGGCTCGGCGGGGTCGATATCATTGTCCATGTCGCGGGCGGCACGGTTGCCCCGGCCGGGGGCTTTGCGGTGCTCTGCGACGCTGATTGGGCGACGGCGTTCGATCTCAACCTCTCCGCGGCCGTCCGTCTCGATCGCGCGCTGCTGCCGGGGATGATCGCCCAGGGGTCGGGCGTAGTCATCCATATCACCTCGATCCAGCGGGAAATGCCGCTGTTCGATGCGACAATGGCCTATGCCGCCGCGAAGGCCGCATTGTCGAACTATTCCAAAGCGCTGTCGAAGGAACTCGGGCCAAAAGGGATCCGTGTCGTCCGCGTGGCCCCCGGCTGGGTCGAGACCGCCGCCGTGGCGGGGCTGGTTGCGCAGCTAGCAGAGCAGAACGATACCGACACCGAGGGTGCTCGCCAGTTGATCATGGCCGCAATCGGCGGCATTCCGCTCGGCCGCCCGGCGCAGCCGCAGGAAGTCGCCGATCTTGTCGCTTTTCTGGTGTCGCCGCGTGCTGCGTCGATCACGGGGGCCGAATACGTGATCGACGGCGGCACGGTGCCGGTGGCTTAGGATGGCTAGCGGCTGGCCTCAAGGACGATATTGAACGGCGTCGCTGTAGCCCGCCTCATCCCGCTGAACCCGGCTCGGTCGACGACGATTTCGTGCAAGCGCTTTTCGCCGGCCTGGGCACCGAGCGCGGGCCCGTTGCGCGCAAGCGAGACCGGCACACAGACGAGCGAGGAGGCCGAGTAGAACATCCGGCCTATGGGGTTGTGATTATCCTCAACTCTGTCGCTCGCGAATGGCTCGACAATCATACACTTGCCGCTGGACTTCAGGGACTCCTTCGCGTGGCGCGCCACGCCGACCGGATCGGCCATGTCGTGCAGGCAATCGAAGAACGCGATCAGGTCGAAATCGCGGCCCTCATAGCTGACCGCGTCGGCGACATGGAAATGCACGTTGCGGAGACCGGCGTCATGGGCGCGCTGACGTGCGGTCTCGATCGACGGGGCGTGGTAGTCGTAGCCGATGAACTCGGAATTCGGGAAGGCCTGGGCCAGCAGGATGGTGCTGGCACCATGGCCGCATCCGACGTCCGCAGCGCGACCGCCCTCGGTGAGGCTTGCAACGACGCCATCGAGGCTCGGCAACCATTCCGACAGCAGATGGGCATTATAGCTGGTGCGAAAGAATCGTTCGGTGCCGTGAAACAGGCACTGGTGATGTTCGCCCCATTCCATACCCTTGCCGGTGCGGAAATTATCGAGCGCGCGCGGCATGACGTGGAACATATCCTGGGCGATCATATAGGCGCCGGGGAGGTCCACGGGGCCGTTGGGATCGGCGAGGCAGAGCGCCTGTTCGGGGCTGAGGTAGTATTTCGCCGTGGCCGGATCGTAGGTGACATAGCCGCCCGCCGCCTGGCTGTTCAGCCATTCTGAAACGTAGCGCTCTGCGGTCCCCGTTCTGGATGCGAGTTCGGCGGCGTCCAGATGCTCCTTGGCGAGCGCCTTATAGAGGCCGAGAGAGTCGCCGATCGAGACGAGTGCGGCGCTGAAGACCGCGCCGAGATCGCCTATTGCCTTGCCTAGAAACGCGCCCAGTTTTTCCTGATCGATCGCCATCTAGCCCTGTCTCCCGTTGAATTGTGCCCTCTGTTGCGGGGCTTTTAAGTATTGTAGCGGGAAAGAGAGACGCCGTCGCTCCCCTGCCTCATGCATCAGAAACGATACTCGCCGCCAAGCGTGAAGGCGATCTCGCCAAGGTTCAGGTTCACCCGGCCGCCACCGAATGCCGCCGGAATCGAGTTGCTCGCGCCGTCTACCGTGACGGATGGCGAGTAGGTGGCAGCGCCGCTGATCTGCCATCGATGCGAAAGCGCCCAGCTTGCCCCTGCCGTCCACTGGTGCTGCATGACCCCGGGGGCGACGATGTTAAAGAAGGTCTGGCTTTCCGAGATCAGCTCCGAGGCGTGGTTATACCCGACCCGCAATTGCAGCCTCCGGGTGGCGTGCCAGTTGACGCCAAGCTTGATCGCGGTGCAATCGCGCCAACCGAAGCCGGGTCCGCCTGGGGCACCGAGTTTTCTTCCTGCAAACAGGAACCCGATCGGATCGCCGCCGGAGTTAACATCATGAAAATTGATCTGCTCTACATCGAGCACGAAGTCGACATCGGGCACCGGGGTGACGTCGAAACCGATTCCGTAGGCGGAGGGGATATCGACATTGCCGCCATTGGCAAGCAGACCGGAATATTTCCGGAATGAATCCATATAAGTCACCGACTGCCACATTGCGCCGACCGCGAGCCAGGGGGTGAAGCGGCCGAGATAGCCGATCCGCACGCCCAACCCGCTTGCATTATCGACGCCGCGGTTTGAAACCGCCTCAGGCGATTGGGAATAGGCGCTGAATACTTTGAGGCCGTATGTCTCGAACTGCTGGAACGCGATATTCAGGGAGAGGCCGATACTGTGCTCCGCGGCGAAGCGGTATGATAGGGTCGGCGAGATCATCGCCTGCGCAAAATTCGCCCCCGCTGTCCCGCTGCCGCCGAAGCGTTCATAAGGGTTGGTCCCGTACTTGGTATTGAGGCCGCCATTGCCGTAGAGCGCGACGCCGGTCGCCCAATGCGGGCTCAGACGATAGGTCACCGCCGCCTCGGGAATAACAAAACGGCGCATGCCGTTGCCGCTGTAGCTGGCATCAGGTGCCAGGGAATTGCCGGTAATCGCAGCACCGCGGATGGGCTTGTAGAATTGCAGATCGGCCTCGGCGCGATCACCCAGCCAACTCGCCGCCGCCGGGTTTGCCGCGATCGACAGCGCCTCGGCCGCATAGGCGATCCCGGCACCGCCCATGCCCTTAGCCACGACTCCGTAGCCCTGGCTGAAATATCCGTCGCTGGCCCGGGCCATTCCCGGCAGGATAAGCAACAGGGCGAGTGCATGGTGGCGAAGGCGTGGGCGGACGGCGCGCATGATCATCCTTGAAGGACCGGGACAAGGCCGAAAGCGATGGTCGAACGGGTCCGGTATCGCGATAAAATTGGAGACTGCCGAAGAAGGCACCCGATCAGGACTCCTCAGCTTTCATTATGCTTAAAATATCAGACCCGGAAGGTATTTCCGGCCCTGGGGCCGGACACATTGATTGAAATTGCGCGATAGCTCTCTTCGGAGCGCGTTTTCGATCAAATTGGCGGCGCGACTGACGCTAACCGCCCGCCATCTATACTCAGAATGGTCGCGTTAATTTTGCTGTGACGACGGCAAGTCGGCTGAGCGTCTGTCTATCCAATGTTCCCGTTAAAT
>CAIXXC010000398.1 GCA_903923205.1 uncultured Rhodospirillales bacterium | reverse complement strand
CCGCCACCACGGCTTTAGCAAGGCGAGCGCAGCAATGGCCGAACCGGTCATCCGGGTCGTAAATGTAACCCGCACGTATCATGTCGGCGATCAGGACGTGCATGCCTTGGCAGGTGTCAGTCTCGTCATTAATCCCGGAGAGTTTGTCGCGATCATGGGGTCTTCGGGATCGGGGAAGTCGACGCTTATGGCAATCCTCGGCGCTCTCGATCGCCCCAGTACGGGCCAGTATTTCCTGGACGGCGTCGAAGTGGCCAAGCTTGATGAGCCGGCGTTGGCGCGTATACGCGGCGAGCGTCTCGGCTTCGTATTCCAGAGCTTCAACCTGTTGGCCCGCACGAGCGCCTTGGAAAACACCGGCCTGCCGCTGATCTATGCCAGTGCTGGTCCCGTCAGTCGCGCCGCCCGCGAAGCGCGAGCCCGCGCCTCGCTCGCGCTCCTCGGCCTCAGCGCACGCGAGCACAATACGCCCGCGCAATTGTCAGGCGGCCAGCAGCAGCGCGTCGCCATCGCGCGGGCGTTGATCAACGCGCCCAGCCTGTTGTTGGCCGACGAACCTACCGGCAACCTCGACACACGTACTTCCCACGAAATCATGGATACGCTGGTTGCCCTGAACCGCGACCGCCATGTCACAATCGTCGTCGTCACCCACGAGCCTGATATTGCTGCCTACGCCGGACGTGTCCTGACCATGCGGGACGGGCTTATCGTCTCGGATGCCCCGCCAGAAACGCCTGCGGTGGCCACCAGCGTCGTACTGGACACGACGCTATTTGGCGCATCCATGGTCGCCGCTGTTGACCACGCTGCGATGCCGCGCAGCGGGGCTGCCTTCGGAGCCCTTGCCGCGATGATTTTAACCGCAGCCTTTCAGGCGGTCCTGCGTAATCGAACCCGTTCCGCCTTGACCATGCTGGGCGTGTTCATCGGCGTGGCCGCGCTGATCATCATGGTATCGGTGGGCCAGGGTGGCAATGAAGCGGTGTTGAAACAGATTCAGAGTCTGGGCACAAACTTGCTGGTGGTGGTGCCGGGTGCCGTTACCTCCGGCGGGCTGCGCTCAGGCGCAGGAAGCGCCTCAGTCATCACCATTGAAGATGCTAAGGCGATCCGGCGCGAGGATGGCGCCATTGCCAGCGTGAGCTATCTGATCCGGCAATCCGGGCAGATCGAAAATGGCAATCGCAACTGGTCCACGTCGATCCAGGGAGTAAGCCCCAATTATCCGCCAGTGACCAACTGGCAGATTGCCAGCGGACGCGCCATTACCGAGGACGACGATAGCCGTGCCGCGCTGGTCATCCTGCTCGGCAATACAGTGGCACGGCAATTATTCGGAGATACGGCGAGCCCACTGGGTCGACTTGTCCAGGCCAAGGGGGTGCCGTTGCGCGTGATCGGCGTGCTCGCGTCAAAGGGACAGACGGCGTGGGGCCAGGATCAGGACGATGTTGTTATGATCCCGTTCAGTACGGGCGAGAGGAAGGTGTTGGGCGTGGCCGCGCCGAGCGCGCAACGAACGCCGCTGAACTGGGTCTATCCCCTGCCGCCCAATCCCTATGCGCTGACCCCGCGGCTCGCCGGCTTCGTCAACCAACTCTACCTTCAAGCCGAAAGTGCCGAGGCTGTGAAACTTGCCATCCGGGAGGTGACCGCGACGCTGCGTCGTCGGCATCGGATCCCCCCGGGCGGGACCGCAGATTTTGCCGTGCGCAATCTCAGCCAGATCGCCGAGACCGCAGCCAGCAGTGGGCGCATCATGGCGCTGCTCCTGGCAGCAGTCGCATCGATCTCGCTCCTGGTTGGTGGGATCGGGATCATGAACATTCTGCTGGTGTCGGTCACCGAGCGAACGCGGGAGATTGGGTTGCGGATGGCTATCGGTGCGCGACGCCTTCACGTCTTGCTGCAGTTCCTGACAGAAGCAGTGCTGATGAGCGTTAGCGGCGGCGTCGCCGGTATTCTCGTCGGACTCGGTTTGTCCCAGGTAATCGGGCTCGTGACGGGTTGGCCGGTGCCGACCTCGCCCGTCGCGATCGTCGGCGGTTTCCTATTTTCGGCGGCGGTAGGAATCTTCTTCGGCTACTACCCCGCCCGCAAGGCGGCCCGGCTCGATCCGATCGAGGCTTTACGATATGAGTGAGACTCAGGCCATTGAATTTGGCCGGAGATTTCGACGCCCGCTAGCATGGCAACGGTTTCATCCTGTTTGAAACCGACGCGTCATCCTGGCGCCCCAGCCGTTGGCCGCCATTCAGAATAACCAATAATCTTGTGTCTTATCGTGGCAAAATCTGGCTGGGGCGGGAGGGATCGAACCTCCGAATGGCGGAATCAAAATCCGCTGCCTTACCGCTTGGCTACGCCCCAACAATGCCGTGATCCGGCGGGCGGGACCGTGATCTGCTGGCGATCACGACCCCGACGGTGGGCCGGCACCATAGCCATAACACCCGGGGGCTTCAAGGCTACTCTTCTCCGCCCCGCGCTTCGCTCAGATGAGTGGCGACAGTCCACCAGCCAGGCGCGCTTGCCACGATCGTTGTTGCCGCTGCAGACGCGGTCTCAGCGCTTGCGAAAAATCCAAAGCAGGTGGCACCGCTGCCGCTCATCCTGGCGAGACGGCAGCCCGGCTGCGCTTCTAGACGGGCGAGGCAATCGGCGATAACCGGTAGCAGACTGATCGCCGGTGCCGTCAGGTCATTGCCGAAGTCGGCAAGACCGGTGACCAGGGTAGAGAGATCGGCGGGGCTGGTGGGGAAGATACCGCCAGGCCCTGGCGCTTTCGAGAACTCTCCTTGTCGAACGGCAAAGACCTTGGGCGTGGCGAGGCCGACGCCAGGATTGACCAGGACCATCGGAACCGTTGGCAAGGCAGGGGCCGGCGTAATCCGTTCGCCGATCCCTTCCAGCCTTGCAGTACTGCGGGCAAGACACACGGGGACATCGGCTCCAAGGCGCAGGGCGATGGTACCAAGATCGGAATCCGCGATCGTGATTCCCCAGAGTCTCACCAAGGCACGCAGGGTCGCTGCGGCATCACTAGAGCCGCCGCCGATCCCGCTCGCCACGGGCAGGCGTTTGGTCAGGGTGATCGCCGCCTGTGGCGGGATGCCGGCATGCTCGGCCAGCAGACGGGCAGCCCGCAGCACGAGATTTTCGGCCGGATCGCCGGCCAGAATCGCCCCGAAGGGGCCATCAAGGCGCAAGCTGAGATCATCCGCCGACGTGGCTGTGATCGTGTCGCCATACTCGGTGAAAGCGACGAGGCTATCCAAAAGGTGATAGCCATCGCTCCGCCGACCCACCACCTGGAGTGTCAGGTTGAGCTTGGCCGGCGCCGCTTCGACGACGCTCATGGCAGTTTTTTTCCCCCAAGCTTGGCATGAATAGCCTTGGCGAGGGTTTCGTCCGGCGACAGGCTGAGCGCGCGGCGCCATTGCAGCATCGCCTCCGCCCGCTGGCCGCAACGCCAGTACGCGTCGCCCAGATGATCGTTGATCTCGGCATTCCCGGGCGCGAGCAATGTTGCCTGTTCCAGCGATTCTTTTGCCTTCTTGTATTGCTTGAGATGGTAATCTGCCCAACCTAGGCTATCGACATAGGCCGCAGTGTTGGGCGACAGCGCGACCGCTTTCTGTATCAACTCACGCGCCTCGTCGAGTTTCTCGTCGCGAACGACAAGTGCGAACCCCAGATAGTTTAAAAGCACCGGATCGCGGAAATAGGTCATCGCCTGGCGGAGATCAGCCTCGCCCGCGGCCCAGTGACTGCCCTGTTCACGCGCGGCGCCCCGGCTGAAATAGAGCTGCCAGAGCTGCGGTTTGGGGGCGTCTGGCCCCACCAATGAGAGCGCCTTGCTGTAGGCGGCAATGGCCCCGTCCTGGTCACCCGTGGCGCGGAGCAGGTCGCCGAGGATGATTTCCGGCTCGGCTTCCTGAGGCCGTGCTGCGATCATCGGTTTGATAACCGCGAGCGCGTCAGCGCTTCGGTGCAACTTGATCAACAACTGGGCATCCGCGATCCTTGCGGCCCAGGAGAGCGGCGCCGAGCGCGGGATCGCGTGATAGGCGGCGCGCGCCTCGTCGATCTGGTCGCGAGCGGCATAGCTCTCGGCGAGGGAAAATTGAGCTTGCGGATAGTCAGGACGCAAAACCAGCGCAAGCCTGGTTCCGAGCAATGCGACTTCGGGAATATTGGCGCTACCGGCAATGCTTCCGATATCGAACATGGCTTCGGCAAGACCTTGGGCCGGAGTCGCAATGATCCGGGACGGCTTGCCCGTAGACAACACCGGGGCAATGCCCATCGCAGCCCCGCTTGCCTGCGTAAAGGTTCGGTAGAGGTCAGCCGCATCACTGCGCTTGCCAGAACGTTCGAGGAAATTGCCGGCAAGTTCGATCAGTCGCAACGGCGGCGTTCCCATCGCCAGCGCCGCGCGATAATCACGCTCGGCCGCGCCATCCTGATTGGCCAAATCCTCGATCAAGGCGCGATGAATGATGCCAAGTCCAGCGACCTGAGGATCGCGGCTCAAGGGGGCGAGTGCAGATTCCAGCCCGTCGGGCATGTCAGGTTTTTCTGCGGCGGCGCCCCAGGCGTTCAACATGCTGCTGAACAACACGAACAGGCCATCGCCCGGCAGTCGTGCCGAGAGCGCCGTGGCCTCCTTTACGTGGCCTTGCTTGAAGCTGCTGACAGCGAGGATGAGGTTGACGAGCGGATTATCGGGTTCGGCCTTGGCAATCTGGCGGGCGAGCGGCAAGGCAAGGTCCATGCGACCGGCATCGACCGCGATCTGCAGGCTGCGGGCTGCGATCGTATTGCTATCATTGCCGCTGCCGTTCCGCAGGATCAGGTTGTAATAGCCGAGCGCGCCCAGATCATCATGGTGCCGCACGGCGAAATTGCCGGCGAGATACGCGCCGAACACCGACTTGGTCGGCACCGGCGGCTTTGGGATGCTTCCGCCGGTGAGGACGTAATGCGGTGCTTCCGCCGCCACCGATGCTGAAGAGCCGCCACTGGCGCAGCCAGTGACGAGCCCGACGATCAGACATAATCCCGGAAGCAGTCCGGGACGGCGCAATCTGGGCTGGGGAGAACCGAAAGGTCTGGATATCTCGATCACGCGGGTCTCATCGCTCGGGCGGCTAGGTATACGTCTCCGCGTTGGCGGATTCGCTCTCGTTGCTTCTTATTGCCGATCCGGCCCGTCCCATATAGTGATTTTATCATGCGGACCCTACCAAGAGGCAGGGAGCGGAGCCAGGACTGAGATGATCGACCTGCTGATAGACTGGTACGGCGCGATGGGCGTCGATGAGGCGATCGGCGATGCGCCGCTCGATCGCCTTGCCGCGAAGCCGGCGCAGAGCCCTGAAACTGTCGTCTCGCTGGTCCCCGCACCGTCTATCAAGGTGCCGCCGACACCTGCGGTGGCGACGCCGTCTGCCAATGGGGCTGTCGCTCCGATGTCGCGACCCGCCTCGGCCGCGACGATGGCCCTCGGCGAACAACTCCTGGCGGCACGCCATGCTGCTGCTGCGGCAACCACGCTTGAGGCATTGCGTCAGGCGGTCACCGACTTCGACGGCTGCAGCCTCAAGGCAACGGCGACCAATACAGTCTTCGCCGATGGGAACCCGGCGGCACCGCTTATGCTTATCGGGGAGGCGCCGGGCGCCGACGAGGACAGGATCGGTCGCCCCTTTGTCGGTGCCAGTGGTCAACTCCTTGACCGCATGCTCGCGACGATCGGAATCGACCGGGACAACGCGTATATCACCAACGTCCTGTTCTGGCGCCCGCCGGGCAATCGGCCGCCCACCGAAGCCGAAATCGCCGTCTGCCGCCCCTTTGTCGAACGTCATATCGCGTTAGTCAAACCCCGGATTCTAGTATTGATCGGGGGTACCGCTAGTGCCGCATTGAAACCGGGAAGTGAAGGAATCACAAGGCTCAGAGGGCGATGGTTCGACCTCGTGGTGAACGGGATTAACGAAACGTTTACAGCAACGGCGATGTATCACCCATCATTTTTGCTTCGATCGCCAGACAGAAAGAGGGAATCCTGGGCTGATCTTCTTAAAATCAAAGCCAAGCTGAAAGATATAGAATAGTAAAGAAGCATTATTCATAAGTAGAAGCCAAGTATAGGTGGGTGTATATTTGTCTGTGGATTTTTTTGCTTGAATTTTTGAAAACCTTACCTCATATTCCCGCCATGATTTCGGTGGAAGCGCGTGCTAAATCTTTAATGATTTGGCAAACACACAAAATCGCTGCCCTGGTGCTCGCTGCGTCCGTTCTTTGGACGTTGCCTGCTCAGGCGGGGCAAGCGACCGAAGCAGCCGCGTCGGGTATCCCGGCCGTCTCTTATCAATCTTACCCGGCGGGTTCTGGCACGGCGGCTACAGCCTTGCCTGCGACGAACGTGCCGCAGATTCTCTCGCCCCGTGACGCCGAGCATTACGCTGCGGCATTCGCCCTGCAGGAATCGTCAGACTGGAATGAGGCCGACCGCCATATCGCGGCGATCCAGGACCGGGTTCTGGTCGGAAGCCTGCTTGCTCAGCGCTATTTGAGTTCCGATTACACGACTACGCTGGCCCAGGCGCGGGAATGGCTTGCTGCCTACCGCGACCAGCCGGAAGCCCATGCAATCTGGAAACTGGCCCGCCACAAGGCCCCGCGCAAGGCTGCGTCCCTGCCGCGCCCGGCGACCGGTGCCGATGCCGCCTCGGTTGATGACGGTGATGGCGCGGTGCGCCTTCCGGCAGAGCCGACGATTGCCAATCTACAGCCGCCGGCCCGCTACACCGCCGGGCTTCGCGCCTGGCGCTCCCATGACTTCCGGCTCGCTGCCGCGCAGTTCGAGGCGGTTGCCCGGTCTTCCACGGTTGGTGGTTGGTACGTTGCTGCTGGCGCCTTCTGGGCAGCGCGCACGCATCTGGTGATGCAGCAGCCCGAACAGGTCGACAATTGGCTTGAAGTGGCTGCCTTGCAGCCCCGTACCTTCTATGGGTTGCTGGCACACCGCATGCTTGACGAGGATGAGCGCGACGTGCAGTTCACCTCGCAGCCCCTTTCCTCCAAGGAAGAGTCGTTGCTGCGGGCCCTGCCGGGGGGTCGCAGAGCCCTGGCATTGGTGCAGATCGGCGAGACGGATCGGGCCGAATCGGAACTGCGCGTGCTGGCGGTCCATGCCTCCGCCGCCCGCGCAAATGCGATCGTCGCACTGGCCGATATCACACAGATGCCGTCGCTTTGTATGGCGCTTGGCCCCCGCGTCTCGGATGTGCGTCGGCGCGTCGATGCCCTCTACCCCGTACCGCGTTGGCAGCCGCGTCAGGGCTATACGGTTGATCGTGCACTGATGTTTGCGCTGATGATGCAGGAATCCAATTTCGACGTCGAAGCCGAGAGCGGCTCGGGTGCGTCGGGGCTGATGCAATTGATGCCACGGACCGCGCGGGACGTTGCCCGCCGCAGCGGTATCCATCTGCGCAGCGTCAGCGAACTTGTCGACCCCGAGCTAAACCTTAGCCTTGGCCAGGAATTCGTGCGCCAGCTGCTCTCGCATCAGGAGGTTCATGGCAACCTGATTTTGATGCTTGCGGCTTATAATGGGGGGACGGCGCCGCTCGATCGCTGGCGCAATGCGCCGCAATACCGCGACGATCCGCTATTATTCGTCGAAAGCTTGCCGCGTCAGGAGACCCGGCTCTATGTCGAACGCGTGCTGACCAACATGTGGATCTACCGCGAACGGCTTGGCCAGCCCGTGCCCGATCTTGACGAACTGGCCCAAAATCATTGGCCGACCTATGTGTCGCTGAACCAGGTGGCGATGGCACGGACTCCGCGTCCCTGACGTTCCGACCAGTGCCCCCCCGATCCGACTGGAGAAATGAAGCATCATGTCCCGGATCGATGAGACCCGCCCCTTTCTGCCCGTTCATATCGCCATCCTTACGGTTTCCGACACCCGCACGACGGTCGATGATCGCTCCGGCGATACGCTTGCTGACTTGATCGCGCGTGACGGGCATGTCGTGGCGGCACGAATGATCGTTCCCGACGATCAGGCAAGGATCACGTCGCAGGTCCGTGCCTGGATCTCCGATCCGCAGATCGACGTCGTTCTGGCAACTGGCGGCACCGGGGTGACGGGTCGGGACGTCACGCCTGAGGCCTTCCATCAGATCTACGACAAGGAAATTCCTGGCTTTGGCGAGCTTTTCCGCTGGTTGAGCTTCGCGAAGATCGGCACTTCGACAATCCAGTCTCGAGCCACTGCCGGTGTGACTGGCGGCACCTATCTGTTTGCCTTGCCGGGGTCGCCGAGCGCGTGTCGCGACGCTTGGGAAGGCATTCTCCGTCTGCAACTCGATAATCGGCACCGCCCCTGCAATTTCGTTGAGTTGATGCCACGCCTGACGGAAACCTGATCAAGGCTCAGGCGGCGAATTTCATGGTGAATATGGCGCCACCATCCGGCGCATTGGCGATGGTAACGACACCACCATGGTGATTGGCGATGGTCCGAACGATCTCAAGGCCTAGCCCCGCGCCTCCCTCATCCGTATGCGCTTTGCGCCAGAAGCGATCGAACACGTGATCGATATCCGATGGATCAATGCCGGGGCCGTGATCGCGGACGGACAGGGTAGGGCCGGGACCGGCGGTGACGTCGATAAGCCCGGGTTTGCCACCATATTTCAGGGCGTTGTCGATCAGATTGCCGAGCGCGCGTCCAAGCGCTGCTGCATCGCCCGGCAGGCTCTGGTTGCCCTGGAGGTCGTGGAATCGGATTTCCGCGCGGCGTTCATGGATCAGGGGCGCAGACCGGGCAATCACATCACGGGCCACAGCGCCCAAATCCACGAGCGAAAGCGCCGGTGGTGCTAGCGAATCTGCTTTGGCAAGGTCCAGCATCTGGTTGACGAGCCGTGTCATCCCGACGAGATCAGCCTGAAGTCGCTGCCTGAGAGGCGCTGGCTCGACCTCGTCAACGGCGAGCCGCAGGATCGCGATCGGCGTGCGCAATTCATGGGCGACTTGTGCTGTGAAATTGTTGAGTTTGCCGATCGCGGCGTCGATGCGATCGAGCGCCCCGTTAAATCCTTGCACCAATGCACTGACTTCGCGGGGTGCGGCGGGAACAGTGAGGCGTTGCCCTGCGGGTGTCGCCTCCAAACTGTCAGCCTCCTTCACAGCGCGGCGCAGCGGCATGAGCAAGCGTCGAACAACCGTGACGGTGAAGATAGCCATGATCAGGATCAACGGGATCAGCGGACTGACAACATGATCGCCAAGTTCCTTGGCAATCGCCGGGGCATAGGCGCCCCAGCTTTTGACGACGAAGGAGAGCCGAATCCAACGGTTTGAAGCGCCCTCGCCGATGTTTCGGATGCCGGAAATACGGATACCTTGGGCAGTCTGAACCCGCTCAGTCCTTGACAACAGGCTTTCGCCCGCCACGACCGGTTCGATCGTCGGTCTTGGCGGCGTCGTGCTGACTGCAACGGTCCAGCCATCGACACCTGAGGGGGCGCTCAGTCGAGAAACCTCGTCTACCGGTGTCCCGACGAGTCGCGCAACCTGCAGGTCTACCAGGTCCTCCGCCAATCCATCGGTCTCTCCGCTATAGTCCCAAAAAACCAGAGTGGCATCGATCAGGGCGAAAACGACCAGGATCAACGCCAGTCGTCCGGTAATCTGCCGGAAGAGGGTCGGGCCTTCGTTACCGAATTCCATCAGCCGACCTCGCTCTCGGGGCATGAGGCTATGTATCCAATGCCATGAACCGACCGGATATGCAGGGTTGCTCCAGCCTCGGCGAGGCGCCGCCGCAACCGCGATACCGTGGCGTCGAGGGCGTTGCCGCTGACGGCCTCGTCCATGCCATAGAGCGATTGTTCAAGCACGCCGCGGGGAACCACGTTGCCCTCTCTGCGCAGGAGGGATTCGAGCAAAGCAACCTCGCGACGACGCAACGGCTGGCTTATGTCACCAATGGTCACCTCGCGTGTGGCGACATCCAAACTGACATTGCCGGCTGACAATTGCTTGCCGTGTACCAGGTTCGGGCGTCGCAACAGCGCGCGGCACCGCGCGGCAAGTTCGCGTACGTCGAATGGCTTGACGAGATAGTCGTCCGCCCCCGTGTCGAGACCTTCAACCCGTTGCTCGGGGCCATCCTGGGCTGTCAGGACCAGGATCGGGGTCGTTCTGCCAAGGCTG
This sequence comes from uncultured Rhodospirillales bacterium, assembly GCA_903923205.1. Classification (GTDB taxonomy): domain Bacteria; phylum Pseudomonadota; class Alphaproteobacteria; order ATCC43930; family CGMCC-115725; genus CAIXXC01. The sequence goes on along the minus strand of CAIXXC010000398.1, from coordinate 5,499 downwards.
CGGATGTAGGGAATCAACGACAAGCCGTCGCCGTCCGGCAGCCCGCGATCCAGCAGCATAAGGTCATAATCGACCATGGCGCTGGCGTCGCGCGCGTCCGCGCAATTGGCGACACGATCGACAGAATAGCCAAGCCGTTCAAGTTCGCGGCAGGTCAGTTCCGCAAGGCGTTGATTGTCTTCGACCAGCAGCAGGCGCATCCCGGTCAATCCTTGAGTGGCGGCATCCAATATCTCTTCCGCTACCCCTCTATGTCAGTTCCGGGTCAGAATTCAATGATAAACGTGTGGGTATTATCGTCAGATAAGGACGGTTATTTAAAGTAAAACGTGTGCTCGGATTAGTCTGAAGAACCTTGGAGTTTAATGATGTCGAAAATCTACTTTTCTGGTGTACTTGCGCTTGCAATCTGTACAACATTTCCACTTGAAACTGCACAGGCCACGAGCCTGACACTTTATTCTGATTCGTCCGCGTACAATCAGAACGATGGGACGACCTTCGTCTCAAATCCCCAAACCCTTGTTATCAATGGCCCAACCGGCACTGGCTCGGTCTCCAGCCAGACGAGTCTCACGGGACTAACGGCGGGCCAGACTGTCACGGGCTCACTTAACCCCACAGGCGGCACGATCCGGTTCCAGGATGGCTGGGCCTCGACCAATCTGGCGCTCGGCCAAGTCGCTTTCCGGTCTCCGGCATCAGTGTATGACTTTACGCTCGCCGGCCCCGCGACGCTCAACATGGATTGGACAGCCAGCTTCAACACGGCGGGCGGTAATCTGCCGATGTTCGGTCTCTACGACATCGCGACGACAATCAATGGTAACCCGATCGCGCCGGGCCCGGATCTATCCGGTGGCTGGGTGACCCCGGGCACGGCAGGGCATGGCAGCATCTCTCTTGGTGCGGGCAGTCATTCGCTCGCCTTCGTCGATAATGCCAATATCTTCGGTGGTCTTGGGACGCAGACAAATTATATCGACGAGTCGCTGACTTTCTCCTTTGGCAATATCAGCCCGGTGCCGCTGCCGCCGGGCCTGCCGATGTTTGCGGCCGCGCTGCTCGCGCTTGGCGGTTATGGGGCGGCCAGACGCCGCAAGACCGTCGCTTAAACCAATGCAGGATCGTAGGCGATCGCCTCTGGATGAGGCGGTCGCCTACGATCCGGGTTCCACCCGATTTCGCGCTGAGAAATTTCGAGGTCAACCGGCCCTCGCGCATCGCCGTAAGTTCGTGCCGTCTTGTCAGGATTTTGTCATGAATCACGAATTAACTGTTTGTTAACCTTTTTGCCCCGATGGCCCAAAGCGGGCCAGCACAACTGTGCGATGTTATGCGCGAAGTTGTGCCGCACATTTTTGGATCACGACGCGACCTCGCAGTACCTCAACGCTTCCGCATTAACTGGCCTCGCGCCGAACGGAGTAAATCCATGAAACAAAAACAAATATCACTGAGATTTGATCGTCTTCTCGTCGTTTCGGCGGGTGCGGTCGCGCTTGCCAGCCTCGGCTGGGCGGTTCCCGCCCACGCGAGCGCGGCGGCAGCAACAATCATCGGGTCTTACGATAATTTTGACACCTTTAACGATACGGGCGAGACAGCCGAAGGTTTCGAAATTGACATCGAGGACATCTCGCCCGGCGATCTGAGCCGGGAGTTCCCTTCGAACTTCTACGGCCAGCCATGGCTGATCCGCTACGGTCTGCCGACCGTGACCGCCTATGACTGGACGGGTGGCAATGGCGCACCCGATGCCGACCACACCTTCGATGCCGGCCACAAGGGCGTCCTCGTTACCTGGGCCGCGGCCTACAAAAACGGCAAGTGGGTAGCCCCTCAAGGTTCCGCCACGGCCCAGGGAGCACCTGGAGTCTCAGGCGACGGCACGCCGTATGTTGCGAACCCGACTTTGACGGCAGGTGAATCCTGCTGGTGGTGGGGACTGGGCGCCCTCTACCCGACAAGCGGCTGCGAGCATTTCGGCGTGAGCTTCAACGCCGGTGTGATTCCGGGCAGATTGTCATATCATTGGAAGGTGCCCTCGCTGACGACCCCCGGCGCACTCGTGAATAATGCGACCGAGGCCGGTATTCCGCCTTCGCCGATTCTCACGGTCGCGCCGCCGCCAGTGATTCCGCCGCCAAAGCCGTTGCCGCCCGTCGTTGTCGCTGTCGCCCGCGCGCCGGTCGATGTCGGTGGTGATCCGAATGTGCTGCAGGAGCACGAGCCACAGTATGGCGACGCGTATTGGGTTAAGACGACGACGATCTACAGTGCCAAGGGCGTAGGTCTAGGCGATCTCCAGGTTCATAATATCAATGGCCTGAAGGTCGCGAAAATCGTGAGCTGGAAACTGCTGCAGAAGCCGCCTGGGAACCCTCCGGCGGGCGCCCCGGCCCCGAATGCCGAGCGAGAGGCCGCTGAGAACGACAACATGAACGGTAATGTCTCGGTGACCAAGGAGTATCAGTACTTCAAGTTCAGTGGTGCCTATGACAGCGAAACCCACGAGGCTTTGTGTGAATCCTTCTATGGTTCGCAGACCGCTGCCCTCAATAGCGGGACGGCGGTTCAGGTAAGCTGCCAGAACCCCAATGGCGACGACTACCCCTACTTGCGGACCTACTGGACGATCGATCCGGGTCCGAATACGCCGGTAAAGGTCACGGGCGGCGATCTCGGCACCTATCTCGGCGCCCACGTCAACGCCTACAACGTGCAGTAAGTGACGGCGCCGCCTGTAACCGGATAGTCCGACAGGCGGCGCGTTCCTCAGTTTCAGGAGTTTCTCACCATGAAAATTCGCCATCTGATGGCCGTTGCTGTGGTTGCGCTCTGCGCTACGGCAATGTCAAACGCCGCCTCGGCGGCACCAATGACCTTCACCGGGACGCTTAATTGGGACGGCGTGCCGGACACGACTCCATATTCGAATGATGGTTCCGTCTCGACGTTCAGCTTCGTTGTCGATAACGCGCTCCCAAATACGTCAGATTCCGCCGACGCGACGATCTCCAACTTCAGCTATACGCTCGACGGAAAGTCAGTGAGTTTTGCCGCGACCCCAACGGTCACATTCTTCTCTTCGAGTAGCAATGGCGGCTTCGACTTCAATATCGGGGACCTGAACAATAACGTTCAAACAGTAACGATCTTTGGTCCAAACGTCGGCAATGTCGACAATGGCTGGATCATCGCTCCGGGCACCTTCAACATTACTGCGGGTCTAAATGACGGTCCGGCGACCGCCAATACCCTCAATGATGTTAATACGCTCCAGATCTCCGGCGTCCCGCTTCCCCCTGCGTTGCCGATGTTCGCGACGGCGCTTCTGGGATTGGCTGGCGCAGGCCTGGCCGGCAGGTCTCGCCGCGCGGTTTAGAAAAGATACTCCCGGGGCGCTCACGGGCGCCCCGGGATTTCTAGCGTCTTGAATGGAATTCACCCGGCATCGCGTCGCGAAGCCGGGCTTGCAACGCGAACAGATCGCGCGGCAGATGACACCGGGCAAACTATCAGTTTCGACGCACAGCTTGTCGATTTTGAGTTGCCGGTGTGGCCCCGGCCGGCAACCGGTCACTATGGTGTATTGACACAATAGGCTAGATGCTGATGGTTCAGAGCCGTCAGCTGATCTCGGTGCACCCCCGCACGGGATTTTCTGCCGACGGCCATATCCTCGAGGGCCGCCTGGGATGCCTCATCCCCGAGACACGGCGTCACCGAGAACAAAGGAAGCCTCATGCACCGATCTGTCACGAATCCGCTCCCCGAGGGAGCGCGTCGACACCGGATGCATTGCGCCGGTATCCTTATCGGGCTTCTCCTGCCCGGATTCGCGCTGGCGAATGACGGGTACTTCCAGAACGGCTATGGCGTGAAGACGCAGGGCATGGCCGGGGCCGGGATCGCGTTTCCACAGGAATCGCTCAGCATTGTCGGAAATCCCGCCGCCGCCGCCGCACTCGGCAACAGCGCCGAGATGGATGTCGAATTGCTCAGGCCGTTCCGCGCCGCGACGATCCATGGGAACAGCCTCGCGCCCGACGCCGAGTACAGCGGCAATGGTCTCCGCCGGTTCGCGGTTCCAGAGATGGCGGTCACCTATCAGCTCGGGCCAAAATGGTCCACTGGGCTCGCCATGTATGGAAATGGCGGGATGAACACCAAATACGGGGTCAACCCTTTTGGCCGTTTTGGCGGGTCGCGGACCGCGGGCGTCAATCTAGCCCAGGTTCTGATCTCGCCGACCATCGCCTACCGGATAACGCCGAACCAGAGTATCGGGCTCTCGGTCAATGTCCTCTACGAGACGTTCAGCGCCTACGGGCTCCAGACATTCGGTGCGTTCTCGCAGAACCCAGGCGCGCTGTCGGATCGCAACTCCGATTATGGCTTCGGTGCCGGGGTCCGGTTGGGGTATCTCGGCCGGATGACATCTTGGCTACAGATCGGCGCGATGTGGCAGTCGAAGACAAAGGTCGGCTCGTTTCAGCGGTATAGCGGGCTGCTCGAGAAAGGTGGCAATCTCGACATGCCCGAGTATTATGGATTCGGTGTCGATGTCACCCCGGTTTCCAGCGTCGATGTCGCGGTCGATATCACCCGCATCAATTATCATGATGTCGCCGTCGTGGGCGATTCCTTCGATTCGATCTTTTCCGGCAACCGGCTCGGCGCCCCGAATGGTCCGGGTTTCGGCTGGAAGAATTGCACGGCGATCAAAGTCGGAATCAATTGGCACGCGACCGACCGGCTGCAACTCCGGGTCGGCTATAATCACGCCGGTGCGACCGTCGCGAATTATGAAACCTTTCCGAACATCCTCGCGCCCAATACCACCGAGCATCAATACAGTGCCGGCGCCAGTTGGACGATTTCGCCGAAATGGGAGATCAGCGCCATGGGACTCTACGCGCCGTCCGTGATCATTCACGGCGCCCCTAATATCATCCCGCCCAGTTTCGGCGGCGGCACCGTGGACCTCAAGTCAAGCGTCCTCGCCTTCGGGGGCGGCGCCGAGTATCATTTCTGAAAACAGAAATGAGGGGCGATATGGTGTACCAGATCATCCAATCCACGATCGGAGGACTTCTGATCGGCGCTGCCGCCGCCGGGCTGCTTCTGATCCAGGGTAAAATCGCGGGCGTCAGCGGAATTGTCGGAGGGGTGATCCGGGGCCAGCCGGGTGCCTGGCGCTGGACGTTTCTTGCCGGGCTGATCACAGCGGGTATCCTGGCCCGGCTTGGCGGGATGACGGCGTCACTGCAACTCGGTACCGAGAGCATCTTTGCCCTGGCTATTGGCGGTTTCCTCGTCGGCCTCGGGACGCGCCTGGGGAATGGTTGTACAAGTGGTCATGGCGTGTGCGGGCTGGGCAATCTTTCACCGCGTTCCGCGATCGCGGTCGCCACCTTCATGGCGACCGGCGCGATCACGGTCTATGTCGTGCGCCATGTGATGGTGGCGTCATGATCCGGACGCTTGCACCCT
>CAIXXC010000397.1 GCA_903923205.1 uncultured Rhodospirillales bacterium | reverse complement strand
GTAAGCGCCCGGCCTCGCCGATTGCTTGCCTGCGCCCCGCAGACTTCGGCGAGACGATCGATTGCCAGAAACCCTGCGTTATGCGGAGTGAACTGATATTCGATTCCAGGATTTCCAAGACCGACGATCAGCTTCATTGCTCACTTCGCTCGCAAGTTGAGCGGGCCGGGAGTAGAAGCTATTCCCGACCCGCTGTTTGACTACTTCTTCTTCGGTGCGGCCTTGGCGTCGGCTGCGGGAGCTGCAGCGGTCTCGCCCTTGCCCTTCTTGGCTACTTCGGGTTCGGCAACAGCGGCAACTTCGGCTGCTACCTCTTCCTTGATGATGGTGACGTGTGCGACGAGCGCGTTCTCTTCGCCGAGGAACTTGATCGAACCGGAGTGCGGCAGGTCAGAGATGTGGATGACGCCGTGGAGCTCGAGGCCCGTGACATCGATGTCGATGTGATCCGGGATGTCGGCGGGGAGGCACTCGATCTCGACTTCGCGGAGAACCTGGTCGAGGATGCCGCCGGAGTTCTTGACGCCTGCCGGGATGCCGGTGAGCTGCACGGGAACCGAGACGCGCATGGCCTTATCCATTGCGATGCGCTTGAAGTCGATGTGGAGGAGCTTGCCCTTGATGGGCTCGTGCTGCCAGTCGACGATCATGGCCTTGACGAGAGCGGCGCCCTCGACGTTGAGGTCGAAGATGGTGTTGTGGCCGGCTTCGGAGTGGAGGATCTTGGTGACGACGCGGGGGTCGACGGTGACCGCTACTGCGTCCATGCCGGCGCCGTAAACGACGGCGGGAATCTTGCCTGCAACGCGTACGCGGCGTGCGTGGTTCTTGTTGAACTTGCCGGTACGTGGCGTTGCGACGACTGCGTCAAACTTCTGTGAGGCCATGTTGTTTCCTTTCGGGCACGAGGACCAATCCTGAGCGTTTGCCTGGACTGTCTTCGCTCCCTTTGCGGTTGGTGCCGCCCAGGGTGCTGATGAAGCGTTGTGGTTCAAGCTAACTGCAAAAGCAAATAGCTACTTCTAGTTGAACAGCGTCGAAACGCTGGTCTCCATGTGGATGCTTTCGATGGCTCGGCCCAGAAGGCCGGCGATGGAGAGCACCTTGATCTTGTCCACCGCCAACGCCTCAGGGCGCAGGGGGATGGTGTTTGAAACGACCAGTTCGGTGAGTCGCGAGTTCGCGATTCGCTCGATGGCCGGGCCCGATAGTACAGGGTGCGAGGCGCAGGCGTAGACCTTGCTCGCTCCCTTGGCCAGCAACGCGTCGACTGTCTTGACGAGTGTGCCGGCCGTGTCGATGATGTCGTCGAGGATGAGGCAGGTTCTGCCCTGCACATCTCCGATGACGTTCATCACTTCCGTGACGTTGATGTCGGTTCGCCGCTTGTCGACGATGGCCAACGGAACGTCAAGCTTTTTGGCGAAGAATCTCGCCCTTTCCACTCCGCCTGCATCCGGGCTGACGACTGTCAGGTTGGGCAGGTTGAGCTCCCGGAAGTAACCCACCAGCACTGGGCTGGCAAACAGATGGTCAACCGGACTATCGAAGAAGCCCTGAATCTGCGCTGCATGCAGATCGACCAGCAGGGCGCGGTTTGCTCCGGCCGTGCTCAGCAGGTCCGCCACCAGCTTGGCCGTAATCGCCACACGCGGGCGGTCCTTGC
>CAIXXC010000396.1 GCA_903923205.1 uncultured Rhodospirillales bacterium | reverse complement strand
GAGCCGGCCGCCGGCGGAGAGCAGACGGTGCTCAATGCCGACGTAGTGCTGGTGGCAATTGGCCGTCGTCCCTATACGGATGGGCTTGGCCTTGAGACCGTCGGTGTCGCCCTGGACTCGCGCAAGCGGATCGCGGTGGATGCGCATTTCCAGACGAATATTCCGGGCATCTATGCTGTCGGCGACGTCATTGTCGGTCCAATGTTGGCGCATAAGGCCGAGGAAGAAGTCGTCGTCCTGGTTGAGATGCTTGCCGGGCAGAAACCGCACCTGAATTATGACGCGATCCCCTCGATTGTATACACGTGGCCGGAAGTCGCCTCTGTCGGAAAGACGGAAGAAGAATTGAAAGCGGCCGGAATCGCCTACAAGGCCGGTAAGTTCCCGTTTCTCGCCAACGCGCGGGCACGGGCGAACGGCGACACGGAGGGTTTCGTGAAGATTCTCGCCGACGCCACCAGTGATCAGGTCTTGGGGGTCCATATCATCGGCCCCGATGCCGGGACCCTGATCGCCGAGGCAGCCCTTGCGATGGAATATTCGGCCAGCGCCGAAGATATCGCGCGTACCTGCCACGCCCATCCGACCCTGAACGAGGCCGTTCGCGAAGCGGCCCTTGCCGTCGATGGGCGCACCTTGAACATGTGATGCGATCCGGTGGCCATTTGGGCTGCCTGGAGAGGTGACGAGGAGGGACGACCATGCCGCTGGATATTCGCCTGGTGCCGATGTTCGACGATAACTACGGCTTCCTGATCCACGATCCCCAAACCGGGGAGACCGCGGTCGTTGATCCCGGGCAGCCGGGGCCCATTATCGCGGCGCTGGACGCCCTGGGATGGTCCCTTGGCCTTATTCTCAATACCCATCACCATCAGGACCACGTGGGTGGGAACCAGGCCCTGAAGGCGCGCTATGGTGCTCAGGTTGTCGGTCCCGCCGCTGATGTTGACCGCATCCCCGGAATCGATCGCGGCGTCAGCGAGGGCGATCTGGTGAATATCGGCACCCACAGCGCGTGGGTGCTTGAAGTCCACGGTCATACTCGTGCCCATATTGCTTACTGGTTCTCGAGCGATGCGGCTGTGTTCTGCGGCGACACCTTGTTTGCTCTCGGCTGCGGGCGGCTTTTCGAAGGCACGGCAGAAGACATGTGGTTGTCCTTGCAAAAGTTGCGGGCGCTGCCGCCGGAGACGAAGGTTTACTGCGCCCACGAATATACGGAGTCGAATTGTCGCTTCGCCCTGACGGTTGAAGGGCAGAATCATACGCTGCGCGCGCGGGCGGAGGCGATCGCGGCGGCGCGCTCCAAAAATATCCCGACAGTGCCTTCAACGATCGCCTTGGAACGGGCAACCAACCCCTTCTTGCGCGCGGATGTTTCTGAGTTCCTTGTCGCCACAGGTTTAGCAGGGCGCCCAGCGGTCGAGGCATTTGCTGAAATTCGCCGCCGCAAGGATATCTTCAAATAGCGCTTCAGACCGACACGCGCTCGCAGGTGCAGGGGAGCCGATAGAGTGCCAGAAAGGACGATTGCGACATTGCAGGCCGGGGCGGTGGTAAGCCTGCTTGAGCTTCAACGCCACCCGGAGGGCGGCTGGTATCGCGAAACCTGGCGTCATGAGGGCGGGCAGCAGGAGCGTGGCGCGGGGACGGCGATCTACTACATGCTCACGGAGGGTGAAGTGTCCTTCTGGCATTGTGTCGATGCGGCGGAGATCTGGCACTGGTACGCGGGCGCGCCGCTTCGTCTGGATTTGTCCGCGTCTGCTGGCGATCTCTCTCAGTGTCTTCTCGGGCCCGACCTCATGGCTGGCGAAAGGCCCCAGATCATCGTCCCCTCAGGGGTTTGGCAGAGCGCGCGGAGTCTCGGCGCCTGGACCCTCGTGGGATGTACCGTAAGCCCGGCCTTCATGTTCTCAGGCTTCGAAATAGCCCCGGCCGGATGGCAACCGGCCTGAGACGAGGTACGGCACGCCCCTTCCGCTCGGCGAATACGGGGTCGCCTAAGGACCAAACTTCGTCAACGAGGCAAAATCACCGTTGACAACCTCCCGCGTGGAGGCCTATAAGCCGTCCCCTCGCTGACAGCGACGTAGGCAGTTCCCCCGCAGGAGTTTCCTAAAGGGAATGGGTCGTTGTCAGTTAAATGGTCTCCGGTTCGTGCTTCGTTTTCTGTGTTGTTTTTCAGAAATAAGGTGTTGACTGGTTGGTTATTTGGGCGGTATAAGCCGCCTCCGTTTTGGGCGGGCGGTTTAGTAAGCCGTTGGTTTAGAACAGTTCTTTGACAAGTTGGTTTTGG
>CAIXXC010000395.1 GCA_903923205.1 uncultured Rhodospirillales bacterium | reverse complement strand
GGGTCGCGTTTCGACGGAAGCGTCGAACGCGTGAATCCGCTCTATAACTATATGATTTTAGAGCAAATTTATGTGATTTGATGATTCCATCAAATCACATTTTGCTCTAGCCCGCTGAGGGACGATTTGTCGGCGACCAGCGCGCAACTCCGGTGCTACGTCGCGGACTTACCAGCTCGCACAATCCAGACGAGGGGCTGATCCGCCTGCGTCGCGACCTCATCCAGCCTGATCAAATGATCCCCGCCAGCATCGCCAGTGATCGTTTCGCCATCGAACAAAGCGATAATCTCAGATCCTTCATCATGTGCAATACCAAACAAACCTTGGTTACACTCTTTTGGTATTGAGGCCCATTGGACCTATCCTGTGTGATAAACCCGGTCTAGCGGCAACCAAATGCGCGGCAGCCTTAGCGGCGCATTTATTAACCCGTAAATCCTCCCGATCCAGACCCGTCCACTGCTGTGCCCATCCTTAACCCCAGAATCCAATCCTATTATACTGATTTATTTATCTTATTCAGAGATAATAGATACAGACCATCAAACCCATCTGGGAAATGCGGGATAAAAGAATTCTCGTGACGGCCCAAAGACGCTATGTTCGGCACTAGATTGATTCTGATTGGATTCATGCCCGTGCCGCCCGTTTGTAACCTGGGGCAATAATATATTTGAGAAATCTATGAGAGGTTTGTCTCTATGAGTAACGTTCTTAAAATGCCGTTCTCCCGCTTGCGGTATTTCTTGTGGACTAGACGACGTTTTTGGCGCGATTACTATAGCGGCGAGTTTGAACTTACTATTTTATCGAAATACATAAAAAAGAGGAATACGGCGATCGATGTAGGGGGGAATGTCGGCACCTATAGTTACCACCTTAGTAGATTAGCTGGTAAGGTCGTGACATTTGAACCAAACCCTGAGTATGTGAATACGATTGTAGGATTGCGCCTTCCTAATGTCCAGGTTGAACAGGTCGCTCTCTCCAACGACTCTGGGGCGATAAACCTGAGAATTCCAATTACGGCCGGCGGTACCGAAGATCGGGGCATGGCGTCTCTTTCCCCTGAAGCCGTGCCAGATGCATCCCTCTCGAGAATGATCGAGGTGCCGATGAGACGGCTGGATGATTATCAGATTGCGAACGTTGGCTTTATCAAGATCGATGTTGAGGGCCACGAGGAAGGTGTTTTAGCTGGCGCGTGGGAAACAATATCGCGAGACCGCCCGGCGCTCCTTATTGAGATCGAGGAGCGACACAATCAAGGTGGCATCAAGCGGATTTCCGACCTGCTCGCAACAGTAGGATATGAGGGTTTCTTCTTCCAAGACGGAAAGCAGTTCCCAATAGAACAGTTTGTAGAGCCTATACACCAACCTGCGGATCTAATTTGGGACAAAAACAAGTATGTTCGTCGCACCTTTCCGTATGTTAATAATTTTCTCTTTGTATCTCGTAGAGCGTGATTATTAGCGCGGACAGACCCATACCATATCTCCGCGAGTCAGACTCATGAGGAGTATTTCGAAGATCGCCAGCATGTGATTCACACTGAGGAACGATACGAGGTTTGTCAGATGGGTTTTGAACCGCCCCGGGTTTGCCGGAGGCTCCAACTTCCAAGTAGGATGGAGCCATGACGAGCAAGACAACCAACAAGTTTTCACCCGAAGTTCGCGCCCGTGCGGTGCGGATGGTTTTGGATCACGAAGGCGATCACGCGTCGCGTTGGGCAGCGATCGTGTCGATCGCGGTCAAGATTGGCTGTTCGGCGCATACGCTGAACGACTGGCTGAAGAAGGCCGAAGTCGACAGCGGCAAACGGCCGGGTGTTCCAACGGATGTCGCCGAGAAGCTCAAGGCGCTTGAGCGCGAGAACCGCGAGTTGCGGCAGGCGAACGAGATCCTCCGCAAGGCCAGCGCTTATTTTGCTCAGGCGGAGC
>CAIXXC010000394.1 GCA_903923205.1 uncultured Rhodospirillales bacterium | reverse complement strand
TCCCGCCATGATACGCAGAAAGGTCGATTTACCGGACCCCGATTTCCCGAGGCAGGCGACGATCTCGCCCGATTTCAGAGAGAAATCAACCTCTTCCAGCACCGGACGATCGCCGCCCGGAAATACTTTGCGCAGGCCGGAGGCCACCATCAGGGCTTCACCATTATGGGCCATGGACATTTCCCCTTAGTCGAGGCGCAGCTTTTCAGCCGCCAGATTGTAGAGCCGGCGCCAGAGCAGGCGGTTGAACAGGATGACATAGACACAGAGCATGCCGACGCCGAGTGCGATGCGTGGAAAATCGCCGCTCGCCGTGTATTTGGCGATGTAGGACCCGATCCCGGTCGCGGTCAGGGTATTGGGCCCCCAACTCACGATTTCCGAGACAATCGAGGCATTCCAGGAGCCACCGGCAGCGGTCAGCGCGCCCGTCACATAGGCCGGGAAAATCCCGGGCAGGATCACCTTGCGCCACCACAGCCAGCCAGTAACGCGCAGGTTGGAGGCGGCGTAATGCAGCTCCACCGGGATCGCCATGGTCCCGCCGATGACGTTGAAAAGGATGTACCACTGCGTGCCGAGGATCATCAGCGGACTGATCCAGACCTCGACGTTGAGATGAAACCGCAGGATCACCAGGACGGCGATGGGGAAGAAAAGGTTGGCCGGGAACGCGGCTGCAAACTGGATGAAGGGCTGGACGAATTGCGCGAGCCGGGGACGCATCCCGATCCAGACACCCACCGGCACCCAGATCAGGGTCGCAAGCGCAATCAGCACGAGGACGCGAAGCCCGGTAATGCCGCCGAGCAGCACCGTCCAGGCGATCTCCCGCAGCGGCACCGCGTCCGAGACATAGCGCACCAGCCACCAGGCGGCGAGAACCCCGCCGACACCGAGGCTGATATTGACGGCCCATTCGACCAGGGGGTGGGTCTCCTTGGCCTCAAGCGGCTTGGTCGCGCGCTTTGGCAGCACCAGGCCGAGCAGCCAGCCATAGACGTCGACCGAGGCCCCGAACAACCAACCGGCAAGGTCAAAGATCCGCGCCTGCTGCAAAGTGATCAGGAACCATGGGCGGCCGTAATCCTCATCCGTGGACAGCTCGTTCTTGAAGCGGACCGAATAGGCGATCAGCGGGCGAAACAGCAGCTGGTCGTAGAGGATAATGACCACGAACATGGCTGCGACCGCCCAGATGATCGCGATCAGGTTCTGTTGCACGATTGCCGTCGCGATATAGGAACCAACGCCGGGGAGCATGATGGTGTGGCCCGATACCGTGATCGCCTCGGAGGCGACGACAAAGAACCAGCCGCCGGAGACCGACATCATCATGTTCCAGATCAGCCCAGGCATGGCATGCGGGACTTCAAGCTTCCAGAATGTCTGCAGCGGCGACAGATGAAACATCCGGGCTGCCTCCTTCAATTCACCCGGAATCGTCCGGAACGACTGATAGAGGCTGAAGGTCATGTTCCAGGCTTGGCTGGTGAAGATCGCGAAAATTGCGGCGCATTCGACGCCGAGAAGCCTGCCCGGAAACAGCGCGATGAACCCGGTCACCGTGATCGACAGGAAGCCCAGGATCGGCACCGATTGCAGGATATCAAGCACGGGAATCAGGATCTTTTCCGCCTGTCGGCTCTTCGCCGCAACTGCGGCATAGACAAGGCTGAAAACCAGGCTGCACGCCAGTCCGGCGAACATCCGCAAGACCGTCCGAAACGCGTATTCGGGCAGCTTCCACGGATCGAGCGAAATCGGCAGGGCGTCGCCCATATGATAGGGGACGTTCACCTCCTGGCTGCCATAGGCGAGCAACGCCAGCGCGCAGAGCACGATCGGCAAGGCGATCGCGTCCCAAACGTTGGGCCGCAGACGTTTTGCCCATGTTCCGGTGGGGAGACCCCAAACCTGTTCCATCGTCTGCCCCCGGCCCGCCACGGTTCGATCGTGCGACACCCTTTAAACCCTATTTGGGGTTCACGAAGGACCGATCAAAAATCGAGAAATAAGAAGACTGACTTGCGGTCTCGCAGGATACGACACAGCACTGCCCAGCCCTAGGACGCGCTTGTCATTAACCCAGGCGTGGCCTCAGAAGAAGTTAAAAATAGCCGGTTTCAGAGGACCGGAAGCAAGTTTCTTCCGTGCTGCAACATGAAGCGCCGATTGGGGCAGGAATATCTCTCGTTGCGGTAATTATATACCGCTCACGGTTTCGGGTCGGTCTGGTCATCGTCGAACAGAATTCGGCTCGCGGAGCCTTCGAGATCCTCGTATTGACCTGACCGCAACGCCCAGAGAAAGATCATCAGGAAACAACCGCCGAGGATCAACCCGCCGCCCAGCAAGCCCAGCGCAATGGTCATCTGCCCCCCTTCACGGTTGCCTTAGCCTAAGCCGGAAACTGTTGGCGATCACCAACAGCGACGATGAGGACATCGCGAGCGCAGCCAGCCACGGCGTCACCAGACCACAGATCGCCAGCGGTATCGCGAGAAAATTATAACTGATCGACAGAATCAGGTTTTGGACGATCAACTGGCGGGCCTGCCGCGCCGTCTCGATCGCCAGGACGACGGGGGCAAGCTTGTGACCTTGGAAAACCAGGTCGGCAGTATTCTGGGTTATATCCGCCGCACTCGACGGCGACATTGATACCGATGCGGCCGCCAGTGCCGGACCGTCATTAAGGCCATCGCCGACCATGAGCACCTTTGCGCCCTTGGTGGCCAGCGCCTGAAGCGCCTCCACCTTGCCCACCGGCGTGACTTCGGCAGTCAGGGACGTGATGCCGGTCAGCATCGCGACACGCGCCACCGAAGCCTCGCGATCGCCTGACAGCAAATCGACCCGCAAGCCAAGCCGATCCAGTCGCCGGACCACCTCGACCGCGTCGCCGCGCAGGCTTTCCGCGAATTGGAAACAAACGGCTGTCGTACCTGGCCGAGTCAGCCAGAGTTCCGGGGACGTCGCCGGCACGGCATCGATCACCTTGCAGAAATCACGACTGCCGAGCCTGATCTCGCCTTTGTCGGTAACAAGGCTGAGGCCGGCACCGGGATGTTCGAGTACGCCATGGGCCGGCGCGATGGCCGGCATTTTTCCGGCCAGAGCGCGGGACAGGGGGTGACGACTGGCTGCGGCAAGGCTTGCCGCGGCCGCCAGTGCCTGCAGGTCCTCGCCGCCCGCGATCAGGACGAGTTCCGGCTCGGTCAGGGTTCCGGTCTTGTCGAACACGACAGTGTCAATCGCCGCGAGCCGCTCCAGGGCGGTGGGCGACTTCAGCAGAATACCGGCGCGGAACAACCGGCCGGTAGCCAGAACCTGAACCGCCGGCACCGCGAGTGCCAAGGCACAGGGGCAGGTGACAATCAGCACGGCCGACGCGTTCAGCAGTGCCTGGGTCCAAGCCGCGTGGAGAATGAACCGCCAGACCAGGAAGGTCGAAAGCGCGGTGACATGAATCACGGGGGCATAGCGTCGCGCGATCCTGTCGGCGAGGGTCACAAACCGACCCCGCTGTTCTTCTGCCGCGGCAATGAGGCGAACGCATTCAGCAAGCAGGGTGCCTTCGCCCGTCGCCGCCGCGCGGATCGTGAGGGCCGGGCCAAGATTGAGCGTCCCTGCGAATACCCTTGCACCCGGTTCGACAACGGCTGGCAAAGCCTCGCCCGTCACCAAGCTGGTATCGAGGGTCGATCTGCCAGAAACGACGACGCCATCGGCACCGACCCGTTCACCCATCCCGGTCAGAATCAGCATGCCGGGCTGAACCGCGTCCTGTGCACAGCGCCGGGCGGCGCCCGAGTCATCCAACACGGTGATCTCTGTCGCCCGAAGCACCAGCAATTGCTCCGCCGTTTGACGAACGCGACCACGCGCCTGATGATCGAGCACACGCCCGATCAGGAGAAAAAACAGCAACGCTGTCGAGGCTTCGAAATAAGTATCCTCGCCCTCGGTGAAGGTCTCAAACAGACTCATCCCCGTGACCAGGATGACACCGATCGAGATCGGGACATCCATATTCGTCCGACCACCGCTCAACGCCGCGATAGCGGAACGGAAAAACGGCCGTCCGGCATAAGCGATCGCGGGCAGCGCCACCATC
>CAIXXC010000393.1 GCA_903923205.1 uncultured Rhodospirillales bacterium | reverse complement strand
TGGCAGGCTTTTGCGTGGCTTTCGTCTCCGTCTGAGACTTCGGGGAACGCTTTTCCTGGACGACCGCATCGCGCGGCGGCCTCTGGCGCAGATAATCGGTCCAGCCGCCGACATATTCGGCCGTGACGCCATCGCCCTCGACGGCGATGATGCTGGTTGCCAGCCGATCGAGGAAATCGCGATCATGGCTCACCAGCAGCAGGGTTCCCTCATAATCGGCGAGTACCTCTTCGAGCAGATCGAGCGTTTCCATGTCGAGATCGTTGGTCGGCTCGTCAAGAACCAGCAGATTTGAAGGCTGGGCCAGGACCTTCGCCAGCAGCAGACGGTTGCGCTCGCCGCCCGAAAGTCCCTTGATCGGCGTTATCATCTGTCGATCATCGAACAGGAAATCGCGCAAGTAAGAGACGATGTGGCGGGGCTGACCGCGAACAAAGATCGTATCGCCGTTTTCGGCCAGATTCTCGCGCGCGGATTTTTCCGGATCAAGGCCAAGGCGGTGCTGATCGAAATAGGCGGGGATCAGGTTGCTGCCGCGCCGGATGCTGCCGGAATCCGGCTCGATCTCGCCGGTCAGGATCTTGAGCAAGGTTGATTTCCCGGCACCGTTGGGGCCGACGATCCCGACGCGGTCCCCGCGCAGCACCTTGGTCGAAAAATCGACCAGGATCGGCTTGCTCCGGGTTGTGCCGTCCTGCTCGATGGCGCTGAAGCTTTTCGAGATTTTTTTCAACTCGATGACGAGTTGACCCACGGTTTCCGTGGCGACCGCCTCGCCAAGCTTGATGTCGCGGATCGAGACGCGCTGCGCGCGTTCCTTGCGCAGCGCCTGGAGGGCGCGCACACGTCCCATGTTGCGGGTGCGGCGCGCCTTCACCCCCTGACGCATCCACGCCGTCTCGACCGCGAGCTTCTTGTCGAGCCTCGCCTCCTCGGCTTCCTCGGCCGCGAGCACGGCTTCTGACCATTCCTCGAAATCGGCAAAACCGCGCTCCATCGAACGCAAACGACCGCGATCGAGCCATAAGACCCGGCGGGACAAGCGGGTGAGGAACGCGCGGTCATGGCTGATCATCAGGATCGAGCCGCGAAATTTCGACAGGCGCTCTTCAAGCCATTCGATCGCAGGCACATCGAGATGATTGGTCGGCTCATCGAGCAGCACGACATCGGGGTCGCCCACCAGCAACCGGGCAAGCGACAGACGACGCCCCTCGCCACCGGAAAGGCCGGACAGCTTGCGCTCAGGATCGAAGCCAACCTCTTCCAGGATGGCTTCCACCTTGTGACGCGCCGTGGCGAGTGTTTCGTCGTCCGGCAGGCCGCGGGCGACTTCCTCGGCGGCGGTTTCCTCGGGATCGAAGACCGGCTCCTGCGGCATATAGGCAACGCGCGTGCCTGGCTGCACGAAGCGGGTGCCGGTATCGAGCTCGATCAGACCGGCTAGTGCCTTCAGCAGGGTTGATTTGCCGCTGCCATTGCGACCGACGAGGCAGATACGCTCTCCGCGCGCGACCGCGACGGAGGCATCGATGAAGGTGGGGCGACCGCCGAAAGTGATCGCGGCGTCGCGCAAAGCCGTCAAGGGAGGCAGGGCCATTATACGGGTCCGGTCTCCGCGGTCGGCATCAGCCGCCGATAAGCATCGTTGATCCGGGCGAGCCGGTCGTTGGAAATCTTGATGAATTCAGGCGGCAATCCGAGCGCCATCGCCCGATCGGGATGATGCTCCTTGACCAGGGCGCGCCACCGCTCCCGGACCGCTCCTGCATCCGCGTCGGGGGGAAGTCCCAGGATCTCGTGCGGATCATCCTCGCCGATCTTTCGGACGCCCTTTTCGGGACAGCCCAGGTGGTCGGCACGCAGGCAATCGTATTCGGTCTCGCTAAACCCGAAAATAGTCGCGATCCGGCGGAGATAGGCATCTTCTTCCGGGGCGAAGCGGCCATCGGCCCGGGCAATCTCGAACAGCGAACCCATCAAATCCTCAAGTACGGATCGCTCGCCATCAAGCAGTCGCATGATCTGGCGGGCATAGCTCTCGGCACCGGCGGTGCTTCGCCGTGCCATGCCGAAGAAAAAATCGACATTGGCGCGTTCTTCGGGCGCAACCGTGAAGACACGATGGAAAGCGGCAACCTCGCTTTGTGTGACAGTGCCATCAGCCTTTGCCATTTTCGCAGCAAGCGCAATCACCGCGATGGTAAAGCCGACCTGCTTGGTGGCGGCAGGTCGCGGCTTACCCACCACCTGGGACATCATGATCCCCGTGCCGGGTTGCTCCGGTCCGAACAGGTTGTCCCAGGACAGTTCCTGCCATTGCTCGATGATGCGTTGCCAGATGCTCATGCCTGCATCTTAGCGGATCGGACGCGCCGGATCATCCCTCGATCGTCGACCCCTGGGATGCTGTCGTTTACCTTAATTAAGCAAAAAGGGCGCCCGTGCTTGCCAGGACATTCCGCCCGACAGGTGGAGGGGAAGACCATTCGAGACGAGTGATCCTTGCGGGGCGCCGTAGAAGTCACCTTGACCAAGGCTGATCCCGGCTCGCGCGGTGATGTCGGCGAGCCGGGCGTCGTCGATACCCTTGGCGATGCCTTTGTAATCGAAATCGGCCAATCCCTGGGCAACTTCGCGAAGCATACGCTCGCGTGGCTCGGCCGTTGTCCCGGTTAGGAAACCAGCGTCAATCTTGATGTAGTCGACATCGATCAACTGCAGGAATCGATAGCTGACGGCCGTGGCGCCGAATTCAGACAGGCAAATCCGACAGCCAATGCGGCGCAATTCCGCGATATAATTGGTAGCTTCCTCGATGCCGAAGACGTCATCGGCGGCTACGAATTCGAGGATCATGCGCTGACGAACCGATGGATCGATCTTCAAGAGGCGATCGAATTCGACTCGGAACAGCTCAAGCGCGCATGAGCGCCAGGAAATTGGCAGCAACAGTCGATCATAAGGCAGTCCTTGAAGCAGCGTCACGACACCCTGGCCAAGCGCAAGATCAAGCGCCGCGCCGAGATCGTCACCCGTATTTGACTCCACCCGCGAAGCGGCGTTTGCGACGCTCAGATGGGGGAAGCGGCCGATAATCTCGTGATGGTCAATTTCGCCTGTTGCGCTATCCAGAACCGGCTGGAACGCCAGGTCCAGATTGTAGGTGCTGCTGTTCAAGGTTATTTGCTCCAGATCCAGATGTGCTTGCTCGGCTCGGCATTGTTGGGATCTATGGCACCAATTCATTGCCCAGGAGTTTACAGAGCGACTTGTGCAGAGAAAAAAATCTTAAGCGAGTTGGAGGCGTAATGATGAAGGACCGCATCAAGCGCTGGTCGTTCTGGGTTGATCGTGGTGGGACATTCACCGACCTTGTGGCGCGTGATCCCGACGGTCGTTTCAAAACATTGAAGTTGCTTTCTGAAAATCCTGGTCGCTACGAGGATGCTGCGGTCGAGGGGATTCGCTTGATCCTGGGGCTGGCGTCGGGCGAGCCGCTTGATCCAGACCAGATTGCCGAGGTTCGCATGGGAACCACGGTTGCGACCAACGCCCTGCTCGAGCGTCGCGGGACGCCGACGTTGTTGGTCGTGACGCGGGGTTTTGCCGACGCGCTGCGGATCGGTTACCAAAATAGACCCAAGCTCTTCGCGCGCTGCATTGTCCTGCCCGAACCGCTCTATGAGGAAGTTGTAGAGGTTGATGAGCGCGTTGTCGCGTCGGGAGAGGTCCATCGCCCGCTTGATGAGGACGGCGCGCGGGAGCTGCTGCTCGGCGCCTACCGATCGGGTCTTCGCGCGGTCGCAATCGTCCTGATGCATGGCTATCGTCAGCCCTGCCACGAATTGATCTTGGCGCGTTTGGCGCGTGAGATTGGCTTCACCCAAATATCGCTCAGCCACCAGGTCAGCCCGTTAATGAAATTCGTCGGCCGGGGCGACACCACGGTGGTCGATGCCTATCTCTCGCCTGTGCTTCGCCACTATGTCGACCAAGTGACTGCCGCGCTCGGCGATATCCGCTTGTTGTTCATGCAGTCGAATGGAGGGCTTGCCGAAGCCGCGCGCTTCTCGGGCCGTGATGCCATCCTTTCGGGCCCGGCAGGGGGTATTGTCGGCATGGCCCGCACCGCCGAAGCCGCCGGGCTGTCAAAGCTGATTGGCTTCGACATGGGGGGTACATCGACCGACGTCTCCCATTACAACGGAAGCTTCGAGCGTCGATTCGAAACTGAGGTTGCAGGCGTGAGACTTCGGGCGCCAATGCTCGATATTCATACAGTAGCCGCGGGGGGAGGCTCGATCTGTCGCTTCGATGGGGTAAGATTCCGCGTCGGACCCGAATCTGCGGGCGCAGATCCAGGTCCGGCCTGCTATCGCCGTGGCGGGCCGCTGACGGTTACAGACTGCAACCTGCTGCTCGGTCGCCTCCAGGTGGACTTCTTTCCCGCCGTGTTCGGGCCGGACGGTACGGCGCCCCTTGATCTTGACGCCGTCAGGACCGGGTTCGCGGATGTCGCGGCGACGCTGCTCGAGGCGACCGGAATTCGGCGTTCAATCTACGAGATCGCTGAGGGGTTTCTGCGGATTGCGGTGGAAAATATGGCCATGGCGATCAAGCAGGTCTCGGTCCAGCGCGGCCATGATCTTGCTGGTTACGCACTCGCCTGTTTCGGGGGGGCGGGCGGCCAGCATGCCTGTGCGGTCGCTGACAGTCTTGGCATGTCTCGGGTCTTCATCCACCCAATGGCGGGTGTACTTTCTGCCTTTGGCATGGGCCTCACCGACCTTGCGCTGGTGAAACAGGAAGCAGTCGAAATGCCCCTGGATGCCAGTCTGATGGCACTGCTGAGGACCCGGATTGCCGGCTTGGTCGAGATCGGTGTCGCAGAAATGACGGCGCAGGCCCCTGAAGGGCCGATCAGCTGGGTTGCAAGGCTTTCCTTGAAGTACGAGGGTACCGACTCGGCCATCGAGGTCCCATATGGCGGTGATGAAGCCGACATAGCGGAAGCATTTCTGACACTCTATCGGCAGCGCTATGGGTTCGCCATGGCCGGGCGTCGGCTGATTGTCGAGTCCGTGATGATCGAGGTGATCGGAAAAACTGCCGTGCCGATTGCGCCTCCGAGGATCGCCGAGAGCGCTAGACCAGCGCTTCCATCGCCGTCGGCCAGGGTGAAGATATGGCAGGCCGGCCGGCTTCTCGACATTCCCGTCTATGACCGCGATCATCTCATTTCCGGACAGGAAATTGCGGGGCCGGCGATGGTGGCCGAGGCGACCGGGACGATCCTTATCGATGCCGGGTGGGTCGCCTCGCTGGACCGGAGCCTTAACTTGCTGATGACACGCGTTAGCGATGTCACCAAAGCGCCGGAGGTCGGAGGTGATGTCGATCCGGTAATGCTCGAATTATTCAGTAGCGTGTTCATGGCGATCGCCGAGCAGATGGGGGTGGCGCTTCGCAACACCGCCTATTCGGTGAATATCAAGGAACGTCTGGACTTCTCCTGCGCCCTCTTCGATGCCGAGGCATCACTCGTCGCCAATGCGCCCCACGTGCCCGTCCATCTCGGATCGATGGGCGATAGTGTCGCCTCGGTGATCGCGGCGAGGGGCGAAGGGCGCGACGGTCGTCGCATGAAACCAGGAGATGTCTACGCCCTTAACGCTCCCTATAATGGCGGGACCCATCTTCCCGATGTCACTGTGGTCACCCCGGTTTTTGCGGAAGACGATCTGGACGGTCATGGACCCGTGCGGTTCTACGTGGCCGCACGTGGCCACCATGCGGATATCGGCGGCCTGACGCCGGGATCAATGCCGCCGAACAGTCGCAACGTCATCGAGGAAGGCGTGCTCATCGATAATTTCCTTCTTGTCGATGCGGGCGAATTTCGCGAACGAGCCGTTCGCGAGCTGCTGAGAACGGGGCCCTATCCAGCGCGCAATCCTGATCAGAACGTGGCCGATCTGCGCGCGCAGGTCGCGGCCTGCCGGAAGGGTGTGCTGGAACTGCATCGGATCACCCGTCAATACGGCGCCGCCACCGTGTCCGCCTACATGACCCATGTGCGTACCGCCGCCGCAGAAGCAGTCAGAACAGCCATCGCATCACTGCGAGATGGCCAGTATCGTTATCCGCTCGACGATGGTACCGAGGTTGTCCTCGCTGTCACGATCGATCACGCCGCTCGCCGTGCCCGCATCGATTTCACGGGCACATCCGGCCAACACCCAGGCAACTTCAACGCTCCTCTCGCCATCACGAAGGCGGCGGTGCTCTACGTCTTCCGCACACTCGTTGACGAGGACATCCTCCTGAATGGTGGCTGTTTCGAGCCCCTTGATCTGATCGTGCCGGAAGGCTCGATGCTCAATCCGCGCTACCCGGCCGCCGTTGTGGCCGGAAATGTCGAGACCAGTCAGGTGGTGACAGACGCGCTTTATGGCGCGCTCGGTGTCATGGCCGCGTCCCAGGGCACCATGAACAACTTCACCTTTGGCAACGAGCGGCACCAGTACTACGAGACGATCGCGGGCGGTTCGGGTGCCGGCCCCGGCTTTTTTGGTGCAGATGCGGTTCAGACCCATATGACCAATTCACGCCTAACTGATCCGGAAGTGCTTGAATGGCGGTTTCCCGTGATGGTCGAAGCCTTCGCGATCCGTCGCGGATCCGGAGGCGATGGGACTTGGCGGGGCGGTAATGGGGTTGTTCGCCGAGTTCGATTCCTAGCGCCGATGACGGCAGCGATAGTGTCAAATCGACGACGAGTACCCCCGTTCGGCATGGCCGGGGGCGGTCCCGGCGAGGTCGGCTGCAATCGCGTGATCAGGATCGATGGGGGCATCGAGGCGCTAGACGCAACTGCGGCTGTTCAAATGGCCGCCGGTGACGTGTTCGAGATACAGACTCCGGGCGGCGGCGGCTATGGGGTGGCTAACACCGATAGCGCTGACGGGGCGTAAAACGCCACGCCCCGGGCGCATGTGGCCCGTTCACTGGCGGAATTAGCTCTGGTTTTGGGCCGCTGCTTTATAGCTTTGAAGGACGAAAACCCGGATCGCACTTGAAAGGTTCGTCGTCCGCCCAGAATCGATGGCTTCGACCAGTCGATTAACAGACTGTCCCTTGGCCTCAGCAATTTCTCTGAGAGCGTTCCAGAAGATACTCTCAAGGGACACGCTGGTGCGATGACCCGCCAGGACCACGGAATGCTTGTGCATCACCTCGGCATCCGATTCCGCAGCGCGCGAACCTTGTCCCGTTCTAGCGTTCGCGTCCGATGATGTTGAAACGTCAGGCATTGCCTGTTCTCCTTGTTTGGTCCCGGATCCGAATGACAAGTATTGGACCCGGCGGATATATTCAAACTTTCGCCCATGCGACATGGGCTGCTCACTGTCCTTGTGGTTAGGCATCGCTGGCGGTGGAAGCTCCAAAAGTGCCTGAGTCCGAACGAAGAATGTGCCAACGAACAATGATTGTACCCATGGATTAACTCAAAACTATCTATGGTGGATTTCTTGTCTCCGATGAAATCCCAATAATTCTGCGAAAACCGCGTGTCATTGGGTCCCTCGGATCACGAATTCTGGAAACGATAAGTTTTCTTTTCTCTATATTAAGTTGTTGTAACCATGAAACAAAATCATTGTTGATTTTCTGGCGCATATCGTCTTTGTTTTTTCTGATTTGTTTCTCGATATTGGCAATAAAATCTGATCTTGGATTGGGTTGAATTAATTCTCCGAGATATAAATTTATGAGAGGTTCATTCTCTGATCGCGTGATTGCCGCATTAAGACGCGCAGAGCGCGAAAACGCGAGCAAATCAGAGGTTTCGGCAGTCGAGAGCCCCATTGCTCCCGAGATCGCCTCGACCTCAATGTCCAGCGGGGGCATCTGCGGATACCGGAAATGCCAAGCCGCCATCGCCACGCCGCCGACAATGAAGCAGTTCAAAGCAAGTGACAGAATGAGGGCGATTTCGAGCCACCGTGGGCGTCGCGGTTGCGATTGGATCACCGTTGCCGGCTCAGTCGAGATCGTCATTCATCACCATCCAAAGGTCGGAAGAACTGGACAACGAGACTTCGCTTTTGCCAACGATCGAGCCGAGATTGAAGCCGACGACAGAAATTAAGGCGACACAGGCTGCGACGGCACCCCATGGCAGCAAGTCGCGAAGCAAGCGTGGATGAACGACCGCTGGTCGAATGAACGGGACCACCTGGGCCGTCGTCTGGCCTGTTTCAGCGACGAGGGCGCAGGCCCGCCCCAGAACCGTGGCGTCTACCGGCGGGTATGCCGCTACACTGAGGCTGATAGTCAGAAGGTCGCCGAGAAGACCAGGATTGCGGAGCAATGCCTCCTCGATGGGGGACGCTGTTATTTCGTCAAACTGGCCTTCCAGCCAGGCTGCAAGCCGCAGTTCATCGACCGTCTGTGAAGTGTCGCACCCCGTCGCGTCGCCAGCCAAATCTGCTGCGATAAGACGGTTCAGAAAAAGACGATCTTGTTCCGGTAGAGAATTGAAATCCATGGCCCTATGCCTAGCGATAAAGGCAATACGCAAACGCACCCGCATTCATCCCCGGACCTATCTATTCGAGTGCGGAAAAATATGCCCGAAGCTTTAGCATTGCCTTGTGATGCGTGCTCCTCACCGTCTGCGGATCAATGTGAAGAAATCGCGCAACATCAGGGACCTCGAGATCGCGATGATACAGGAGATCAATAACCAGGTGTTGGCGTGGCGACAGGAGGCCCTCGGGAATTTGAAGCCGTTCAAATGTGGGGGGCTGGACAGCGAAGGCCGATTCCGGGGTCGCGTCAATGGCCTGCGTGGTCAGTTTACGGCGTCTTAAGCCATCACGTGCAGCACTGCTGGCAACGATTGTTAGCCAGGTGCTGATGCCAGCGCGAGCCGGGTCAAATTGCTTGAGCAGGCGATAGTCGTCCTTGCACAGCCGAACGAAGACGTCCTGCACAATATCGTCAGTTTCGCCGTCGTTACCGACGACACGTCTCACCGCAGAGAGAATTAATCCCGCGTAACGATGGACAAAACGGTCCCAGGCAGCTTTATGCCCTTGAATGAGCTCCGTAAGTTCGGAGAGCGGCCCGTTCAATCTTCATTCCCACTCGAGATCCTCCCCCGAACGCCATGCCCGGCGGGTCCAGGTCTCTTGGATTATAAGGGGCTTGATCGCGCGGTATCCCCATCCACAGGGATTGATTTTCCCGTGCGCGAAACATTTGCAAGTGGGCTATTTCTTGCGGAAAAGGTCCAGCTTTACGACTTCGCCCGTCTTATCATCGCTTTTGCTAGGCATATCCCCCCCAGACGCTTGGTCGACGGTTGCCGCGTCGGTCGGCAATGGGGACACGGGATCACCACCCCATTCCGATTCCAGGAGCTTTGCCAGACCTTGGCCATCGGCTGCGGCCTGACGTTCGGAATCAAGCCTGAACTCAAGACCAAACTTTACCGAGGGATCGGAAAACGCCGTCACGGCAGCGAAGGGGATCGTCAGACGCTGTGGCAGGTTGCGAAAGCTCAGCGTTACCGAGAACTGACTTTCATCGACTTCCAGGCCCCAGAACTGATGCTCAAGAACAATTGTCATTTCGTGGGGATACTGGCCCTTCAGGAAATCCGGAATCTCGACATTCGGCATGTCGGTCCTGAAGGTGATGTAGAAGTGATGGGCACCGGGGAGGCCACGTTCGGCGGCGACGGTCAATGCCTCGCGGACCACGCCGCGAAGGGCATTCTCGACCATCATATCGTATCGCAGCAACGGCTTGACCATGATCTGGCGACCCTGCAGGCCCCTTCCCAATTTTCGTCTCAGGCTATCGTGGCAATCCCAGAACAGAATCACCATGAGATACAATCAACGCCACTTCCGACGAACGGTAATGGCTCGGGCAGGGCGGGTCAACAGAGGTGCGCCGCAAGCATGTCATGACCGTGTCGTTGAGGCCAGAACGGCATCATGCGATCTGGTGATGACGGAGTGCCGCCACCACCAGAAGCAGCACTATGCGTCGTTTTCTTCCTCGGCGTCGACGGCCGCCTCGGCAGCGTCCTCTTCCGCTTCCTGGCGTGCGGTTTCGGCCCTGGGGTCGCGGCCCGCAGCCTGAACCTTGGCTTCATCAAGCGATTGCGCCACGTTCACAACGACCTGTACCGACACTTCGGGATGAAGCACGACCTTGACGCTGTGCAGACCGAGCGATTTGATCGGGTGATCAAGCGCGATCTGGCGGCGCTCGACGGTAAAGCCGCCGGCAACAATGCCATCGGAGATGTCACGAGCCGATACCGAACCATACAGCAAGCCCGATTCGCCAGCCTGTCGAACGACGATAATGGACAGACCAGACATCCGGCCGGCAACGATCTCTGCCTCGCCACGCATCGCCAGGTTATTGGCTTCGAGCTGGGCCCGACGCTCCTCAAACAATGCGAGGTTTGCCTTGGTGGCGCGGAGCGCCTTCTTCTGCGGCAAAAGAAAATTGCGCGCGAAGCCGGGGCGTACGTTGACCACTTGACCCAGCAGTCCGAGTTTCTCGACCCGCTCCAGCAGGATGACTTCAACCATCAGTTCTCTCCTCGGTCGGGCGGGACATCTTTTGCCGCAACCCGAACCACTGCTCGACCATACCCAAGGCGACGACCAACGGGATCGTCCACCCAACCACAAAACTCACCACATAGAGGCCCGGCACTACCGGCCAATAGGCCGGATATTTGTCGGTCCAGCTATGGACGACCGCGAACCCTCCGAACATCACCGGCACGGCGGCCATAATCGCCAGGTTCGCCCCTAAAAACCGCACTTCTCCCGACCCCGCTGCTCCCGCAGCGATTGCCACAACCGTGAAGACCGACGTCCAGCGCGGCATCGTTAGTCGTGCCATGCGCGGGGAGCCCCACTTGTTCCAACCAAAGCGCGCGAGCGCACCTTGAGCCAGCACGCCATTGCCAATCGCGATCAGCATCACGACGCAGCCCATGATCCCGGGCACGAACGCCGACAACCTATCCAGGGTCGGGGCCTCGACCCAAGACAAGCGGCCTTGGTGTGCTGCCACGAGCACCGATCCGATGCTCGATCGAAGCCGGCCCTGTAAGCCGCCGCTGACATCGGCGTTAACGATATCGGCAGCGACAAATGCGGTAACCACGATCGCCGCCAGAACAATCAACATCAATCCCGGATCGGGTTTGCGTCCTCGCAATGCAGAACCCGTCACCGCGAGGACTGGCAACGGCGCGACCACGGCATACTCCAGCCCCAGCAAGAGATGGGCGACGAGTACCAGCAGCCCGAAGCCCCAGCCAGCCGCGGCGAGGCCCCAACCGGGACCCAAGCTCAGCGCCACCAGAAAGAGAGGCAACTGAGCCATCCAGAATAAGACCATCCCTCCCACAGTCCCGGTTTGAAATGCCAGGAAAAGCAGGGCGGACAGTGCTCCGCCTAAGAGAGCGGCAAGACCCGGACGCAGAGATGACATGACGTCAGGCCCGGGATGCCTTGAACCCGTAGACTAGCGGATCGCGTAAGGCAGCAGGCCAAGGAAACGCGCACGCTTGATGGCTTGTGCCAATTCGCGCTGCTTCTTGGCCGATACCGCCGTGATCCGGCTCGGGACGATCTTGCCCCGCTCGGACACGAAGCGCTGCAGCAACTTGATGTCCTTGTAGTCGATCTTCGGGGCGCTCGGACCCGAGAACGGGCAGGTCTTGTGCCGACGGAAGAAGGGACGACGGGTCGCGGGGCGACCGCCACCATCCTTGTCACCGCCACGGGCTTCGTGGCGTTCAGTGCTATTCTCGCGCATTATTCCATCGCTCCGCCGAAGCCGCGATCACCGCGGCCCTCGCCACCATAACCACCACGACCACCACCTTCGAAACCACCACGGTCACCGAAGCTGCGCCGCGGACGCTCTTCGCGGGCGCCCTTGTTCTGCATTGCTGCGGAGGGGCCTTCTTCAAGTTCGTCGACGCGGATGGTCATGAAGCGAAGGATGTCTTCGTTGATCGACATGGTCCGCTCAAGTTCCTTCACCGCGGCCGAGGGGCCGTCGATATTGAGGAGCGCATAGTGGCCCTTGCGGTTCTTCTTGATACGATAAGCCAGGTTCTTGAGGCCCCAATACTCGCGCTTCGTCACGGTCCCGCCCTGTTCGGCGATCGTGGCGGCGAAGGTCTCGATGAGGGCTTCAGCCTGGGTTCCGGAAATATCTTGGCGTGCGATAATCACGCACTCGTAAAACGACATCGACAATAACCCCTTATGGCTCTTTGTGGTTCGCCGTAGGCCGACCTGTTCAGCCAATACGCGACGAACCTTAGCCGGCACAAAATCCGGCAAGGAGTCGAGGGCGCGGAATATACATGAATGTTCGGGCCCCGCAAGCCCTCGTTCGTTGGCGAATTATCGTGCAGCCATGCCGTGTCAGAGGATCGACTGGACGACCCCGCCGTCGACCCGAAGCGCCGCCCCGTTGGTCGCCGATGCCTGCATTGAACAGACGTAGACGACCATGTTTGCCACCTCTTCGACCGTGGCAAAGCGTTTAAGGAGTGAGGTCGGACGCAGGTCGCGAACGAAGCTTTCGGCCACCGCCTCGGGCGTTGAATTGGTTTGAGCGGCGATGGCCCTTACAAAGACATCCGCGCCATCCGAGTGGGTGGGGCCGGGCAGGACTGAATTGACCGTAACGTTGCTTCCCGCCGTCAGTTCGGCGAGGCCACGCGACACCGCGAGCTGCGCGGTTTTTGTGAATCCGTAATGGATCATCTCCTTCGGAATTTGGACCGCCGACTCCGAGGAGATGAAAACGATCCGGCCCCAATTGGCGGCAAGCATCCCGGCGAGGTAATGGCGGGAAAGACGGATTCCAGACATGACATTGGTCTCAAAGAACCGCCCCCAATCCGCGTCATCAATGTCAAAAAACGGCTTCGGCTCGTAGATACCGGCGTTGTTGACAAGAATGTCGATCGTCGGGAAGGCGGCAATCAGGGCATCACAACCCATAGTGGTCGATACATCCGCGGCAATTCCGTCAACCGCGGCCGATGGCGCCGTCGCTTTGACTTTGGCGATGGCGTCCTGGACCCGATTCGAATTTCTGCCATTGACGATCACATGAGCGCCAGTCTGAGCGAGGCCAATGGCGATCGCGAGGCCGATGCCGGCGCTTGAGCCGGTTATCAGGGCGCTTTTGCCGTCGAGATTGATTTGCACGTGTCGGGCCCTCTGGGTCATTTCGAAACTGGACCTTAAGAATGCGTGTGCAATGCCTGCGCTTCAAGCGTTTGGACCATCACGTCGGAACGGGTGGGCCGAGCGCGCTTGACTCCGAGGGAGGTCGCGCTATCACTGACGACCACTTTCGCGGCCCTGTCGCGGGACTAAACACTGGTTGGCCAGCCCCTTGCTCGGGTTCGCCGTTGGTTGGGAGAATTGTCGTGAGCAAGCGTGCTCTTGTGTTTCCGGGTCAGGGTTCTCAGGTCGTGGGCATGGGCGGCGAGCTTGTCGCCGCATTCGCATCGGCCCGTCAGGTCTGGGAAGAGGTCGATGACGCTCTCGGGGAGAGCCTGTCGAAACTCGTCGCCGAGGGCCCTATCGAGACGCTTACCCTCACTGAAAATGCCCAACCAGCGCTATTGGCGACGTCAATCGTCGTGATGCGGGTTCTTGAGCGCGAGGGCGGCTTCGATCTGGCGTCACAGGCAGCCTTTGTGGCGGGCCATTCGCTTGGCGAGTATTCAGCCCTCACAGCCGCAGGGGCCCTAACTTTACGAGACGCCGTGCGTCTGGTCCGGGCGCGCGGACTAGCGATGCAGAAAGCCGTGCCCGTCGGGACGGGCGCGATGGCTGCCCTGCTTGGTGCAGAACTTGAGATCGGAGAAAAAATCGCCCGCGAGGCGGCTCAGGCCACTGGCGAGGTCTGTGCGGCCGCGAATGACAATGGTGGCGGCCAACTTGTTCTTTCCGGCCACAAGGCGGCGGTCGAGAAGGCGATCGCGATTGCAGCGGAAAAAGGCATCAAGCGCTCGATCATGCTGCCGGTGAGTGCGCCGTTCCATTCGCCGTTGATGCAGGCCGCAGCGGATGTCATGGCAACCGAACTTGCGAAGACAACAATCTCCGTCCCGCAGGTCCCCGTTGTTGCCAATGTCACGGCGCAGTCGGTTCGAGACCCTGAGTTGATTCGCCGCCTGCTGATTGAGCAGGTGACGGGTCTGGTGCGGTGGCGCGAAAGCGTTCAGCATCTCAAAGGCGAGGGGATCGAGGAAATCGTCGAAATCGGTGCTGGCAAGGTGCTCGCTGGGCTGGTCAGGCGGATCGACAAGGACGTTGCCGTTCGCTCGATCGGGACGCCCGCCGATGTTGAGACGTTCCTCAAGACACTTTAAGACAGACATTTAAAGCGTGCGATGGGAGAATTGATGTTCGATCTGCAAGGCAAGACCGCTCTTGTGACAGGCGCGACAGGCGGAATCGGTAGTGCTATCGCCCGTCAACTCCACGCCGCGGGCGCCTCTGTTGTTTGTGCCGGAACCCGTCAGGCCGTTCTCGACGAGCTGGTGACGTCGCTTGGTCAACGGGCGATTGCGGTTACAGGTGATCTTGCCGACCCGCAAGTACCCGAGCAACTGGTGAAGGCCGCCGAGGCGGCCTTCGGGTCGGTCGATATCCTCGTCAATAATGCGGCTTTCACTCGCGATGGTCTTGCGATGCGGATGAAGGACGAGGATTGGAGCGCGGTTATCGAGGTCAACCTCACGGCGGCGTTTCGTCTTTGCCGTTCAGCATTGCGTGGCATGATGAAGCGTCGTGATGGCCGTATCATCTCGATTTCCTCGGTCGTCGGGGTGGCCGGAAATCCAGGGCAGATCAATTACTGTGCGTCCAAGGCCGGTCTGATCGGCATGAGCAAGTCTCTCGCCCAGGAAGTGGCGAGTCGCGGGATCACGGTCAATTGTGTGGCGCCAGGGTTCATTGCAACCGCGATGACAGAGGCGTTGAATGAGCAGCAGAAGGAACGGATGGTGTCCACCGTCCCGGCGGGCCGTGTCGGCGTACCGGAGGATGTCGCCGCTGCGGTGCTTTATTTGGCGAGCACGGGGGCCGGATACGTGACCGGACAGACACTTCACGTCAATGGAGGCATGCTGATGGCGTGATTGCCGTATGTTCCTGCTTGCTGTTTGTTCAGTTCAGGGCTACTGGCATCGCGGTATGAACTATGATAAGCCTCCCCACCCTTTTCGAGCTGCGGTTCGTGGAGGGAGGGTACAAGGGGTGAAGTTGAAGACAGGCTGGGGAGCCTGGCTTAAAGGCGACTATGCGTAATTGGAAAAGCGGTTAATCGGGCTCTGAAGAGCCAACCGCGCAGAAGGCGACGGGGAGCGTTCGCGACCCAGTTGCCGGTCATTGTCATCTATCGAGGATCAGGAAATATGAGCGATATCGCTGAGCGCGTTAAGAAGATCGTTGTCGATCATCTGGGTGTGGACGAAGCCAAGGTCACCGAGAATGCCAGCTTCATTGACGATCTGGGCGCGGACAGCCTCGACACCGTCGAACTGGTCATGGCCTTCGAAGAAGAGTTCAGTGTCGAGATTCCGGACGATTCGGCCGAGAAGATCGTCACGGTGAAGGACGCCGTTTCGTTCATCGAAGCGCACGCCTAAACGCGATCCGGTTCGGCGACGAGGGATAGGCGCGGCATGAGACGGGTAGTCGTCACAGGTATCGGTCTGGTTACGCCATTCGGCGTTGGCATCCAGAACAATTGGAACCAGCTCATCGAAGGCAAGTCGGGCATTTCCGCGATCCAGTCCTTCGACGTGTCCGATTTGCCAGCGCGAATCGCGGGGCAGGTACCGCGGGGCCCGACAGCTGAAAACCTCTTCCAGCCCGATGACTGGGTGTCCCCCAAAGATCAGCGCAAGATGGATGATTTCATCCTCTATGGGCTGGGGGCAGCCGCGCAGGCGGTCGAGGATGCGGGCTGGATGCCGACTGACGAAGAAGAGCAGAACCGCACCGGTGTCATGATTGGCTCCGGGATTGGAGGGCTCTTCGGAATTTATGAAACCTCGCTGACCCTGGAACAGAAGGGGCCACGTCGTGTCAGTCCCTTCTTCATTCCATCCTGCTTGATCAATCTCGTATCGGGCCACGTGTCGATCCGCTTCGGCTTCCGGGGGCCCAACCATTCCGTGGTTACGGCCTGCGCGACCGGCGCGCACGCGATCGGCGATGCAGCGCGAATCATTGCTCTGGACGATGCCGACGTGATGATTGCGGGCGGTGCGGAAGCTGCCGTGTGTCGTGTCGGCCTCGCAGGCTTCGCAGCCGCGAAAGCGCTCTCAACAGGTTTTAATGAAGAGCCGAGCAGAGCATCTCGCCCTTTTGACAAGGATCGTGATGGCTTTGTCATGGGCGAAGGCGCCGGTATCGTCGTCCTTGAGGAACTCGAACACGCCAAAAAGCGTGGTGCCAAGATTTATGGCGAGGTCATCGGCTATGGCATGGCTGGCGACGCCTATCATATCACGGCGCCTGCTGAAGATGGCCGGGGCGGCTTCCGCGCGATGCAGGCGGCGCTCAAGCGCGCGGGGCTGAAGCCGGAAGATATCGATTACGTCAATGCCCACGGAACCTCGACGCCGCTCGGCGACGAGATCGAGGTGAACGCTGTCAAGCGGCTCTTTGGTGATGCCGCCTACAAGCTGTCGATGTCCTCGACCAAATCCGCCACTGGTCACCTCCTGGGTGCCGCCGGTGCGATCGAGGCGATCTTCTCGCTGTTGGCGATCAACTCCGGCATTGTCCCGCCGACGATCAATCTCGATAATCCATCCGAAAGCTGCGACATTGATCTCGTGGCTAAGGTCGCCAAGGAACGCACCGTGCGTTATGCGCTGTCGAATTCCTTCGGCTTTGGCGGCACCAACGCCTCGCTCATCTTTGCCCCTGCACCCTGATCGGCGCGGCGCGGGTCATGCTGCGCTGGTTCCTTCTCGGACTGTTTTTGTTGGGGCTGTTTGGCGGTGTCGCTGGTATCGCAACCGTCGCGAACTGGTGGCAGGCCCCCGGACCTGGGGTTGCCGCAAAAACACTGGTGATCGCCAAAGGTGGCACGCAGTCGATTGCAGCACAATTGGCGCGTGCCGGAATAATCGACCATCCCCTCTGGTTTGCTCTGGCGGCGAAGGCAACTGAAGAAAGTAAATCCTTCAAGGCCGGAGAATACGCGTTTCCGAAGGGACTGAGTCCGGCTGCGGTTGCTGATCTCCTCGGCCGTGGTGACGTGGTGATTCACCGGCTTATCATCCCGGAAGGCCTGACGACCGTCGAAGCTCTCTCTATCGTGGCCACTGCCCCCGCCCTCACGGGTGAGATGGTGAAGTCTCCGGGAGAGGGGCGGCTGCTACCAAGCACATATTTCTACGTCTATGGCGACCGCAGGCAGTCTTTGATCGAGCGTATGACCAGGGAGATGGCCCGAACCCTGGGGGGGCTCTGGGCCGGGCGCGCGAGCGGGTTGCCCTTGAAATCACCGGATGAGGCGATAATCCTCGCCTCAATCATCGAAAAGGAGACAGCGCTTCCGTCTGAGCGGCGGCTTATTGCCCAAGTCTTCTACAACCGGCTGCGCAAGGGGATGAAGTTGCAGTCGGACCCAACGGTCATCTATGCCCTGACCGAGGGCCATGGTCCGCTAGGACGGAGCCTTACGCATGACGATGTTGCCCGCTTTTCGCCTTATAACACCTACGCGGTCGCAGGTTTACCCCCCGGGCCGATCGCCAATCCGGGACGTGCGACCATCGAGGCCGTTCTTCATCCAGAGCCTACGGAAGCGTTGTATTTCGTCGCCAATGGCGATGGCGGTCACCGTTTCGCCCTGACCTTGCGCGAACAGGATCAGAATATTGCCAAGTGGCGTGCCAAACAGCGTATGGCTCCCCCTTGAGCCTTACTGTTTGCAAGCAACGCATGAGTCGCTAGAACGCAAGCAAGGCTGATCGACAGGTCCTTCTGAGGAGAGAAGATTGAGCGTTTCGAGTATGACCGGCTTCGCCCGGACCGAGGGGCAGATCGACGGCCTGAGCTGGGCGTGGGAGTTGCGCAGCGTCAACGGCAAGTCCTTCGATCTCCGCCTCCGTCTGCCGCCAGGTTGGGAAGCATTTGAGGGGGCGTATAAAACGGCGATCGCCGACGTCCTGAAGCGGGGCTCAATCAGTGGGACCTTGAGCGTGACAGAACAGGCGCGACCGCCCGTCTTGAAACTCAACGAGACGGTGCTGGCGCAGCTTGTATCCCTGATCCGCTCCCTCGAAGGCGTCATCGACGCCGCGCCACCGCGAGTCGATGGTCTGCTCGGTATACGCGGCGTGGTCGAGGTTGCCGAAACCGAAGTCACCGAAGAGCAGCGCGCCGCGCGGCAGGCGACAGTGCAGGCGGGATTCCTTGCCGCGTTGCAAGCACTCGTGGCATCGCGCAGGGTGGAGGGCGAACGGACAGTGGTCGTCCTGCTTGCCCGTCTTGACGAGATTGCCGGATATGTGGGCGAGGCCGAAATTCTTGCCGCATCCGTGCCCGCCCAGTTGCGCAGCCGGTTCCAAAAACAGATGGCGACGTTACTTGAGGCGGCACCCCCGCTGTCCGAGGAGCGGCTGGCTCAGGAAGTTGCCCTGCTGATCGCCCGTGCCGACGTTCGCGAGGAGCTTGATCGCCTGGAGGCGCATCTCCAGGCCGCGCGTGACCTCATGAGCGAGGGGGTCAATATCGGTCGACGATTGGATTTCCTTTGCCAGGAGTTCAACCGAGAAGCCAATACCTTGTGTTCCAAATCGGCCGATATCGGCCTTACCAAAATCGGCATCGCTCTCAAGGCTGCGATCGAGCAGCTACGAGAGCAGGTCCAGAATATCGAGTGAATGAAAGACATGAGCGATCAGCGTATTGCCCGCCGCGGCTTCATCATGGTCCTGTCGTCGCCGTCCGGGGCCGGCAAGACGACACTGACGCGGCTGTTGCTCGAGAGTGATCCGAGCCTGTCGCTTTCTGTCTCGGTGACGACCAGGCCGCGCCGACCCAACGAAATCGATGGCGTACATTATCACTTTATCGAGCAATCCCGCTTCGACGCGATGGTGGCGAGTCACGACCTGCTTGAGCACGCCAGTGTCTTCGGCAATCACTATGGGACGCCGCGCGGGCCGGTCGAGTCGGCCTTGCGTGACGGGCGCGATATCGTCAGTGATCTCGACTGGCAAGGCACACAGCAATTGTCGCAGAGCATCCCGCAAGACCTGGTGAAGGTTTTCATCCTGCCCCCGTCGGTCTCTGAATTGGAGCGGCGGTTGACGTCCCGGAACGAGGATAGTGCCGAAGTCGTGGCCAAGCGCATGGACAAGGCCATCGACGAGATGAGCCATTGGGCCGAATACGACTACGTGATCGTCAACAGAGACCTAGATCGATCGCTTGCCACACTGAAGACCATCGTCGAGGCGGAACGTTCCAAGCGGTTCCGACAACCCGGCCTCGTCGATTTTGTCCGTTCGATAAGTCGACGTTAGCTCATTTGGCGTTTAATCAGAAAATTTGGCGATCAAGTCCGGTTTGCGCAGAAACGAGGCTTGTCGTGTGCTCACTTAACGGTGCCCTGCTCTAGGTTCCTCGCCGCCGCAAAAGCTGCCCCTCGGTATCATCGCTGACCAGTGTGGCCGCGGCATTTCCGCCGGATAGGGCCAGTGATCCACCAACTGCCAGCCATTATTCGTGTATCGGATCAGAGCGAGGGCTTTGGTCGGCATGGGAAATGTTGTCGTCAAATAATCGGAGCAACCAACAAGAGCCTGATGGTATCCCGCTGCGGCAAGACTGCTGAGTGTCGGTGCGTCCTCCGCGGTTACTGTGGCAATCTTTTGTATCTGTAAGCGGGGTTCGACGAAAAGTAAGTTACCACGCACGAAACTGCCGGCGATGTCCTCAAAGTCGAAGGGGACGAGAATGGCCAGCGGCGCATCCCGATCGATCCTGGTCTTGCTCGCCTGAATAGCGCGCGCGATCTCCTGCTGGGGCGTCGCAAGATCGAAGCGCAGCCAATAGGATGCAATGAATGGAAGCACCAGGATGATGGCGGAGCCGAAAGCCGCATAAGCGCGATGATGGCCCGGAGAGAGCGTCG
>CAIXXC010000392.1 GCA_903923205.1 uncultured Rhodospirillales bacterium | reverse complement strand
CCTATGGCCAATGATTCCGACCAAGAGGCGAATCTCGCCGAAATTGCCCGCTTGAAGCAGGTGGCCTCACCGCTGTTCCAGAAGGCGTGGGCCAAGGCGCACCCCTTGCCGGAGAAACACCGGGCGATGATCGAGCAAGCGTTCAGCCAAAAGCAGGGGAACAAGCAGGCTGCGGATAAGAACGCCGAGGAGATCAAGAAGTCCGAAGCCAAAATCAAAGAGCGGCAGAAGGCACTGGACGAAGCCAAGATGAAGAACCCACGGCAAGGGCCGATCCAGGGTCACTAGGCGGGCGTCCACGCAGCCCATCGTTCAGGGCTCTCCTGCACGTAACCCCATCCGCTCCAGCTCTCCCGGCTTTCACGTCTCATCCTTCTCCACTCTCGGCTGGCGTCTCTCGCCACCCACTCGGCCTGCCCACCTCCTGCCGCGCCGCCAGCCGCCCTTGCGCGAGGAGTTGGTTAATTGCAACCCCGACAGCGAGACCAGGCGCAGCGGCGGCGTCTCTCGCTCCGGTGGTGGACCCCGGTCCGTAGGAAGGATCACCGGCGTGAAGGCGAACAAATCCAACTGTTGGGTGGCGGCTTCCCGCCGAAGCATGGAACGGCTCATATCATTACTCCTTGGGGTCAGGAACGCTGACCTTGCCCGTGGTTACCGCTGTCGATGCTGAGCGCACAAATGTCCA
Source organism: uncultured Rhodospirillales bacterium (assembly GCA_903923205.1). Classification (GTDB taxonomy): domain Bacteria; phylum Pseudomonadota; class Alphaproteobacteria; order ATCC43930; family CGMCC-115725; genus CAIXXC01. The sequence goes on along the minus strand of CAIXXC010000392.1, from coordinate 818 downwards.
GTGAACCTGAAAGTTGAGCGGCGGCCTTCTCATCCAGCAATGAGCCGTTGGTAACGAGAGAAGTCGTCAATCCCAACTGCTTGCACAGTTCAACGATGGCCGGCAATCCGGCAAAGAGCAGCGGTTCGCCGCCCGCGAAGTTCACCTTTCGGCATCGTCCCCTTGGCATGGGAGTCGCGAGACTGATCGCTTTAACGATTCGTTGGAGTTGACGGAGCCTTTCAGGCCCAAAAGTTCGGCTCCTCTTCCTGCCCAGTAGCCAGGTTCGTCATGCGCGTTCGCGTAGTAGCCGCTGCGCGCCATCGCGAGGTAGTAGCGGCATTGTTTCGTGTCCTTGATGGGGTCCGAGATGGAGATCATCGTCCGCTTCTCCCTTCACGGGGCAATGAAGTTGTCTTGGGCCCATTTCCGGGCCTTTGCCGGTTCCATGTTCCCGGCGCTGATGACCAAAGCTTCCGCAAGCAGCGACAAATCGCGCCGCAGTTGCTTGATCTCCTCGCGAATGGCGGGCAGTTCCTCGTGAAGCGTGACCTTGGTCGAGTCCTCGGACAGTCCGGCGATCACGTAGTTTCGGACCAGATCGCTCTTGGTCATTTTTAACTCGACAGCCCTGCCTTCCAGGGCCTCGTTGAACTTGGGCTCTAGTCGGCAACTGACCGGCTTCTTCTCGTCGGCGTTCTGGCTCACACACGACCAGTCGGCGGAAGACAAACACTTCGAACAACTTTTCGTGTTCGAGTTGGGCTTGTAGTCGCGACTCGTCTGGCAGAAGGCGGAATGGCCTTCGGTGAACCATGGACGAGAAACAGCATCGATTT
>CAIXXC010000391.1 GCA_903923205.1 uncultured Rhodospirillales bacterium | reverse complement strand
GGCATCTTCGCACGCGCTTCCTGGAAGGCGGCTTCGTTGGTAATCTTCAACGCATCCTGCAGACGGCTCTGCCCGGCGACATCTTTGCCAGAACGCAGATAAACGGTATCACCTTTAACAATTTTCATAGGTTTCATTCCTCACCCGGTCCGTAGACTGGATGCCAAAGCCTCGTTCAGCACATGCGAGATGCGCTACGGGCACACAAGCCAAAATTGTATGCATTTTGCCCTGGATTGTCAATAGGTTCACAGGGCTTTTTTTGCTCTCCGGGCACAAATCCGCGCGATTCTCACCCAAGCGAGAATCGCGCGGGGTAAATTACAACACTTCCGGCGCCAGGCTGACGATCTTCATGAACTTCTTCGCGCGCAATTCGCGCGTTACAGGCCCGAAGATGCGCGTGCCGATTGGCTCGTTCTGCTTGTTGATCAGAACAGCGGCATTGCGGTCAAAGCGGATGGCACTGCCATCGATGCGGCGGATTTCCTTCGCCGTGCGGACGATAACCGCACGGTGAACGTCGCCCTTCTTCACGCGGCCCCGCGGAATCGCTTCCTTGATCGACACGACAATGATGTCGCCGACCGCTGCAAAGCGGCGCTTGGAACCACCGAGCACCTTGATGCACTGCACCCGGCGGGCCCCGCTGTTGTCGGCCACATCCAAGTTGGTTTGCATCTGGATCATACGACTACTCCCCTGAAGGCGATCCGACGGACTCGTCCGTCAGCACGACCCAGCTCTTGTTCTTCGAGATCGGACGGCATTCCTGAATTCGGACTGTGTCGCCGGTCTTGAAATGGTTGTCCTCGTCATGCGCCGCGTATTTCTTCGAGCGCGTGATGAACTTCTTGTACACCGGGTGCATCACTCGGCGTTCGACCCGGACCACGATGGTCTTGTCCTGAACGTCGCTGACCACCTGGCCCTGCAGAATGCGCTTGGGCATCGTCTTACTCCCCCGCGCCGGCCTTGGCGGCGCGCTCGTTTAGGACCGTCTTGATCCGGGCGATATCGCGGCGGATGACTCGCACCCGCGCGGTGTTCTCGAGCTGCCCGCTCGCCCGTTGGAAGCGCAGATTGAACTGCTCTTTCTTCAGGCTCACCAGATCAGTCTTCAATTCGTCGGGAGTCTTTGCCCGGACGTCGCTAGCCTTCGCCATCGTCAAACCCCTTCGCCGAGGCGCTGGACGAACCGGGCGGAGATCGGCAGCTTCGCGGCTGCCAGACTGAACGCCTCCCGGGCCGTATCGGCCGGTACGCCATCAAGCTCAAACATGATCCGGCCCGGCTTCACCCGGCACACCCAGTATTCAGGCGTTCCCTTGCCGCTACCCATCCGGACTTCGGCAGGCTTGCTCGACACCGGAACATCCGGAAAAATACGAATCCAGACGCGCCCGACGCGGCGGATATGCCGGCTGATCGCCCGTCGCGCAGCTTCAATCTGCCGCGCGGTCACGCGTCCCGGCTCCGTCGCCTTCATACCGTAGGCGCCGAAATTCAGATCCGTACCACCTTTTGCCAGACCGTGAATGCGTCCCTTGAACGCCTTCCGGAACTTGGTCCGCTTTGGACTAAGCATGGCTCATCGCCCCTTCAACAAAACCTTGGAACACACCGCCGGGCAAACCCGACGGCGCCGTTATTCCGTCAAAACCAATCCGCCGGCGTTAGCCGCGCGGTCCCCGTTCCGGCCGTTCGCCAGGTGCGCTCAACTCAGCCCGCTTTTCCGATGCCATCGGATCGTGGGCCATGATCTCACCCTTGAACACCCAAACCTTGACACCGCAGGTGCCATACGTGGTCTTGGCCGTGCCAACACCGTAATCGACCTCGGCGCGCAGCGTATGCAGCGGCACGCGACCTTCGCGATACCATTCCATGCGCGCGATTTCCGCACCGCCAAGACGCCCGGAGCAATTGATCCGGATGCCCTGTGCGCCAAGACGCATGGCCGACTGGACCGAACGCTTCATCGCACGACGGAAGGCGACACGACGCTCGAGCTGCTGCGCGATGCTGTCCGCGATCAACTTGGCATCGAGTTCCGGCTTGCGGATTTCAACGATGTTCAGGCTGACCTCGCTGGTCGTCATCTTCGCGAGTTCAAGGCGCAGCTTTTCGATATCCGCGCCCTTCTTACCGATCACGACACCCGGACGTGCACTATGAATGGTAACGCGAGTCTTCTTCGCGGCGCGCTCGATCACGACACGGGCGATGCCGGCCTGAACCAAACGCGTCATCAGATACTTCCGCAGACGCAAATCTTCGTGAAGCAGGTTGCCGTAATCCTTGCGGGCAAACCAACGGCTGTCCCAGGTACGGTTGATGCCGAGCCGAAGCCCGATCGGATTGATCTTTTGACCCATTATGCCTGCTCCTCGTCGCGCTCGCGGACGATGACGGTCAGATTGCTGAACGCCTTCTGGATTCCCGCCGAGCGACCGCGGCCGCGGGCATGAAATCGCTTCATCACCAGGGCTCGACCCACAGTTGCCTCTTTCACGTAGAGACGATCGACGTCGAGCTGATGGTTGTTTTCGGCATTGGCAATCGCCGACTGCAACACCTTCTTGACGTCGCGCGCGATACGGCGCGGCGAGAAGGTGAGCTCGGCGAGCGCGGATTGCGCGCTCTTGCCACGAATGATCTGGGCTACCAGGTTAAGCTTGCGCGGGCTGGTCCGGATGGCCGTGGCGTATGCCGCGGCCTCCGTCTCGCCGACGCGACGGGGTGCTGCCGGTTTGCTCATCGATCAGCCCCTCTTCGCTTTCTTGTCGGCCGCGTGCCCGTAGAAGGTACGGGTGGGCGCGAACTCGCCGAGCTTGTGACCGATCATGTTCTCGGTAACGATCACCGGGATGAACTTATGACCGTTGTACACGCCGAACGTCAGTCCCACGAATTGCGGGAAGATGGTCGAACGGCGTGACCAGGTCTTGATGATTTCATTGCGGGTAGACGCACGAGACTTCTCTGCCTTCTTGAGCAGATAGCCATCGACGAAGGGACCCTTCCAGACGGAACGTGCCACGATCCGGTCTCCGTTACTTTACAGTGCGCCGACGGACGATGAGTCTGTCGGTCGACTTGTTATGACGAGTCTTCTTGCCCTTGGTCGGCTTGCCCCAGGGAGTAACCGGATGACGGCCTCCCGAGCTGCGCCCTTCACCACCACCATGCGGATGGTCGATCGGGTTCATGGCAACACCGCGGACACTCGGACGACGGCCCAGCCAGCGCGAACGGCCAGCCTTCGCAATCACGATGTTCTGATGATCCGCATTGGACACCGCGCCAATTGACGCCATGCACTCGCCGCGAACCATGCGAACCTCACCCGAAGCCAGGCGCAGCAGCGCATAGCCCGAGTCACGACCGACCAGCTGAACATAGGTGCCACCGGCGCGAGCCAACTGGCCGCCCTTGCCCGGGCGAAGCTCAACATTATGGACGATCGTTCCCACCGGGATGTTCTTCAATGGCATCGCGTTGCCGGGCTTCACGTCGACCTTGTCGCCGGAAACCACAGAATCGCCGGCCTTCAGGCGCTGCGGCGCGAGGATATAGCTAAGCTCGCCATCCTGATACCGGACCAGCGCGATGAACGCAGTCCGATTGGGATCATACTCGAGCCGCTCAACCGTCGCCGGCATATCGCCCTTGGTCCTCTTGAAGTCGACCAGACGGTAACGCTGCTTGTGGCCACCACCGCGATGCCGCATCGTGATGCGACCGGTGTTGTTACGACCGCCATGGCTGCGAAGGCCCTCGGTCAATTCCTTGACTGGCTTGCCCTTCCACAGCTCGCTGCGGTCGACGATGACGAGTTGCCGCTGTGACGGCGTCGTCGGTTTAAATGTCTTCAGCGCCATGGTCTCAGATTCCCGTGGTCACATCGATGCGGGCACCCTCGACGAGGGTAACCATCGCTTTCTTGCCATCGACCCGCTTGCCCAGCTTGCCGCGAAACCGCTTGGTCTTACCCAGGGTACGAAGGGTGTTCACCGCAACGACCTTGACCTTGAAAAGCGTTTCGACAGCGAGCTTGATCTCGCGCTTGGTGGCGTCCAGCGGTACGCGGAACGTCACCTGATTATGCTCCGACCCCATCGTCGCCTTCTCGGTGATGACCGGAGAACGGACGATGTCGTAAAGCCGCTCGGCCGACACGGTCGGCGTGGCGTTGAGGATTACACGAAATCTGCTCATTTCAGGCGAGCCTCCAGGTGCTCGACGGCGGCCTGGGTCAGAACCAGCGTGTCACGGCGGAGGATGTCATAGACATTCGCCCCCTGCTGCGGCAGCACGTCGACCAGCGGAATGTTGCGGGCGGCACGGGCGAAACCTTCGTTCAGCTCCGGGCCATCGATGATGAGGACCGAGTTCCAACCGAGCGTCGCGAAACGCTCTGCGAGGACCTTCGTCTTCGGCTGATCAATCGACGCCTGGTCGAGCACGATCAGCTTGCCCTCGGCCTGCTTTGCGGAAAGTGCGGTCTTCAGCGCGAGCTTGCGGACCTTCTTCTGCAGATCGAACGCGTGGCTGCGAGGATGCGGCCCGAAGATGATCGCGCCGCCACGGAACTGCGGCGAACGCAGGCTACCCTGACGGGCGCGACCCGTGCCCTTCTGCTTGTAGGGCTTGGCGCGACGACCGGAAACGTCACCGATCTCCTTAGTCGAATGCGTACCGGCGCGGCGCTTGGCGAGCTGGTAGTTGACCATGCGAGCCAGCAGATCCTTGCGCACAGGAAGGCCGAACACGGTCTCCGAGAGCTCGATCGAGCCGACTTCCTGGTTGTCCAGGATGGAGATTGCCAACTTCATGTTATTCGCCCTTCTCTTCG
>CAIXXC010000390.1 GCA_903923205.1 uncultured Rhodospirillales bacterium | reverse complement strand
TGTCCGCGCTGGACAAGAAGCTTCGTGAACAAATGCAGATCGAGATTCGCCATCTGCACCAGCGTTTGGAAATGACGACCGTCTACGTCACGCATGATCAGCGCGAGGCGCTCACAATGTCTGACCGAATTGCCGTGCTGGATCGCGGAATAATCCGGCAGTTAGGCACTCCCAAGGAGGTCTATGGACACCCTGTCAGCAAATTCATCGCGGGTTTCATCGGGGAATCCTATTTCCTGCCGGTGACCGTCAGGCAAGGAAGGGCCTATTACGGCTTGTCCGAACTGCGCACGTCCGGGTCGCTGTTCAGGGATGACGCAAACCAGTTCCTGACGATACGCCCGGAAAAGCTCACGATTTTGCGCCATGACCCAACCGATTCGGATCAGTTGAATATTTTCTCCGGATTGGTCAAAGAGGTTGTCTATCAGGGTGAAAGTTCCCTGGTCTGCGTCACGTTGACCGACGGGCTTGAATTATCCGCACGATTGGCTGCCACATCGCTTTCGTATGTGCCCGAAGTTGGCGCCTCGATCTCACTGGGCCTGGCACCCGGCGACACGATCATTGTTCCGCAGGAGTAGTGCGGTGCACGCAAACTCGTCATCCCACAGAGAACTCCCGTCCAATCAGGCAAACGGGGAATTCATCACTGAGGCGACTTTGCGCGCGCGCGCAGGCGAGCGAACTGAAAAACTGCAGTTGATGGGATTGACGCTGCCTGGCGTCGCGCTGGTCACGATGCTCGTGCTTGCACCGATGGCATGGCTGTTCTGGCTTTCCTTCCGCAATTCGAGCGGCTATACGCTGGACCACTATGCACGGCTTTTGCATCCATCATTTACCGCGACCTTGAGTACGACCTATCAACTCTCATTTCTGGTCACTGGCATCTGCATCCTGCTTGGCTATCCCCTCGCCTACCTGATCACACAGGTCAAGGAGAGAATGGCTGCCTTCCTTCTATTGTTGGTCCTGTTTCCGATCTGGACATCGCTACTGGTGCGTTGCTACGCGTGGCTGGTGCTGCTGCAGCGACGTGGATTGATCAATAGTTGGCTTATTGACCTTGGGATCGTGGACGCACCGTTGCGTCTGGTGCACAACTTTACCGGCACGGCGATCGGAATGGTACATATCATGCTGCCGTTCATGGTGCTGCCACTGTATGGATCCATGCGAGCCATCAGCCGTGATTACGTACACGCCGCAGCCAGTCTGGGAGCCTCGCCGATCAAAACGTTTTATCAGGTGTTTGTTCCCTTGTCGCTTCCCGGGCTCGCAGCCGGAACGATCATCGTCTTCGTGCTCTGCCTGGGCTTCTATGTAACGCCCGCACTGCTCGGTGGCGGACGCGTCATGATGTGGTCCATGCAGATTGAGCGCAACGTGACGATCTACGCCGACTGGGGCGCAGCAAGCTCGCTGGGGGTTGTGCTGCTCGTCTCGACGCTCGGAATCCTCTGGCTGGTGGGGCGTATCATCGGATTCGAAAAAGTCGTTGGTGGTGGCTGAATGTTGAACCGTCCAGCCTCGTCGACCCAAATTACGCATGCGCACCGCCTGTGGCTGTATGCGCTTGTCGGGCTGATCGTGATTTTTCTGATTGCGCCCACGCTCATCGTCATACCGATCAGCTTTTCGGCGGACCGGTATATGACCTTCCCGCCCACTGCATGGTCGACGCGTTGGTACGAGAACTTTTTCCGTGGGCTCGAATGGCGCGAGGCGACAAACACATCGCTGAGCGCCGCATTGCTGACAACGATAGTGTCAACGGTGTTTGGAACGTTGGCGGCGTACGGGATGAGCACGGTCAGATCCCGCCTGATGCAGGCGGTCTATGTGGCATTCATGTTGCCGCTCATTATTCCGGGGATATTGATCGCGATCGGCATATTTCTTCTCTACGCGAATTTGGGTTTGAACAATACCCTCGCGGGGATTGTGCT
>CAIXXC010000389.1 GCA_903923205.1 uncultured Rhodospirillales bacterium | reverse complement strand
GTGAATTCGGGGAACGTGACCGACGTCCAAATTCAGGGAAATTCGATCAGCGGCCATACCAAGGATCGTGCGTTCACGACCTACGCGCCTGAAGATCCAAGCCTCGTATCCCGCTTGATCGAGAAGAATGTTCATGTAGCCGCCACGCGTGTCGATGACAGCGTTCCGTCGCTCGTCGGGATCCTGCTCTCCTGGGCGCCGATGTTGCTGATTGCCGGCGTCTGGATCTTCTTCATGCGGCAAATGCAGGGCGGCGGTGGTCGGGCCATGGGCTTTGGCAAATCACGCGCCCGCCTGCTGACGGAGAAGGTTGGACGCATCACGTTCGACGATGTCGCCGGCATTGATGAGGCAAAGACCGAGCTTGAGGAAATCGTCGAGTTCCTGAAAGACCCCCAGAAATTCCAGCGCCTCGGCGGCAAGATACCCAAGGGTTGTTTGCTGGTGGGTCCGCCGGGTACCGGTAAGACGCTGCTGGCCCGAGCCATCGCGGGGGAGGCCAACGTGCCTTTCTTCACGATTTCGGGTTCTGATTTCGTCGAAATGTTTGTGGGTGTCGGCGCATCGCGCGTCCGCGATATGTTCGAACAAGGCAAGAAGAACGCCCCCTGCATCATTTTTATCGACGAAATAGATGCGGTTGGCCGTCATCGTGGCGCCGGGCTTGGCGGCGGCAATGACGAACGAGAGCAGACCTTGAATCAGCTGCTGGTCGAAATGGACGGCTTTGAGGCCAATGAGGGTGTGATCCTGATTGCCGCCACGAACCGTCCAGACGTGCTGGATCCCGCCTTGTTGCGTCCTGGTCGATTCGACCGCCAGGTTGTTGTGCCGAATCCCGACGTTCTGGGCCGCGAGAAGATCCTGAAGGTCCATATGCGCAAGGTTCCGCTGGCACCGGATGTCGATGCCAAGGTCATTGGTCGCGGCACCCCAGGCTTTTCCGGCGCTGACCTTGCCAATCTGGTCAATGAGGCGGCCCTGATGGCGGCCCGCAAGGGCAAACGCGCCGTCGGCATGGTCGATTTCGAGCAGGCGAAGGATAAGGTCATGATGGGGGCGGAGCGCCGCTCGATGGTGATGACTGAGCGCGAGAAAGAGCTGACCGCCTACCACGAGGCGGGTCACGCATTGATCGCGATGTATATCCCCGGCCACGATCCGCTGCATAAGGTCACCATCATCCCACGAGGCCGAGCGCTTGGCGTGACAATGAGCCTGCCTGAGAAGGACCGTTATGGTTTCGCCCGGCGCGAGCTGACAGCCAAGATCGCCATGATGTTCGGCGGTCGGATGGCCGAGGAGCTGATTTTCGGCGAAGACGAGGTCACTACTGGTGCGTCGGATGATATTCGCCAGGCAACCAACCTCGCCCGGCGCATGGTCACCGAGTGGGGCATGTCGGAAAAGCTGGGCCGTATCCGCTACAGCGAGAACGAGGAGGAGGTCTTCCTTGGCCACTCCGTTACCCAGCGCAAGAACGTCTCCGACGCGACAGCCAAGCTGATCGACGAGGAAATCCGTCGCATTATCGAGGATGGCGAGGCGACGGCACGGACAATCCTGACCGAGCGCATTGAAGAACTCCGTGCACTGGCCGAGGGTCTGCTTGAGTACGAGACGTTATCTGGTGAGGATTGCCGCAAGATCGTCAAGGGCGAGCCTCTCAATCGCGATACCGGCTCTGACGAAACACCCAGTCGCCCAATGCCTCGGCGTTCGTCAATCCCGCCCGCGGGCGGGTTGCGCAAGGACAAGCCCTCTGGTGGGCTGGAACCGGAGCCCCAGCCCAACGCATGACTAAGCGGGTTACAGTGAACCTTGCGGGGTTCACCCAATATCTTCGGGCGGCCCAACGGCCGCCCGATCTGTATCTGGCGCCACAGGGATTGCTGACCGGCATTATCGGCGCGATGGCAGTCGGTGTGGGTCTCGCGGCAACGTGTGGACCGGATTATGCCTTCAGCCTCCTTCGCCTGACGGCCCGCGACGGCCGAGAGAGCGATACTGTGTCCGAATCTCTGATCAGCGTGACCGACTTCGGCGCTTGGCTGAACCAAGACTGCCCGGCACCCGCTCGACAGCAATTGGAACGGCAGTTCCAGAGACTCCTCAATCCGCCGGCTCAGTGGGCAGGATTATCGCTAACGCGCCCCTTGGTCATGGGGATCGTCAACGTGACACCAGACAGTTTTTCTGACGGTGGCGATCACGCGGAGTCGCAGGGGGCGATCGCTCATGGTCGCCTGCTGATGGATGCCGGCGCGGATATCATCGATATAGGCGGCGAGTCGACGAGGCCTGGTGCGAAGCCAGTGTCACCGGAAGTCGAGAGTTCTCGCGTCGTCCCGGTCGTGACCGCTCTCGCGCGCGAGGGTGCAACTGTGTCGATCGATACACGTCACGCTGCCGTCATGGCGGCAGCGCTTGATGCCGGCGCACGGATCATCAACGATGTTTCCGCTTTACAGGGAGAAGGCGCGCTGGAACTCGCCATCGCGAGGAAAGCCCCTGTCGTCCTGATGCATATGCCCGGAGACCCACAGACGATGCAGGGTCTGGCCCGCTACCAGGACCCGGCGCTGGATGTCTGGGATTTTCTCAAATCGAGACTCGATGCCTGGGAGGCTGCCGGCGGCTCTCGCGAGGACGTCGTGATCGACCCGGGTATCGGCTTTGGCAAGACCACGGAACACAATCTCCAGATCCTGGGGCGGTTGAGCTTGTATCGTTCACTGGGAGCCGGAATTTTACTCGGCGTGTCACGAAAGCGTCTGATAGAACAAATTCTGCAATCATCATTACCGGCCAAGCGCCGGTTTCCCGGGTCTCTTGCGCTCGCGCTTGAGGGCGCGAGTCAGGGTGCCAACATCCTGCGCGTTCATGATGTTGCGGAGACCATCCAGGGATTAAGATCTTGGCAAGCAGTCCGCCGGCAGGCGTAAACTGCGGTATCCCTTCGATCAGGAAACGCATGAAAGTCAGAAGAAGATGACCCGCAAGCTCTTCGGTACGGATGGAATCCGTGGCCGGGCGAATATCGAGCCCATGACGGCTGAGACAGCGCTTAAAGTCGCGGTCGCCACGGCCCGTCAGTTTCGTCGCGGCGACCATCGCCACCTCGTCCTGATCGGCAAGGATACCCGGCTTTCCGGCTACATGCTTGAGCCAGCTCTGGCGGCGGGTTTCGTCGCGATGGGGATGGATGTCGTCCTTGTCGGCCCGCTGCCGACTCCGGCGGTCGCGATGTTGACGCGCTCGCTGCGCGCGGATATCGGCGTGATGATCTCCGCTTCGCATAATCCGTTTGAGGATAACGGGATCAAACTGTTCGGGCCGGACGGCTACAAGCTGTCAGATGAAATCGAGGCGGCGATCGAGAGCTCCGTCGCGACCGACGATGGCGAGGGTCGGGCACCACCCGACGCGCTCGGTCGTGCCCGCCGGTTGGACGACGCCCAGGGTCGCTATATTGAGTTCGTCAAGAACACGCTGCCAAAGGGGATGCGCCTTGACGGCCTCCGGGTCGTCGTCGACTGCGCCCATGGTGCTGCCTACAAGGTCGCGCCCAACGTTCTTTATGAACTCGGCGCCGAGGTCATCCCGCTGCATGTGTCGCCAGATGGCTTTAACATCAACAAACAGGCCGGGGCGATGGCTACGGAAGCGATGCAGCGCGCGGTCGTGGAGCACAATGCCGATATCGGCCTTGCCCTTGACGGCGACGCAGATCGGCTCCTGGTCTCGGATGAACGCGGCGTCCTGCTCGACGGTGACCAATTGATGGCATTGATCGCAACCGACTGGCACCGTGCCGGGAAACTAACTGGCAATGGCGTCGTCGCCACTGTGATGTCCAACCTCGGGCTTGAGCGCTACCTCGCAGGTCTCGGACTTGACCTGATCAGGACCGCGGTGGGCGACCGTTACGTGGTCGAGCAAATGCGCGAGGGCAACTACAATTTGGGTGGGGAGCAATCCGGGCATATCATCCTGCGCGACCATTCAACGACCGGTGACGGGCTGATCGCGGCACTTCAGGTCCTGGCGGCCCTAATCGAACATGGGGGTCGGGCAAGCGCCGTGGGGCGCAGTTTTGAGCCTTTGCCCCAGCATCTGAAGAACGCTCGCTTTGCCAAAGGTACGCATCCGCTTGGGAACCCGCGCGTAAAGGACGCAATCAACGCTGCGGAAGAGCAACTGAAGGGTGTCGGCCGTCTTCTTATCCGGCCCTCGGGGACAGAGCCCGTGATCCGGGTGATGGCTGAAGGAGAGGACGACGCCATGGTGCTCAACCTGGTAAGCGAACTTGTCGCGTTGATCGAGAACACGACGACGGCTAACGCATGAATGGCAGGGTCCTGATCGTCGCCGGCTCCGACTCAGGAGGTGGCGCAGGAATTCAGGCCGATATCAAGACGGTCAGCGCGCTCGGCGGCTATGCTGCAACGGCGATCACGGC
>CAIXXC010000388.1 GCA_903923205.1 uncultured Rhodospirillales bacterium | reverse complement strand
TATTCGTAGGCGCGATCGCCGAGATTGTGGCGCGACCAGTGTTCGAGATCTTCGCCGGTGTCGAATTTGGCAAGATCACTGCCGTTGAAGGCGTTCTTGGCGCCACCACTGCACAAGAGCTTGATGCCGGCCCAGGCGATCTTCAGCCGGTCGCCCCAGGTCAGGACCGGAATCTTGAGGTAGCTCGGCAGCGAGACGAAATCGACCTTGTAGCGCGCGTCAGTGTTGTCATGCAGTTGAGCCGCGCCGCGCCACGCTCGGATATTGTGCGTTTCGCCCATCTCTTTGAGCAAGGCCGAGGTCCGGGGGTAGATGCCACCCATCAGGAATAACGCCCCGGTTGCAAGCTTGAAGCCATCACGCTCCAGGGTCTTGGTGCGGCCGCCGACACCCTCGGATGCTTCAATCAGGCGGACGTCATGGCCCTGTTTGATAAGGGTATAGGCAGCGGCGCAACCTGCGGGCCCGCCCCCGATGACGACGACTTTCATTAGGCGCACCTCCAAGATTTCCGACGCGCCACCGGCGTTGCCGATGACGGCTGTGGCAATATTGTCTACCGCAATATGGTGAATTAAAACAGGCGGAATTCACTGTCATCCCGGTTGCCGCCGGGCTTGCGTCAGCTCTCGCCGCTGCGTTGTGACATCTTGGTGAGCGCAGACGTCTGACGATGCCATTGCCGGATCGGAACGGCGGGATAACCGCCCACGGCCTGGCCCGGCTCGACGTCGCGGGCGACGCCACTTTTGCCTGCGATGCGAGCCCCGGCGCCGATGACCAGATGGTCGCTGATCGATGTGCCGCCGCCAACCATCACGCCATCCCCGATTGTCGAACTACCGGCGACACCGGCCTGGCCGGAGAGAACACAGTGACGACCGATCACGACATTGTGGCCGATCTGGACGAGGTTATCGATCACGGTGCCCGCGCCAATCACCGTGTCGTCGGTGGCGCCACGATCGATCGCACTGTTGGCGCCGATCTCGACCCCGTCTTCGATAATGACGCGACCGAGTTGCTGCATGCGAACCAGACCTTGGGGACCTGGAACGAAGCCAAAACCCTGGACGCCAATGCTCACGCAACTCGCGATATCAACACGGGCGCCAATCAGGGCATGGCTGATCACGGAATTCGCACCTATCCTCGAGTCGTCTCCAATCACGACGCCACGTCCAATCACAGCGTTGGCGCTGATGTGACATCGCGCCCCAATCTCAGCCTTGGGCCCGATCACCGCTCCCGCGTCGATCTGCGTATCAGGCCCGATCATCGCACTGGGATCAATTCGTGCCCCGGGGTCGATACCCGCGTCTAACAATTCGGTCGGATAGAAGAGGGCGCCAACCAGCGCGTAGCCGAGGCGTGGATCCTTCAGCAATAGCATGGTGGTTGCTGAGGGGGTCTGTTCTGCGAACGCCGGGCTGGTGATAATCGCGCTCGCCCGCGAACAGCCAGCCGCTTCCCGATAGCGTGGGTCCGAGTAAACGCTGATTTCGCCGGGCTGCGCTCTGTCCAGGGTGGCGACATCCGCAATCAGCAGTGATTCGCTTGCAGGAAGGCTGAGTGTCGCGCCGATCCTCTGAGCGATGAAACCGAGCGAAAAGGGGCCCTTTCGGGTAAAGAAACGGGGATCTGCCACTGCTACTGCCTCGTTATCGGTAGTCGCGTCAGGGCGACTGTATCAATGAGGCCACGTTCGAGGCCCCCTGTCATTCTGGTCGATCCCGCGATATTGGCAGTTTGATTCCGCAGAACGTCGAATAAATATAACCTGAATCGTGCCGCTTCCGTCGCGGATTTATTTCGCCCGTTGCTGCAAATAGTGACCGTCTTGCACCGGGCTCGATCGTATGAAGCGAGGGCGCAACCCTCCGTTCGCAAAATATACGTTGCATCGCTGGGTCAGAACGTATGATCTGCGGCGATTTTCGGAATTTGGAGGAGTACCCATCGTGGCTCAACCGCGCACGCTGTTCGATAAGATATGGGATAGTCACGTCGTCGACCGTCAGCAGGATGGAACGTGCCTGATCTATATTGATCGACACCTCGTCCATGAGGTGACCAGCCCGCAGGCATTCGAAGGCCTGCGTATGGCTGGCCGGAAGGTTCGCCGCCCTGATGCGACGCTCGCGGTTGCTGATCACAATGTGCCTACCAGCGATCGTGCCGCCGGTATAGCTGACCCTGAGTCGCGTTTGCAGGTCGAGACGCTTGAGCGCAACGCCGCAGCCGAGGGCATCACCTATTTTGGCATGGATGACGAGCGCCAGGGCATCGTCCATATCGTCGGCCCGGAACAGGGCTTCACCCTGCCCGGTATGACGATCGTCTGTGGCGATAGCCACACCGCAACGCATGGCGCATTTGGCGCTCTTGCCTTCGGCATCGGCACCTCCGAGGTTGAACACGTGCTGGCGACGCAAACGCTTATCCAGCGTCCGGCCAAGAACATGCTTATCTCGGTCGAAGGCGAAGTTGGACCCGGCGTGACGGCCAAGGATATCGTCCTCCATATTATTGGACGCATCGGCACCGCTGGCGGTACCGGTTACGTGCTGGAATACGCCGGCTCTGCCATCCGGGCGCTTGACATGGCCGGACGCATGACGGTCTGCAATATGTCGATCGAGGCCGGCGCACGGGCGGGGCTGATCGCGCCGGATGAGGTCACCTACGCCTACGTCGCGGGCAAGCCGCTGGCACCGAAGGCCGAACAGCTCGATGCCGCGATCGCCTTCTGGAAAACCCTGCCGTCCGACCCGGGCGCCCACTACGACGCCGAAATCCATATCAACGCGGCCGATATCGCGCCGCAGGTGACCTGGGGAACCAGCCCGGAAGACGTGCTGCCGATCACCGGTTCCGTGCCCGATCCGGCCAGCCTCCCGGACGAGAATCGTCGGGTGGCGATGGCGCGATCGCTTGAGTACATGGGCCTGACTCCGGGAACCAGACTGAGCGAAATCCCGGTCCAGCGGGTCTTCATCGGCTCGTGCACGAACGGTCGGATCGAGGACCTTCGGGCTGCTGCCGCGATCGCCGAGGGCCGCAAGGTTGCCGAGGGTGTTTATGCGATGGTCGTCCCCGGCTCTGGCCTCGTGAAGACCCAGGCCGAGGCGGAGGGTCTCGACAAGATCTTCGTGGCGGCGGGGTTCGACTGGCGTGAGCCCGGTTGTTCAATGTGCCTGGCGATGAACGCGGACAAGCTGAAGCCGGGTGAACGCTGTGCCTCGACCTCCAATCGTAATTTCGAGGGACGGCAGGGGCGCGGTGGACGAACCCATCTGGTCAGCCCGGCAATGGCCGCGGCGGCGGCCGTTACAGGCCACCTGACCGATGTCCGCGCGCTCTAGCTTTCGATAAGGAACTGGCTCCATGGAAAAATTCACGACCCTCACCGGAGCAGCCGCGCCGCTGCCGATCATGAACGTCGATACCGACAAGATCATTCCGAAGCAGTACCTCAAGACGATCGAGCGCAAGGGACTGGGGATCGGCCTGTTCGACGAGATGCGGCGGACGCCTGAGGGCAAGGACATTCCCGATTTCGTCCTCAACAAGCCTGCCTACCGCGACGCGAAGATCCTCGTGACGGGTGAAAACTTCGGCTGCGGGTCGAGCCGCGAACATGCGCCCTGGGCGCTCGTGGATTTCGGAATCCGCTGCGTGATCGCGCCCAGCTTTGCCGACATTTTCTACAATAATTGTTTCAAGAACGGCATCCTACCAATCGCCTTGCCAGTTGAGCAGGTCGACGCGTTGATGCATGACGCCGAGAACGGCGCAAATGCCGTCTTTACGATCGATCTTGTGACGCAGACGATCAGCCGCCCGAACGGCGAGAACGTGCAGTTCGAACTCGACCCCTTCAGGAAGCATTGCATGCTCAACGGACTCGACGATATTGGCCTGACACTGGAAAAACAGGACAGCATCGCGGCCTACGAGGCACGGAGCCGGGCGTCCCAACCCTGGGCACTCGTCAGCCGTAGCCAAGGCTGAAACAGATCCGGCCGCACGAAAATGATGGTTCGATCCTAAGAAATTGGTCGCAAACGCCCCCTGAGATCACGTGGAGAAGCTATAAATGTCGGCGAACAAGAAACTGCTGGTACTGCCGGGTGATGGCATCGGGCCCGAGGTGATGGGCGAGTTGATGCGCGTGATCGAATGGTTCGATTCCAAGGGCGCGCTCAAGTTCGATGTCGATACCGCACTTGTCGGCGGTGCTGCCTACGATGCCGAGGGCGCGCCGATTTCGGACGCGACCATGGCGAAGGCGCTCAAGGCTGATGCCGTCCTGTTCGGGGCCGTCGGCGGACCAAAATGGGAGCCGCTTCCGTTCGCTGTTCGCCCTGAGCGCGGCTTGCTGCGCCTGCGCAAGGAGTTGGAACTGTTCGCGAACCTGCGGCCAGCGAAGGTCTTCTCTGCGCTAGCCGATGCGTCGGCCTTGAAGCCGGAACTTGTCGATGGTCTCGACATCATGATTGTCCGCGAGCTGACGGGCGGCGTCTATTTCGGGACCCCGCGCGGGATCGAGACGCTTCCCGATGGCCAGAAGCGCGGCTTCAACACCCAAAGCTATACGACCAGCGAGATTGATCGGGTGGCCCGTGTCGCGTTTGACCTTGCGCGTAAGCGGGGCAACAAGCTGTGCTCGGTCGAAAAGGCCAATGTGATGGAGTCGGGCGAACTCTGGCGGGAAGTAGTCCAGGAAATCCATGACCAGGATTATCCGGATGTGAATCTGAGCCACATGTACGCTGATAACTGCGCGATGCAGCTGGTTCGTTATCCAAAGCAGTTCGATGTGATCGTCACCGACAATCTGTTCGGTGATATCCTCAGCGACTGCGCTGCCATGCTGACGGGCTCACTCGGCATGCTGCCCTCCGCCTCGCTCGGCGCGCCGGATGCCGGTGGCAACCGCAAGGCCATGTACGAGCCGATTCACGGCTCTGCCCCCGATATCGCGGGCAAGGGATTAGCCAATCCGCTGGCCAATTTCCTGAGCTTCGCGATGATGCTGCGCTACTCCTTCGATCTGCCCGCCGAGGCCGCTGCCCTGGAAGCAGCGATCGAGACAGTGCTGGGTCAAGGGATCCGTACCGCAGACATCAGACTGCCCGATGTTCCACCGGTTTCCACTGCGGAAATGGGTAAGGCCGTGCTTGGAGAATTACAGAAACTCATCGGCTAAGACTTTGTATTAAAATTTACCTCTAGAGCCGAACTTGCCCTTGAATCGACAGTCGTGCGCTGGTATACGTCTGATCATTACGCAAGTGCGGTGAATTGCTCGGGGTGTAAGAAAAAGAGGGTCAACCTCTCGGCACCAAAAAGAAGTGAGGCGCTGCGTATCGGAGGCGGGGATCACCGTCTACGCGGAGGCTAACGCCTGCTATTTGACGGCCACGTGTCCTTCATTGGAGACGTGGCCGTCACCGTATCTGGCGGGCGCAAAACGACGATCCCGATGAGGGCATTGCTTGCTACGCTGGACCGTCTTCGTTTTGGTGTCCGCCGGGGTTTCGGGTTTCGTTGCCCTGCTCCTTATCAACGGCATGAGCCAAATTCTAAGCGGCGTGGGTGCGATAGGACTGGGGCTTGTCCTTGTCGTGCTCTTGCGGGTGGCGGCCCTTTCGCTTGCCGGATTGGGCTGGCGACGGATCATGGGGGCATGTCCGATAAGGTCTCCCGCGACCTATATCGGCCTCCGCCTCATTCGAGAATCCATCAATTGCCTGTTGCCCGTGGGGCAGGTCGGCGGAGACATGATCGGCGGTCGTCTCCTTGCCCGATTTGGCGTTCCGCAGGCGCGGGCCGCCGCGAGCATCCTTGTCGATCTTCTGCTGCAAGCCACGACGCAGGGCCTGTTCGCCCTATTGGGTCTTGCCGTGCTCTGGCAACTTGAAGGTGACTCGCCCCTTTTGCGAAAAATTGGCGGGGGGCTGATCATTGCGGTGCCGGCGTTGGGCGGTTTTTTCATCGCCCAGCGCATGGGCCTGTTCGCCCTGGTCGATCGCGGATTGCGAGAGATCGCACGCCGGCGTGGCAGTGAAGGAGGGATCGAGGCAATTGATCTCCAGGGTGCGCTTCGCAGTCTCTATGCCGATCCACGCTCCTTTGCTGCCGCAGGCTGTATCCATTTCCTGGGTTGGCTGATGGGCATATTCGAGATCTTCGTCGTCTTGCATCATTTCGGCAGGCACCCGAGCCTCGGCGAAGCGATGGTTCTCGAAAGTCTGGGGCAGGCCGTGCGGAGCGCCGCCTTCGCCGTTCCCGGCGCGCTTGGTGTCCAGGAGGGCGGTTATATTCTGCTTGGCTCCCTGTTCATGCTATCGCCGCGTGATGCCCTGGTGATCTCTCTTGTTAAGCGGTTGCCCGATCTGGTGATCGGCGTTCCCGGTTTGTTGATCTGGCAAGGGATGGAGGCCAGTTTTCTGCGACGACAGCGGGTTACGACCGATTAGACCTGCAGGCGTCGTCAGTTGCAGGGCCAGGCCCATCGTGACCAGGGCTTACCAGCGGGCAGTTGTCTTCATTTGCTCCAGGGAGACCAGTAATTCATCCCGAATTGCCGGCTCAAGTGCCGAATGGCCTGCCGCAGGAATAATCTTCAAACTCGCCTCGGGCCAAGCCTGCGAGAGGTCAAAGGCTGTTGTTGCCGGACAAACGATATCATACCGACCTTGCACGATGATCCCTGGGATCTGACGGATAGCCGCGATATCGCTGAGCAACGCACCCGGCCGCAGGAAAAGATCGTTTTTCATATAATGTGCCTCGATCCGGGCGAGGCCCAGCGCCGTGCGGTCTTCTCCGGAAGGTGTAGATGCTCCAGGTCCGGGCAGCAGGGTCGAACAACTCCCCTCGTAGCCGGCCCAGGAACGCGCCGCGGCGAGGTGGATGTCGGGCGCCGGGTGGTTGAGTCGAGCGAGGTAGGCGTCCAGCAGTGCTGTGCGCTCGGCCTCAGGAATGTGTTTGACGAAACGATCATAAGCTTCGGGGAAAATCGTCCCCATGCCGTGCAGGAACCAGTCGATCTCTTTTGGCCGCCCCAGGAAAATGCCACGCAGGACGAGACCGGTTACGCGGTCAGGATGGGCCTCAGCGTAGGCGAGTGCAAGAGTAGAGCCCCATGATCCCCCGAACACCAGCCAACGCTTGATGCCGAGATGCTCGCGAAGTCGCTCTATGTCGGCGACGAGGTCTGGTGTCGTATTGCGGTCAACACACGCAAACGGTCGGGAACGTCCGGCGCCGCGCTGATCAAAGAGCACTGCCCTGTAGAAGCCGGGATCGAAAAAACGGCGATGCGTCGCCGAGCAGCCCGAACCCGGTCCGCCATGAAGGAACACCACGGGCGCGCCGGTCCTATTGCCGCATTGCTCCCAGTAGAGCCTGTGCGGCAGGTCGACATCAAGGTAGCCGGAATCGTACGGCGAGGCGTTATCGAACAAGGTGGGCCCAATCGTATCAGGGGAACAGAGCACGGTTTCGCAACCGCGATTCTGCGCGAGAGCTTAGCGGTTCGTGTTCTTCATGGTCTATACGGATCCGTCGTATCAGTCGCGCAATCCTGTCGCGCTTGAACCCAGGCGAGAGGCACGGCAGGCTGGGCTCTGAAGGATGGCGGATGGGGTGACCGAATGGTGCTGACAAAGGAAGGGGGCTCTATCGTCGTTCTCACAGGGGCCGGTATCAGCAAGGAATCCGGCCTGTCGACATTTCGCGATGCCGACGGCATCTGGGCGACCGTGAGGATCGAGGATGTGGCCACGCCGGAGGCTTTCAGGCGTGACCCCCAAAAGGTCCATGCGTTCTATAACCAGCGCCGCCGCGGCATGCTCGATCGATCGATTCGCCCGAACGCGGCCCATCTGGCGCTCGCCCGACTGGAGACGTCCTGGCCGGCTCTGACCGGTGGCAATGTGCTGATCGTGACACAAAATATAGACAATCTGCACGAACAGGCTGGCTCAACTCATCTCATCCACATGCATGGCGCATTGGAGAACTCGCTGTGCGTGTTTTGCCATGCGCGGCGGGTTAACAGGGCGGATCTATCCGTTGGCGATATCTGTCCGGATTGCGGTCAACTCGGCGGGATGCGTCCCGACATTGTCTGGTTTGGCGAGATGCCCTTGGAGATGCCGCGAATTCACGCGGCTCTCGCACATTGCCAGCTATTCATATCGATCGGGACATCGGGAAATGTCTATCCTGCGGCCGGTTTTGTCCAAATCGCGAACGAGGCTGGGGCCGAAACCATCGAGTTGAACCTGGAGCCTTCGCTGGGCGCGAGCTTCTTCGATCAATCGGTCCAGGGGCCGGCAAGCGAAATCGTGCCTGCTTTCATCGAGCGCCTGCTGGCGGCGGGGTGAGCCGCCAGCAGGGACCGTGCGTCCTTCAGGTCAAAGCACTGTCAGCATTTCTGCCACCAACGGGTGGCGAACGATGTCGGATTCCGTCAACCGGACGACAGCGACCGTCTCCAGTTTTTCCAGTCGGCTCGCGATATCGGCGAGACCCGAGAGACCGTTCAACAAGTCGCTTTGATCGGGATCTCCGGTCAGCACCATGGTCGAATGCCAGCCCAAACGGGTCAGGAGCATCTTGATCTGGCCGTAGGTGCAGTTCTGCGCCTCGTCGATGACGACGAACGCATTGTTAAGGGTACGGCCGCGCATATAGGCGATGGGAGCGATCTCTATGGTACCGTCTGCGATGTACTGGCGAACGCGCTTGCCCCCTATGCGCTCGTTGAGGGCGTCATAGAGCGGGCGCAGGTAGGGGGCGAGTTTCTCGTGCATGTCGCCGGGTAGAAAGCCAAGTGTCTCGCCCGCTTCGACGGCGGGCCGGGAAAGCACGATGCGATCGATCTTGCCGGCTTCGAGTGCCTCTACCGCAGCGGTCACGGCGAGATATGTTTTGCCTGTGCCGGCGGGGCCGAGGGCAACGGTGAGATTGTTGTGCTCGATCGCGTGCATCAAGGCGCGCTGGTTCTCACTTTGAGGGCGAACCTTGCGGACATAACTCTGTTCGCGCTCGTCATCTCCATCGGCGAAGACTGGGTGCCAGCCGCCGGCGTGCGTTATTCCGCCCCTTCCACCATTGCTACGGGCGTGGTCGCCGCGGCCGGCGAACAACGGCTCGATGGTCGAAGAGGTCGGTTGGACCGAGTGAAGAGAACGGGTCGAGCGCTTGGCCATGTACACTCCTGCAGGTTCTGGTTCGGGGTCGGTGCAAACAAAAACGCCTCTCCGCAGGGCGGAGAGGCGTCGGGTCTTCTCGGCAACGTTGCCGGTAGAAGTTGGGAAGTTGGTTGGGGGCCTGTCCAAATGAGTTTCAGCCTTTGCAGTACCAACGAATGACTACATCTTGGACTGTAACGAAATCAGCTCAAAAATCCACCACTTATCGCCGGGTCTCAAAAAATTCACACAAGATGTTGATTTTTCTGTGCGGATCTCGTGGGCGAGGCGGTATCCCTGCCG
>CAIXXC010000387.1 GCA_903923205.1 uncultured Rhodospirillales bacterium | reverse complement strand
CGCCAACGTGCCGGCGTTGAGCTGCGCCTTTTTGCCGGAACATTATTCAGCGGCCACCAAAACCACGAACGTCAGCAAAATGGTTTTTGTCGAGTGCGGTTGCGCGCGGGACAGGTGCGCTCGGGTTTACTGAAATTGCTTTTTGAAACAGCCTGATCGCCCGTTCTGGCTGGCCCAACTGATAGGCGACGACACCAAGGGCAAAGTTCGTTTCGAAATTGTTCGGTGCCTTGAGCAAAACCTCAATATAGCCCGCTTCCGCATCGCCGAGCAGCCCCTGCTGGTGGTGGTCACGCGCTACCTGCAATCGGGCTTCTAGGTTGGGGGGTAAGCTCGGCAAAAAAAGCCTCCGCAGGTTTATCGAGGATATCGGGGAACGCCAGACGCCTTGGACTCGTCTTGTGTTCGAAGCAGGTTTACCGAGGGAGGGGGCGCGGCAACGCAAAGGGACAAAATTCTAGCAACAACTGCGGAGCCAATCCCCTGCTCTAAGTTGGATTGCGGTAGCCTTGCACACCCCATTTTCGCCCGAAGGCATGGAGAGTATATAGCGGGCAACTGCAACAGTTTTAAGACATCCACCGGTGCGCTGCCGCCTACTAAACGGCCCCAGAGGCCAACGGCCCGGATCACGAGATGGCCACGTTTCACCGGACTGACACGAATCCCGGCATATGATAGGGGTCCTGCCTTCAATTAAGCAGGTATTTTCAAGCCGATGAGCCGGCAAGCTGGCGACACTATATAATTGGGACAATGCTGAACTCGCAAGTAGACGCCACGGTAGCGGCAGGCTTCAAAGCCTTGGGCGAAAATCGGCTCAAGGAAGCACTGGCGTTTTTCCAGAATGTGGTCGCGCAGGCACCTGATCGCAGCGATATCCTGCAAGGGCTCGGGTTGACGCTGAAATCCCTTGGCGACATTGAGGGAGGCATTACTCAGCTCAGCAAAGCTGTTTCCCGGTATCCGCACGACGTTGCAGCGCGGCTCAATCTCGGCAGCATGCTTCTTGACGCCGGGCGCGCCGCCGAGGCGATATCCAGCTTCGAAGACGTGCTGCGCCGGAAGCCTGGGTGGCCCATTGCTGTCCGCAACCTTGGGATTGCACTCCTCGCGCTTGGCGAAGCGACCCAGGCCCGCGAACTCCTGTCGAAGGCCATCGCGGCGACGCCGCGTGACCCAGGCCTGCATTTCCAACTTGGAAATGCCTTTCTGCGACTTTCAGCATTCCCGGATGCGGTCGCCGCATTTTCTCGGGCCTGCGCGCTTGACCCGAACGATGCGGATGCGGCTTACAATCTCGGGTGGGCCCGTGCGGCGCTGGATCTCCATGATCAAGCGATTCTGGATTTGCAGTGCTCTCTCCATCTTCGGCCGCATAACCCCCAGGCGATGGTCGCGCTCGCAAGCAGTCTTCTTGTTCTCTCCAGACAGCAGGAAGCCCTTGCCCTGCTCCACCGGGCGAAGACGCTCGCACCTGCGGACCCGGAAATTTACGTGACGCTTGGTTTTGCGCTGCGGAGTGTACGTGATCTTCCTGGCGCTGAAGCGGCTTGGCAGCGTGCGTTGGAACTTGACCCGGAATGCAGTGCTGCCCAGGTCAACCAGGCCATGACACGGGCGGAGGCGGGCGACCTCGATGAGGCCGCGCGCCTCCTGGATGCTGCGCTTGCGCGCGAGCCCGGGCTATCGCGCGCCGGTGTGGCCAAAGCCTACCTCCACTTGCTGCGAGGCGATTTTGAGTCCGGCTGGCAACAGTTGGAACGGCGGCTGGAGCTGCCGGTGGCCTCCATGAAGCCCAAAGCGCCCCCTCGCTGGCAAGGTGAACCCCTTCTCGGTCATCGTATTCTGGTGGAAGCGGAAGAGGGCTTCGGCGATACGTTACAATTCGTGCGCTACCTTCCGCTCTTGATGGCACAAGGGGCAAAAGTGACCCTGCGGGCGCCAAAGCCATTACTCAAGCTCTTGCGTCAGAGCTTTCGTGACGTGATTGTTGTCGCCGAGGGCGAAGCGGCGCCACATGCGGACGTGCGAATAGAACTCCTCAGTCTCCCGCTGCGTTTCGGTACCAGACTCGACTCCATCCCAAGGGAAATACCCTATCTGAGTGTCGGGCAGGAGGCTCTCGCACGCTGGCAGGCCATTCTTGGCGAGGACAATGGGTTGCGGGTTGGCGTTGTCTGGGCGGGCAACCCAAGGCAGACTAATGACTGCAATCGTTCGATGCCGGTTGAATATCTGGGAACATTGGCTGCGATCCCTGGGGTGACACTCTACAGTCTGATGGTAGGGCCACGCGGACGCGATCTCGCGCGGCTATCCCTGAATACGGTGATCGATCTCACCCCTCGGCTCTCGGATTTTTCTGAAACTGCTGCCGCCATCTCCGTACTTGACCTGGTCGTTACGGTGTGTACCTCGGCTGCCCATCTGACGGGCGCGCTGGGGCGCCCGGGTTACGTGCTCCTTTCCACCGCTGCGGACTGGCGCTGGCTGCGCGAGCGGGCGGACTCACCCTGGTATCCGAGCCTGAAACTGATACGGCAGATAACACCCGGAGACTGGAGTGCCCCGATCGCCACGATCGCTGGACATTTGCGTGACCACGCGGGCCAACACAAGGTCTGACTGGGCCGACTCCCCGCTATCCCTCACCTCAGCCATCAAGAAAGAGCTGAAAAATCTCTGATGTTTTTACCGTGCCCGAGCCGCGCTCTCAAATCATCAGGGCTTGCGGAAACCGCGCGCCGCCCAGAAGGCGAAAATACCGAGGCTAAGGACGACGACAGGCCCCCAGATATTCATCGTGAATGGCTCAAGCATCGTCGCCTTGGGTAGATTCGCGCTGCACCATTCGTCATTGGTGTCGGCTGGGTTGTTCGCCGCTTCACGATCCATGGCAGACCCGATCAGGAATGGCTTTGTGCCATTTGCGTCCGGTTCCCCGAGCACAGTGAAGCTCCAATAACGATATTGGCGAGCGTTCTGCTGTGCCTGGGTGAGACAGTAGTAATCGCGCAGCCCACGTTGCGTCATTGAGGAATAGGTCTGCCGGAGCTGCGCCGGCGCGACAAGAGTAGCCAGCACCGACGCCATGGGCGCGATCTGAGGATCAGCAGCGGCAGAGGTGACCAGTGCGCTTAATAGCTGCGTATCGGAATTCCAAAGATCGCCCGGCACCCGTCCCGATGTTCCAACACCGGTAAAATCGCTCGGCGCGGAAAAAATTTGCTGCAATGGGCTGGTGAAGGTCGGGTTGAATATGACGTCGTTGGAGAATCTGAGCCCAAAATCGGTTGAACTGGCGGAACCAGGATCGCCCGGAGTACCGGGCGCGGATGTGCCCGGTGATATCGCAGGCCCGGCAACCGCGCTGCTCAGGCCACCCAGACCAATGAAAAGCGCCAATAGGGTGATGCCGAAACGGCCCTGCTTACCCTTGATCTTCGCCCCGCTTACCACCGGGGCACCTCGGGCCATATTTTCTTGGGGACGTATGAAACATATTGGTTCAAATGGAGGCCTTCGATGAAGATTTCAATATTCACGGCCATTCGCAACCCCAGGCTGTAGGCGGGCATGAAGGGGACAATGGCATAGCCACGCGGTGCCGGCGTGCCGACAAAATCGCGCGAGATCATCACTTTAAGGAAAAACCGGATCACGCCGAAGATATAGGCACCCGTCATCATTCCGGGCAGCCAGTAAGGCGCTATGAATGGATCTGCCACGAAGGATACGATCAGTACCACGATCAGTATGCCGGGTTCCTGGAGGCGGAAAAGATTGCGAAGAGCGCGCAGTGAATTGAAGAAGCCGTAACGAAAGGTGATCGACAACATGTCGCTATGCTTGCTGCCACGGATCCGAACCCGGTTCTTCATCCAGCGGCTGCGTTGCCGATACAGCCCACGCCATGTCGGCGGAACATGGGTGTAAACCACTGCCTCCGTACAGCCTGTGATTTTCCATCCCGCTTTCAGAATACGGAGCGTCAGATCGGTATCATCGCCAAGGCCGGAATCATACCAGCCGACGGCTGCCGCAGCCTTGGCGCGAAACATCCCGCCCTGGCCGGGGATGATGGCAAGCACATTGAGGCGCGCCATGACCAGCGTGTAGAGCGTCATCATCGACGCGTATTCCACTTCCTGGAACCTGGTGACCAGCGACTCTTCGGGATTGAGCACACGGATGTTGCCGGCAACCGCCCCGATCCGCGGATCGGTGAACGCCTCCACCCACCGGTTTATCGCGCCGTACTGAACCTGGCTATCGGCGTCGATGATGGCAACAAATTCGCCCTTCGCCATCTTGGCGCCAAGGTTCAACGCATTGGGCCGGCCGCTATTGTAGGGCACGCGG
>CAIXXC010000386.1 GCA_903923205.1 uncultured Rhodospirillales bacterium | reverse complement strand
TGCTCACAGCAACGGCGCGCCTTTACACCAGCCCCTAGGCAGCGGGTGCGGCAGCGACTTCACGACCGTCGTAATGGCCGCAGGAACCACAAATGTGATGCGGACGCTTCAACTCGCCACAGTTCGAGCATTCGGCATAAGATGCCGGCGACAGGGCGTGATGCGACCGGCGCATGTTGCGGCGGGACTTGGAGGTTTTCTTTTTAGGAACGGCCATGACACAAACTCACGAAAATCGGGATTGACCCGCGAAAACGGGGTATTTAGCGAAAAACCGCCTCCCCGGCAATGACTACCTTGCCGCCGGAGCGGTTCGAATCACGATTTGGTGAACCGCTTCAGCACGGAAAATGGATTTTCCGGCTTCAAGGGCGTATCCAGTTCATCATCCCCGAGCACCAGCCCTTCACCCTCTGCCGGAAGTTCCGGCGATCGCGGGTAGGGATCGAGCGCGAGTGCAAGCTGTTGCGCAACTACTTCACCAATATCGATAACATCATCGATCAGCGGTTCTACGATCTCGTCCTCGAGCTCCTCGAGCGCAATTCGATCCGCTTCATCCTCGTCGATACCTGCACGAAAGACCAGTGAAAATGGTTCGTCAATCGTGACATCGAGTGGCGCCAGCGTCACAACGCAGCTCTGCGTTACCGCCGCCCGTAGATCAGCAACAAAGGCGATGTCGCCGCCGGGACGGCGATGCAGACTTACCGATGCCTCCAGACGATGAACCGCGGGGATTCCGAACCGGCTCGCCAAAGCGGAGGCCTCGCCCGGCTTTGCTTCTATCCGGTAGTGGACTGGATCGCTGCCGAGCCGCGAGACCGAGATCGGGCGCGAGAATTCCGGCATCAATGACACGCTCATCGCGGATCCTCCTCTAGCGTCACCGGCGCGAAGCGAACCCGCCCTTGCCGAATTTCATCGCTCGACTGGGCGTCCAGAAACGCCCATTGACGGCGCAGGTACGCAACCGCCGCCTCGACCGCGCTCTGGTCGATATCCGCAACGGTACCATAGAGATTCCGTCGCACCGCGGCCTCCAGGTCGGCGGTCCCGTCAAGACCGGCATCGTAGGCGGCGATTCGACCATAAAAGCCTGTTGCCATCAGCTTGATCTGCTTGCCCACCGAAAGGTCGCCGGTGCCAAGTTCACGCAGCCCGCGATCCATATCAGCGAAGAAAACGTCGAATAAAGCCTGTGCAAAAGCCCCTGACTGACGATCATTCTTGATGCGCCGCAAGATCAGGAAGACGTGCAGCGCGATCATCTCGAATCGGCCGTCGAGCGTATCGGGCACACGATGTTCCGCATAGAAGAACGGCAGGCGCCCCTGTGCAACGGCGAGATTATAGGCCTCGTGCGCAGCCTTCTTTTCCGCCTTCTGGCCAAATAGGCCGGTGATAGACATCATTATTCCTTACTCCGGGCCGAATCCCGGTCATCAAACAGTATCGAGCAATTGACAGCGGGGTATCTGACCGGGCACGTATTGCCCGCAATGATCATTCGTATCCTCTCTCGTCTTCGCAGCCTCATCCGGCTCCCCGTCGCAGCATCGCTCGCCGTGCCGCTCATGGCCTGTCATGGGCCGATACAAGTGCACGGAAACGAACCCGATCCGCAAGCAGTCACCCAAATCGTCCCCGGTCACTCGACCAAGGCCGACGTCACCGGGTTGCTTGGGTCGCCAACCTCGACCGCGACATTCGATCCCGATACCTGGTATTACGTCAGCCGTCGAATGGTAGGGTCGTCGTTCTCAAACCCGACCTTGGTATCCCAGAAAGTATATATCGTCGAATTCGATAATCAGGGTGTGGTGAAAGATTTTCAGACCCGCCTTAATGATGCGCCGACAATTGCCATGATCACGCGCACAACGCCGGCGCCGGGTCGTGAACTCGGCCTCATGCAACAGCTGATGGGCAATTTTGGTCGCTTCAACGAGAGTGGCGGCGGTGACCTCGGCGGCGCAGGCGGCAAACCGAAGAAAGAGTGATCCGCGGCACGGGCGCGTGTTTTCGCGTGCTCTCAGCGTTTCATGATTAATCGATTGATATCCGCATCGTAGCCCCCTCGACGCAATAGCGACGGAGAGGGCGGCAGGTGCGGCGACGCATTGACGTTGTATTGCGCCGTTAGCAACAATCTGCGCCCCTGGCCGGGCAATAATCCCTTATGAAACCCGAAGGTGTCTGCGATAAAGCGCGAACCGGCAGTACCAGTGATCGCGATCTCGTTATCGGCGCCGAAATTTGCGTGAACAGCTTCATCGCTGCAGGCTCTGCCGGTCGGCAGCAGCGCGCTCAGATGAGATCCCTTCATGAAAACATGGGGACCAGCGTCGGTGTCCACATCCGTCAGGTAAATGAACAGCTTGAAGCCAGCAAAGGAATCGAGATCGCGATGATAGCGCTGCGTCCCCTTCGCCGCTGGTCGACCCGGATAGGACCACCAGGCTCCGATATTGTCGATCAACGGTTTGCAGCCAAGATATAGCTCCGCGGTCTCAAGCACGATTGGGTCATTGAAGAGATCGAGCGCGCCGGGCGCTGCCAGGATTTGGGCCGCGTCATAATAGCCCATATTGGTCTCGGGGCTGGCGGGCGCATCAAAGGTGAAACTACCAAGATGCGCGCGATAGGGATCGAGGCACGGGATATTTTCGAAATATCGCCGAAGTGTAGCTACCTGGTCCTCGGGAACTGCCGGGATCGCTGGAACGATGCCCTCGCGCTCAAGCTGGGTATGCCAAATGCGCGCTTGCGCCGACGGCATGAACTCGACTGTTTTTGACCCGAGCGAGGCGAGACCTTGAGCGACGAAACTGCGAGCCCCTGGTGACGCAAAGAGTGGCAGCATGTCATAGGCGAGGTTGCGACGATCCCCCAGGACGCGCTGTACGAAGCCGCGCAGCGATGGAATTCGGGTCCTGAAATTATCCTGCCACGAGCCGATCATCAGCGCATGCGCTCGTCGATACCGCCGATAAGGATTGCAGCGACAAACCCCGGGCCCGTGATACCGCTTGTGGTGGTCATCAGCTTGTCTTTGATTTCCTTGGACGTTACCGCTGGCGTGCCAACGGGATGTTCATCCCATATCTGACTAAGGGCGGTGAGGTAGGCGTCCTGGAGCCTTGGCGTGAACGGGTCGAGCGCGTTTTCACCCTTATTCTTTGCAAGTTCGAGGACAAGGGAGATGCTTACCTGTTCATAGATGCGATTATTGGCGCCGATCACCGAAAAAGACAGCGGCGTAAAATGGACATAAATTGGGCCACCCGTGGCCGGTTTCTTCTCTCCGCCTTCCTCGGCGCGCGCTCCCGACAATGATAAGGCGCTCACGATCATGGCGAGCAATAAGGACATCGCACAGCGTCGCCATGCCATTGCGCCGATGCCGTCCCACGAAATGATCCCGCCCATGCCCGATAGTCGACCTAAGTCCATCTCAAGCCCTCCTAGGAATGCCGCCAGCCGGTCTCGGCAATCTCCACCGTCTGCCCGTCGGCATCAATCACACGCACTTGTGACGCGTCCTGTAGTCGAGCCACGATCCGTCCCACCGCGGTCACCGGGACCCGAAGCTGTCGTCCCAAAGCCTCGATTGCTTCAACGTTGGCGGGATCGGCGGTAAACAGCAATTCGTAATCGTCCCCGCCTGCAAGACAGGAGGTGAACAATTCCGGATGATCGGCGATCACAGCCGCCGCCGCAGCCGAAAGCGGGAGACGCGCGGATTCGAGCACCGCATCCACCCCTGACGTCTCGGCGAGATGCCCCAGATCGGCAACCAATCCATCCGATATATCCATCATGGCACGAACGAGAGGGCCTAGGGCGACACCAAGATCGGTCCGAGGTTGCGGCAAACGGTAGCGATCGGCGAGCCACGCGGAGTCGGCAGGGGCCAGGCCCTCGAGACGCCAGGTCGCCGCAAGCAGACCAAGCGCGGCATCGCCAATCGTCCCGCTTACGAAAATGAGATCGCCTGCCCGGGCGGTGCGGCGCAGCACCGCCTTGCCCTGCTCGACGACACCCCATGCCGTAATCGAGATCGTCACAGGCCCATCGGTCGAGACCGAATCGCCGCCCAGAAGCGTGACCGAATATTCGGCCTGATCACGGCCAAGTCCGGTCGCAAAAGCCTCGACCCAGGCATCGTCACGACTTCGAGGCAGCGATAAGGTGAGCAGATAGCCGACAGGTCGCGCCGCCTTGGCAGCCAGATCGGAGAGATTTGTCCGAAGTGCCTTGCGGGCGATCAGCGCCGGCGGGTCGTTACTGAGAAAATGGATACCCTCGACCAGCGCGTCGGTCGTGACGACGAATTGCTGCCCAGGGGCAAGATCGAGGATCGCGGCATCATCCGTCAGGCCCAGCGCACCGGACGACGTTGCGAGCGGCGCGAAGAAACGGCGGATACGTCCGAATTCCCCGAGCGGTTGCAGTTTTGGTGTATTGCCGTCAGGTCGACTTGTCACGGCCCATTTCAGTGACCCGAATCCCATGGGCCAATTTATCGAGTACGCCATTGACCATGCCCGGCTCCTTGCCGGCGAAGAAGGCATGGGCGATATCGACATATTCATTGATCACGACGCGTGCCGGCACGTCGATGCGGAAGGCAAGCTCATAGGCGCCAACGCGAAGGATGGCCCGCAACACCATCTCAAGACGTTCCAGCGGCCATTCGGCTGAAAGAACCTTGGATATTTCCGCATCGAGTTCGCTAAGATTGCTCTGCGTTCCTGTGACGAGCTCGCCGAACATCGCCTCGTCGGCGTCGACGAAATCGCTCTCCCCCGAAG
Source organism: uncultured Rhodospirillales bacterium (assembly GCA_903923205.1). GTDB lineage: Bacteria > Pseudomonadota > Alphaproteobacteria > ATCC43930 > CGMCC-115725 > CAIXXC01. The sequence goes on along the minus strand of CAIXXC010000386.1, from coordinate 2,599 downwards.
CCTCGTCGCCGAGGGGAAAGCGGTTGAATTCCGTGACGACAGAGGCTGGAGGCACGCTGGTCATCTCAATCTGATAGATGGCCTGCACTGCAGCAAGACGCGCGGTACTGCGTGCGGTCGCGTGGCGCTGCGCCTTCGTCAGGGACTTAGGGCTGTCAGTCATCATTCGTCTCGTCCGCAAAGCGACGCTTGACGTCGATCATCCCAAGACAGGCGCGCGCCACGTCGCAACCCTTGTTCTTCTTGTCCCTGCGGGCACGGGCCCAGGCCTGAGCCTCGTTTTCGACCGTTAGAATACCAAACCCAATTGCCAGACCGTGCGTTACGGCCAGATCCTGCAGCGCGCGGGCACTTTCATTGCAGACATAATCGTAATGGGTCGTCTCGCCCCGGATGACACAACCGAGCGCGAGAAAGCCGTCATATTGCGACCTCCCATGCCGAAGTCCGGTTCGGAACAATCCGGCTGCATGCGCGATCGCAGCTGGTATCTCGAAGGCTCCCTCAACGGTGATCCGTTCGAAACTTGCGCCAGCAGCCTCTAGGGTCTCAACCGCGCCAGCACCGAGTTCCTCGGAGATCGCCCGATAATATGGCGCTTCCACGATCAATATATGCGGCTTGCCGGTCATGCCGGGGTTTACTCCCTGTCAATGCGCTGATGACCAGCGATCTTTATACCATATCCTTCGAGAGCGACGATGGTTCGCTTCGAATTGGATAAGAGAACGAGTTCCTTGACCCCTAATTCCAGAAGAATTTGGGCACCGATCCCATAGTCACGCAGTTCAGGCTCGGGCACCTGCGATTGACCGCCACGGAGTCGCAACTCGTCGGCGACCGGGGTACCGCCGATCAATCGATTGGGCCGGATCGCAACGATGACCCCACGGCCCTCCTTGGCGACAATCTCCATTGAGCGGCGAAGCAGCCCACCACGACCGAAATGATCACAATCCATCAGGTCATCGAGGATCCCCAGCGCATGAACACGTGTCAGCACTGGGCTGCCATCCGTCACATCGCCCTTGATAAGGGCAACATGCTCCTGGTGGTCGATTCGGTTACGGAAAACGACGACCTTGAACTTACCGCCGGTCAAGCTGTTGATCTCGCCCTCTTCCGTGCGATCGATCAGCTTTTCCTTCCATCGACGATACGAGATCAGATCGGCAATCGTCCCGATCTTCAGTCCGTGAATTTCAGCGAAGGAGATAAGCTCCGGTCGGCGTGCCATCGTGCCGTCATCATTCATGATCTCGCAGATCACACCGGACGGATTGAGGCCCGCAAGCCGAGCGACATCGACCGCCGCTTCGGTATGTCCTGCGCGCTCCAGAACACCACCGTCGCGGGCCGCCAGCGGAAACACATGACCCGGCGTCGCCAGATCAGCCGCACTTCGATGGGGATCGATCGCAACCGCGATCGTCCGCGCCCGATCCGAAGCCGAAATACCCGTCGTGACGCCTTCGCGTGCCTCGATCGAAACCGTAAAGGCGGTTTGGTGGCGATTATTGTTATGACGCGGCATCAGCGGCAGTTTGAGTTCCTCGATACGCTGCCGATCGAGCGCAAGACAGATCAAGCCACGCCCATGTTTTGCCATGAAATTGATGACATCAGGGGTCGCCATCTGCGCGGGAATGACGAGGTCGCCCTCGTTCTCCCGGTCCTCGTCATCGACCAGAATAAACATGCGGCCATTGCGAGCCTCCTCGATGATGTCTTCGATCTTCGAGGTAATACGTTGAAACGACATCACGAATCCTTTTGCAGCAGCCGGGCGACATAGCGGGCCAGCATATCGACTTCGATGTTCACAGGATCCCCTGTACCCAAGCCACCTAGGGTCGTTTCCTTCTGGGTGTGCGGGATGATATTGACCCCGAAGCGGTTGCCGTCAACCTCGTTGACGGTCAGTGAAATTCCCTCGATCGCGACCGAACCCTTGCGCGCAATCAGCGGCGCAAGTTCCTGGGGGACCTCGATCACATAGCGTTCGGATTCGTGTTCAGGATGCCGGGCGACGATGCGACCCACGCCATCAACATGGCCCGATACGATGTGGCCGCCGAGTTCGTCGCCGACTTTGAGCGCGCGCTCGAGATTGATACGAGTCCCGATCCGCCATTGCGACACCGTCGTCAGGGAAAGCGTCTCGGCCGAGACCTGCATCGTAAACGAATCCGCGCTCTTTTCGATCACAGTCAAACAAGCACCACTGCACGCGATCGAGGCGCCAATGGCTATGCCGGCCGTCTCGTAGCGAGTCGCGATCTCGTAACGTGGATCACCGTCGGATTCGATCCGTCGGATCGTGCCGATATCTGTAATAATTCCCGTAAACATTGGCTGGCTATCCGCCCCTCTGGTCGAACGAGTACAACAGGTGCCACCTGCACCGCTCCCGAACGCCTGATCTAAGTCGCACGTTGTAGTATTTCCAGGATATCCTCACCCAGCCTGGTAATCTCCATTCTTTCGAATCGGGGCTGCTGCGCGAGACGATCAACCCCAAAGGCTTTAATTCCTGCGAGCCCATCGCCTCCGATGAGCCCCGCACTGCGAAACCAGGCCAGACGATCAACAAGACCGG
>CAIXXC010000385.1 GCA_903923205.1 uncultured Rhodospirillales bacterium | reverse complement strand
CCGAAGGTCATGATGAGCGCAGCGAAAAACCTGTTTTCCTACAAGCGTTTCTGGGCCCATCGCCTGGGCCCCGCGCCGTTCCTGCCAATGACAAGGGCGGAAATGGACGCGCTTGGCTGGGATTCCTGCGATATCATTGTGGTAACCGGCGATGCCTATATTGATCATCCAAGTTTCGGCATGGCAATTATCGGCCGGCTATGGGAAGCGCAGGGTTTCCGCGTCGGCATCATCGCGCAACCAGACTGGACGAGTCCCGATGCCTTCACCGCGTTAGGGAAACCAAATCTGTTTTTCGGCATTGCCGCTGGAAATATGGATTCCATGGTCAATCACTACACCGCCGATCGCCGGATCAGGCATGACGACAGCTATACGCCGGGCGGGGCGCCGGGTAAGCGACCTGACCGCGCTGTCATCGTCTACAGCCAGCGGTGTCGCGAGGCCTTCAAGGACACGCCGATCGTCATTGGCGGCATCGAGGCGTCGCTGCGGCGAATTGCCCAGTACGATCACTGGTCGGAAAAGGTCCGCCGCTCCGTGCTTCTCGATAGCCGTGCCGACCTCCTGGTTTATGGCAACGCCGAGCGCGCCATTGTCGAAATCGCGCACCGCGCCGCCAAGGGAGAACATCCCCGGGCCATGACAGGCATTCGCGGCACGGCCTATTTAAGAGACGCAGTGCCTGAGGGTTGGACCGTTGTCGAGCCGAGCCTCGTCGATGAGACGCCGGTCGTTGAACCGGAAGAGGCCCCGGATCGCCGGTTTCGTCCGCCCTTGGAGTCGACGGTTGTTCGCTTGCCCGCCTTCGAGGCTGTCCGCGACGATAAAATCCTCTACGCCCATGCGTCGAGAATTCTTCATCAGGAGAGTAATCCGGGCAATGCCCGCGCCCTGGTTCAACGCCATGGCGACAAGGAGGTCTGGCTCGAGGCACCGCCGATTCCTCTTACAACGCCTGAGATGGATGGCGTCTACGATCTGCCCTATGCGCGGGCGCCGCATCCCAGCTATGGCGATGCCAAGATCCCGGCATGGGAGATGATCCGCTTCTCCGTCAACATCATGCGCGGCTGTTTTGGCGGCTGTTCGTTCTGTTCGATCACGGAGCACGAGGGGCGCATCATCCAGAGCCGGTCCGAGGAATCGATCCTGCGTGAGATTGGCGAGATTCGAGACAAGGTTCCTGGTTTTACCGGCATCATCTCGGACATGGGCGGCCCTACCGCCAACATGTACCGGCTGGCGTGCAAGGACCCGAAGATCGAAGAGGTTTGTCGCCGGCCCTCTTGCGTATTCCCGGATATCTGCAAGAACCTCGATACCAATCACGACCCGCTGATCAAGCTCTACCAGAAGGCTCGAGCTATCAAGGGCGTAAAGAAAATTCACATCGCGTCGGGCTTGCGCTACGACCTCGCGGTGCGCAGTCCGGCCTATGTGAAGGAACTCGTTACGCACCATGTCGGCGGCTATTTGAAGATCGCCCCCGAACATACCGAGCCCGGCCCCTTGGCAATGATGATGAAGCCCGGCATGGGCAGCTACGACAAGTTCAAGCAGATGTTCGACCGCTTTGCCAAGGAAGCCGGCAAGGAGCTCTATCTGATCCCGTACTTCATCGCCGCCCATCCGGGGACGACCGACGAGGACATGATGAATCTCGCGCTCTGGCTCAAACGCAATAAGTTGCGTGCTGACCAGGTCCAGACTTTCCTGCCATCACCGATGTCACTTTCGGCGACGATGTACCATACCGACCGCAATCCGCTGAAGCCGATCCGGCGCGCGAATGGCGACACCATCTTTACGGCGAAAGGCATCCGGCAGCGTCGTCTGCATAAGGCCTTTCTGCGTTATCACGATGCCGAGAATTGGCCGTTGCTCCGGGAAGCGTTGAAGAGCATGGGGCGCGCTGATCTGATCGGGCCGGGCAAGCATCACCTTGTGCCGACATGGCAGCCGGCCGGCACCGGGATGGGCGGCGGCGAGGGCAAGCGCGCCGGTCGCAAGCATGGGGCCCAGACGTTTATGACCCAACATGTCCGGCCCCTTGCAACGGCGCCAGTTACGCCAGCCCGGGCAGGCTCAGCGACATCGCGGCCCGGTTCGGGACCGAAGCGATCGCCACCGGCACAAAGGCGACCGGTTAAATAATTGGTGCCCCGCGTTCGTCAGGCACAAAAAAAGCCACGCAGACCTTTCGGACTGCGCGGCTTTTTTTTAGTTGAAAGAACTACTTGGCGGTCTTCAGCGTCGACGTGAAGATCGAGAACGTCAGTTCCGCGAGCGTCTTGCTCTCGGTGACGGCAGCCTCGACGCTTTCCTGGAACAGCTTCTGCTGCAACTGGACGAATTCGGTCGGGGTCTTGACGGCGGCGAGCGCATGGATCGATGTCGTGAGCTTTTCGACATTCTTGGCTGCCAGGGCCTGATAGGCCTTGGTCAATTCCTGGAAGCCAGCGAAAGCAGCGGCGCTGTTCTTGGTGAGGGTTTCGGTCGTCGCCTTGGTGGCAGCGGTAAGCTTCTCGACGGTCTGAATGGCCATGGTAGTGTCTCCTGAAAGGGGTTGGATCCGGCGCACTAAAATTGTGCTGCGATGCAACATGCGGTCTTTATACCTTATTTTTTCTGGCTTGCAAGAAATATTGTGCACTGCACCATTGTTTCGTTCGTGTGCGGATTTGACCCGTCCGATATAGGGTTTGTCGCTGACGCAGGTTGCGATGCTCCATGATGAACCTAAATGGAAAGGGCCAGGCCAGGGTGGTCGGGACTGTTTCCGGGGCCTGCCCAGAGGCGTCCGCGATATCATTGCTCCCGGGGCGGGTCAGGTATGGGGATGTTTTTGCTCGGGTCGCGCGACAAATTCGAGTAGGTTGCGCGCTCGATTATTCCCGGATCCCGTGGCTTACACGGTTGAAAGAGTGGATTTGAAACACTGATGCAGCGCGCGCTTTCCCTCGGCTTTGGGCTGAAATTCCCCGACCTCTATGTCCGTGACGGCATGATCCGTGTCGATCAGGCTTTTGTCACATTCTTGAAGGAGGCCGATCTCGACCTCTTCAACCGCCTGATGGCGGCGCGGAGCAAGCCGGACGACCTCACCGACAAGGACCATTCGGCCCTGCTGGTGGATGTGGCACCCCATCTCGACGATTTTATCGCGGCCTTGTTCGGCGTGACGCGGGAAGTGAATGCCTTGCGGGCACGTCACGAGACGCTGGCTCCGCTTGCGACCGTAAAGCGGCTCTTTGTGCAGCGCCGTGCCGTCAAGGGTGTGAGCGAAGCCGATGCTGCTGCCATCGATGGCCCGGCGCTGGCGATTGAACTCGCAGGTTATTTCGGCGAACCGCTGACCGAACTGGTTTACGCGGCCAATGTGCAGCGTTGGCTCGAGGACGAGGCGGCGCATGTCGCCCATCTTGAGATTGCGGCCAGATACGCGGCCTGGGCGACGCTGTCTCCTGCGGGGCGCGCGCTCCATGCGAAGGGCGTGCTGTTCAAGGTGCCGCACAAGCTCGACTTCATGAATCTGGTGCCGGTTGAGACGGATATCGTCGACGGTGTCCGCATGATGCGGCTGCCTGAGCATAAACATCGGCATCGCGAAGGCTTTGCCCTGACCGATCACGGTATGGGTCTGACGGGTGCGCTTGACCAGGCGAACTACTGCATCTGGTGCCATAATCAGGGCAAGGATTCCTGCTCGAAGGGGCTCAAGGAAAAGGACGGCAGCTTCAAGGCGAGTCCATTCGGCGTGCCACTCGCCGGGTGCCCGCTCGAGGAGAAAATCTCCGAAATGAACCTGGTGAAGAGCCAGGGCTTCTCGATCGGTGCGCTCGGCATCGTGACCATCGACAATCCCATGTGTGCGGGCACCGGCCACCGCATCTGCAATGACTGCATGAAATCCTGCATCTATCAAAAGCAGGAGCCGGTTGATATCCCGCAGGTAGAGACCCGAAACCTCAAGGACGTGTTTGAGCTCCCGTGGGGGTTCGAGATCTACGCGCTGCTCACGCGCTGGAATCCGCTCAACATCCACCGCCCGCTGCCCAAGCCGGAAACTGGCTATAAGGTTCTGGTCGTCGGCCTGGGGCCGGCAGGCTATACCTTGTCGCATCATTTGATGAATGACGGGCATTTCGTTGTCGCTGTTGATGGCTTGAAGATCGAACCCCTGCCCGAGCGTCTCAGTGGTATTGCTGCAGATGGTTCGCGGGTAGCGTTCGATCCGATCATCGATATAAGCGTGCTGTGGGAATCGCTGAACGAGCGCGTCATGGCGGGCTTTGGCGGTGTCGCCGAATACGGCATCACGGTGCGTTGGAACAAGAACTACCTCAAGGTCATCCGGTTGCTGCTCGAGCGCCGTAGGCGCTTCACGATGGTCGGTGGCGTGCGCTTCGGCGGCACCATGACGGTCGATAGCGCGTTTGAGCTTGGCTTCGACCATATTGCCCTCTGCGCGGGCGCCGGGCGCCCGACGGTCATTCCCATGAAGAATGGGCTCGCGACGGGTGTCCGCCAAGCCTCCGATTTCCTGATGGCGCTGCAGCTGACGGGCGCGGCGCGGACCAATTCGATTGCCAATCTTCAAGTCCGCCTGCCGGTTGTCGTGATCGGCGGCGGGCTGACGGCGATCGACACGGCGACAGAGTCGCTCGCGTATTACCCGGTCCAGGTCGAGAAATTCCTCAGCCGCTATGAGTGCCTCGTCTCCGAGCGTGGCGAGGCTGCGGTGCGGGCGTCATGGACACCGGCAGAGACCGAGACGGCCAACGAGTTCATCGCCCATGCCAAATCGATCCGGGCCGAGCGCGCAATTGCAGCGGCTGCGAACCGGCCACCGGCGCTGGCGAAGCTGCTTGATTCGTGGGGCGGCGTGACGATGGCCTATCGCCGTCGGCTGATCGACGCGCCGAGCTACACGCTTAATCACGAGGAAGTGTCGCTGGCGATGGAGGAGGGAATTCGCCTTGCCGAATGCCTCACCCCTGAAGAGGTCGAAATCGACCAGTGGGGTTGCGCCGCAGCGCTGAAGTTCACCCATCACGCGATTGATCCCGATACCGGCAAGCCGAGTGGGGAAAAATATCCCGTGACCCTGCCCGCGCGGACGATCCTGGTGGCCGCCGGTACCCAGCCCAATACGGTGCTGGGTCGCGAGGACCCGACAAATGTCGTCATCGACGGCAAGTATTTTCAGGCGCTTGACGAAGACGGCAATGTCGTAAAGCCGGAGAGAAGCGCCAAGCCGAAAAAAGTCGAAGTGCTGGTCAGCAAGCGCGCCGATGGCCGGGCGATGAGCTTTTTCGGGGATCTCCATCCCTCGTTTGCGGGCAATGTCGTCAAGGCGATGGGCAGCGCAAAGCAGGGCTATCCCGTAGTATCGCGGGTTCTGGAACAACGCGCGCCAACGTCAATAGAGCCCGAGACGTTGGTCGGCGTCGTCAACGAGGGCCTGCGTGCCACCGTTCATGCGGTTCATCGCCTGACACCCACGATCATCGAGGTCGTGGTCAAGGCACCCTTCGCCGCCCGCAATTTCGAGCCGGGCCAGTTCTACCGGCTGCAAAACTTCGAATCCTTTGCCAATGCCAGCGAAGACACGCTCCTGGCGATGGAAGGATTGGCCTTGACCGGCGCATCGGTCGATAAAGAAAAAGGTCTTCTTTCCACCATCGTTCTCGAAATGGGCGGGTCTTCCGATCTTTGTGCTCAGTTGAAACCAGGGGAGCCGATCATCCTGATGGGTCCCACTGGTGAGCCTACCGAGACGCCCGCGGGCGAGACCGTGCTCCTTGCAGGGGGCGGGCTCGGCAACGCGGTTT
>CAIXXC010000384.1 GCA_903923205.1 uncultured Rhodospirillales bacterium | reverse complement strand
TCGACCCGCAAATCCCCCGATCCGGATTCACCCGCCGCAGCGCCCATTTCACACCCCAAAAGACTATCCTATCACACTGATTTATATACCATATTCAGAGATAATAGACCTTGGAAATCAAACCCATCTGGGAAATGCGGGTTAAGTGAACATTCCCGCGATGATGGAAAAACGCCCTGCCTCGCATCGAATGCTGTTGAGAAAAAATATGACTCAAGCGAGCCGCGCGATCAGAGGGGGAGATGGGCATCGGTTGGTATTGGTGAGGCTGGGGCGACTGATGTCCCCTTTGATCAACTCGCTCAGGTAGACGTGTTGCCTTATCCGCTTGTCGAGCCGTTGATAGCTCGCCCGATGCCATTGCCGCCATCTATCGATGTTGGGCCCTTGGCGCCGGATATCGCGCCTCGTGAGTCCATTCCTCAAAACCCCTACCCGGATCGACCTGAGTGCGCAGAGGAATGACGAGAAGCGACCGAATATTGCTCAGCTCTAAAGCGGAAAGGAAAATTAGGTGTGGCTCCTTATCGTCAAGCTGGAAATTCTCTTCGTCAATGTATCATGGGACAGGCTTCTGAAAGATGTGGAGGAAACCCTGTTTGAAATTTAGACTAATTACATAATATTGAGAGTTTATATGAGAAAAATGACTGCTGATGATTTAGATTTGGCGTTTCATCTTCTTTCGAAGGACACGGAACGTTACGCGGAAATATGCGATGATTTCATCCGACAGCATCCGCATTCTCCAGATGGGTATTACTGCCGGCACAATGTCTGGGTTCGCAAGCGGGATTGGGACAAAGCCTTATCTGACCTCAATGCCAATCTGATCCTTGACCCCAGAGCGTTCAGCTACATTGCACGAGGAGAGGTGTTGCATCAGGCCGGGCGCTATGCCGCAGCGATCGAGGATTTCAATCGCGGCGAGGCGCTCGACCGGAAAGAATGGTTGTGGGGTTTCGGACCTATCCGTCGGGCCGAATGCTACGCGCGGACCGGCAATCTTCGGGCAGCGCTCGCGGATTGTCAGGACATCGAAGACGACCATTGGACGCCTGGCGTCGCGGGCATCATTCCGGGCGACAAAGCCGCGATCATCGCTGAGATAAAACGTCTCGCAAGATAAGTAACCCAACGTCGTCGTTCGGTGCGGCGCAAGCGCTCCTGGAAGCGACCCAAACCCGGGGCGCAAGCCCAAAAATGGTCGCGGACACAGGCCTAACAAGCGCGGCGATGTCGCTCGCTTCGAGATAAATATTTAGACGGGAGCGCCGGATGTCACACGATACAAGTCTTTTGGACGAGGCCCGGAAATACGCCGCAAGTGATCCGGCAAGAGCGTTTGCGCTACGAGATGAATATGTTTGCGCTAACCCGGAAGATGGTCACGGGTATTTCACGCGTCATCTCAGTTGGATGAGACTTGGTCAATATGATCGGGCGCTGGAAGATTGCAACTCTGCGCTACGATTGTCTGGCGAGAAGACAATAAGTTTGCTGGCCCGCGGCGATATTCACCGCGCGATGGGCGATCACGCCCGCGCCGTCGAAGATTTCACACGAGCCCGAGCCCTCAATTATGAGGAATGGCTGACCTCGTTCGGGCCTCATCACCGCGCAGATTCACTGGCGAGACTGGGCCGGCTGGAAGACGCGCTCGCCGACTGTGCCTTGATCGCCGATGACCACTGGATGCCCGCTCATCGCGGCTTGCCCGGCGGCTCCAAGACTGAGTTCATCGCCGAAATTCGCCGCCGGGCCGCCCAGGCTCCTTGAGCGTTTCGGTGGTGAGGCCGGGGGTAAAGCAAGGCGCTCTCCCTATCGTCTTTAGCCTCAGCCGCATTCGCTTCTCTGAGGTGAGATTGCCGCCCGCCTGATCGGAGGGTGCAGGTACCGAATCAAGATCGCTTAAAGATTTCTTGCCCAGCCCGCCCGGCCCTTGCCGTGGCGGGTTTTTCTTTTCCGACGGGGAGGGAATAGGTGGAAACCGAAGTCTACTTTGCCCTTGAGCCGCGCTCGGGCGCTCTTCGCGGCGTTGCGGCGCAATCGATGACCAGGCCCGCGAGCATTTACCGCAATCTCTTCTGTAAGGTCGGCGTGCTCGTTGCGTCCGGCTTCAACGGGAAACACCCGCGCTACCCGGGCGGCAGTCCAGACAGCATCGGCGGCGAATTTGCGCCCAAGACTTGGGCCGGCGCGGCGGGCAGGCTTCGCACCTTCGCCTCCCATGTCACCTCAGCCATGTTCGGCGGCTTCGCCCTTATTACATCCCGTGGATCATTGAAGGCGGCTCTCAGATTAGTGCGGATTGCAGGATCGGCCAGGGCTCGGGTGTTCGAGGCGGCGGGGGAGGAAGCGCTTCAGGTATTGACGCCTGCGGTCAAGGTGGGGATCGAAGAGGTCGAGGCGGCGGAGAAAGCAATTCCGATCCTCGCGCGGGAGGTCAAGGATGGGATCGCCCATGTCAGGGCGGCGGAGGATTTCGCGGGTGGCAAGACGCTTACGGAAATCATCGAGCACCCCGGAGGTCCCGGGTATCAATTACACCATTTTTTAGAGAACACTGCCGAAAACCGCCTTCGACTCCCGCCCGGATTTTGTGATATGAGAGAACAAAAAGGGTACATACCAACATTCATGCATGAGGAAATACATGCGGAATTGTCGAAGCTGGATCCGGGGAAGACTGGGGTGAGGGAGCGGGATGCCCTCCGCAACGCTCCCTGGCTGGAACAGCAAGCTGCAATGTTCAAGATCATGCGCAGGATCGGAATTCTTAAATGAGGCAAAAGCTCATCGATGCCATGACCGTGCCGGAGTTACTGGAGCAGTATCGCGACCATCTCCTGCTCCAGTGGGAATTCAGGGACTATCACGGCGCGAACGGCAAACCGGATGTCGGGCCGTGGAACCGCCTCGCCCGCAAAATTGAAAGATTTCACCGGGCGCTCAAAAGCCGCGGAGACGAGGGCGTCGATGCAATCCTGACGCTGATCCACCACCCCAATCGCAACGTTCGCCATTCCGCAGTCGTCCATTGCCTGAAGCAGCGAACAGATATCGTTCTGCCGGAACTGATCCTGGAGCAATCGATGCCGGATTGGATGCCGATGTCGTTCAATTTCTGGCTTGCGCATATGTGGTGGACGAACGGTCAATGGACCGTTGATTAGGGCGGCTTTGGAACGGGGGTCTCATACCCGGGATCATGCGCAGGATTGGAATTCTTAAATGAGGCAAAAGCATCATCAATGCCATGACCGTGCCGGCGTTGCCGGAGCAGTATCGCGACCATCTCCTGCCCCAGTGGGAATTCAGGGACTATCACGGCGCGAAAGGCGAACCGGATGTCAGGCCGTGGAACCGCCTCGCCCGCAAAATTGAAATATTTCACCGGGCGCTCAAAAGCCATGGAGATGAGGGCGTCGATGCAATCCTGACGTTGATCGACCGCCCCAATCGCAATGTCCGCTATGGCGCTAGCGTCGCGCGCTGGGGACAGGTTCTTCCCTGCGGAAAGGAAACCAACCAAGATGCCACGCAATGGCAAAGATATACAGCCAGGTGACGTGCTACCCGGATCAGCAAACTGTCAGCTCTAGGCCAAGACGCGTATCGTGGAGGCCGAGGATATTGGCGTCATTGTGAACCCGGAGCCGTTTGTCGGTGCCCGAGCCTTCGCAACGCTGTCAGCCGAACTCCTCACATAAAATCGAAAATGTTCACTTTTTGTTCTTGACCTCTATCCGAATTATCTGGTACACAAATCACATCATGAGAATTCCGCCCGCCCGGCAATGCTGCCGCGGCGGGTTTTTTGTTGGTCGGCGGCCGGGGCCGCCTTGTTTCGGGCGAAAGGATCCTTCGATGAAACTCTATGCCGCGTTTGCCAAGCGTGATGATGCCCAGCGGATGGTCTATGGCTATGCCTCGACTGAGGCGCTCGATTCTCATGGCGAGATCGTGACCCGCGCAGCCCTGCAGGCGGCGCTGCCCGAATTCATGCGCTTTGCCAATATTCGCGAAATGCATCAGCCTTCAGCCGTCGGCCGCGCCCATGACGCGACGATCGACGACAAGGGCCTCTATCTTGCCGCCCATATCGTCGATGACGATGCCTGGGAAAAGGTGCGCGCAGGGGTCTATAACGGCTTCTCGATCGCCGGACGCATCATTGCGCGGGACCCGATGCAAAAGCACGTCATTACCGGATGCTCGCTCACCGAAATCAGCCTTGTCGATCGCCCGGCCAATCCCGAGGCGGTGTTCGATCTGATCAAACAGGTCGAGAACCTGGCCAAGGAAGGGCGTCGCAACGCCGCGGCCGATCAGGCGCGTCTCCAGGCCATCCACGATCATGCCCGCGATATGGGTGCCGCCTGCCCGGCGGATCCCGATGATGACGGCGATGTGGATGGCGAGGGCGACACCGGTGGCGATAACGGAAACCGCGGGGATGGCGGTATGGTGGCCAAAGCCCTCGGTCCCGCACTCGACCGAGTGGCCAGGACCTTGGAGGCGTTGCGCCGTGACGTCGCGAGCCAAAACGCCCGCCTGCGGGCGCTCGAGCACGCCCCCGCAGCAGCCAAGGGCACACTGCGTGCCCTTGCCAAGGGCGACGATATTGGTGGCAGCCCCGCCGTATCATCGACCGTCCTTGATACCCATGCGCTGATCAAGCAAGCGCTGTCCCGGCCGCGGGTCTTGTAGGCCCGACCGCTTCATCACCCTTGCCCCGCCCCCCGCGATCCAATGGGTCAGAGGGCCTGTCAGACCGAAACTCAACCCCGCCGAGGCTTTGCTTCCGGCGGGTTTTTCTTGTCCCAATCGAAAGAGACCCCCTGATGACAATGACCGACCAAAGCCTCGCGCTGACGCGGGACGCGCTCGCCAACCCGCTGCCCTTCGGCACAATTGCCAAGGGGTTCACCCAGGCAATGAGTCCGGTCTCCGGCCTCACGATGTACGATCTCGAAGCGCCGGCGAAGACCCTCTATCCCCTCATCACGCCGATCCGCAACACTATCCCCCGGCTACCGGCCATTGGTGGTATCCAGGCGAGCTGGCGCGCGGTGACCGGCATCAACATCAACAACACCACCTTCGGTGTTAGTGAGGGCAATCGCGGCCCGGTCATCGTGACCGCGATGCAAGACTATAATGCCGTCTTCCGCGGCTACGGCTTCGATGATTTCGCCACCTTCGAGGCGACCTATGCCGCCGAGGGTTTCGAGGATCTTCGTGCCCGCACCGTCCAGGGCCTTATTCACGCCCTGATGATCCAGGAAGAAAAGATCGTCATCGGCGCCAATACCTCGCTCGCACTCGGCACCACGCCGACGCCAAGCCTGCAGGCTGCGGCAACCGGCGGCACCATTGCCGCCGGGACGCAGAGCGTGATCGCCGTGGCGCTGACCTATGAGGGTTTGCTGGCGGCCTCGGTCGCAGCCGGTCTGCCGCTGTCAGCGCCACGGACCCTGGCCGACGGCACGGCAGAACAGGTCAACCAGGGCACGGCGATCAAATCCGCCAGTGCGACCATCGCTACCACGGGGACGACATCGACTATCACGGCCTCGGTCAATCCGGTGAGTGGCGCATTCGGGTATGGCTGGTTCCTGGGAGCCCTCGGGTCCGAGCGGCTCGCCGCTGTCACCACCATCGCGACCGCGACCCTGAGTGCCCCTGCGGCCGCGAACGCGCAACTCGCCTCGGCAGGCTTCGCCAGCGATTTCAGCCAGAACGGACTGATCTTCGACGGGCTGTTCTCGCAGATTCTCAAGCCCGGCTCGGGTGCTTACGTCTCGACCTTCGCCAATGGCGCGACCCTGACCGGGGACGGTACCGGCGGCGTGATCGAAATCGACGCCGCGCTGCAATCCTTCTGGGACAATTACCGTCTCTCGCCGACGACAATCTGGGTATCGAGCCAGGAACAGCGCAACATCACCAAGAAAGTCCTGGCCGGCGGTGCCAACGCGGCGCAGCGCTTTTTCATCAATGTCGACCAGGGCCAGATCAAAGGCGGTGATCTCGTTACGGCCTATCTGAACAAGTATTCGATGGACGGGGCGCAGATTATTCCGGTGCGCCTCCATCCGAATATTCCGGCAGGCACCATCCTGTTCACGACGGATAAAATTCCCTACCCGATCTCCAATGTCGCCAATCTGCTGCAGTTGCGGATGCGACAGGATGTCTTCGCGATCGAATGGCCGCGTCGCACAAGGAAGTGGGAATTCGGCCTCTATGCCGATGGCGTGCTGCAGAACTACTTCCCGCCCGCGTTCGGCCTGATGACGAATATCGCCAATGGCTGATCCGAAAGACCTTTGTACCCTCGCCGGCGTCAAGGCTTGGCTGAACCTGGCCAGCAGCGGCGATGATCCGCTGCTGGCCATCCTCATCACCGCGGTCTCGGCTTTCATCGTCGGCAGTATTAATCGACCCGTGTTGTCATCCGTGTTCGCCGAGACGCGAGATGGCACCGGTGGACGGACGTTGAGCTTTGCCGTCACCCCCGTCACGGCAATTCTAAGTCTCAGCATAGATGGACGCGATATTCCGCCGGCACCGGATGATTTCAACCCAGGATATCGCTTTGGCCCGACCCGCCTCAGTCTTTACGGCTATCGCTTTACATCGGGTCTCGACAATGTCGCGATTGGATACACCGCCGGCTTCGCCAATGTGCCGGGCGAATTGGCGCAAGCCTGCATCCAGCTGGTGGCCCTGCGCTATCGCGAGCGCGATCGTATCGGATTGAACTCAAAAGGGCTTGCCGGGGAGGTCACTTCGTTCCTGCAAAAGGCCATGCCGGATGATGTTGAGGCTGTGTTGCAGCGCTATCGACGGGTGGCACCGCTATGAGCGGCCCTCCGCGCGAGGCGGTTTACGCCGCAATCTTTGCCCTCGCTTCGGCGATCCCCGGTCTGGCGACGGCCAGTCGAAAGGCGCGACACTGGGCTGATGTTGCACCGACGGAACAGCCGGCCCTGTTCCAGATCCAACGTCAGGAAAGTATCGAGGTCGTTAAGGGGTTACCCCCGAAGCGCCGGTTCGGCGTCGATCTGTACCTTTATGCCCAGAGTACTGATCCGACCATTGCGCCTGCGAGCAAGCTCAATCCGTTGATCGACGCGATTGAGGCGGCGTTCGCCCCCGCTCCGGTATCGGGGGTGCAGACCTTGGGGGGGCTTGTTGACCATGCCTGGATCGGACCTCGCATCGAAACCGACGAGGGTGTGCTCGGCGACCAGGCAGTCGTGATCGTGCCGATCGAGGTCCTGATGCCCTGAGCCGGTGGCGGCCAATCCATTGCCGGCTTTGTCATCCCGCTAACCCTCGGCATTGCCAGTACGACCGTGCCGCTTCGTCGAACCAAAACCCTAGGAAACCAGCCATGACCCAATTCGCATTCGGCACGGGCGCCCTCTATGCCGTGCGCACAGATATTTCGCCGACGACACCGCTTCGCTTTGGCGCGCTGCAGGATGTCCAGATCGATTTTTCCAGCGATCTTAAGGAACTCTACGGCCAGGGCCAATAAGATC
>CAIXXC010000383.1 GCA_903923205.1 uncultured Rhodospirillales bacterium | reverse complement strand
GAATGTTTGCATGAAGTAAAGATCGGTGCAGGCTTGCACCAGCAAAAGCGTCGTGGAGAGCGTAACCAGACGCGCTCTGATGGTCATATTGCTCAACATCGGCTGAAATTCCCCTTGCCGCACTCGTCCCGCTTTGGCCCGCTGATATATGGTATCTAGAGATGAGGTTTCGTGCCGCCCATGGCCACCTGTCGGGTGCGGGCCGTGGCACGATTACCGCGTGAAAGCCATTTCCAGCCGGTTTAGATTGTCCGAGCGGGCGTAGCCAATCCGCGTGGAGAATTCGCGCATCAGGGCAATACCCAATCCGCCGATTTCAGCTGAGGCAAGGTCGACCGCCGGTACGGCGGCAGGGCGCGCAAGTGGATCGAATGCGATGCCATCGTCGATGATGGCGACGACGAGTTCTTCCTGTGACACATCCATAGTGATCAATATCTTATGGACGGTTTCCGGCGCGAAGGCATAGGATACAACATTGGTAACCGCCTCGACGACGCTCAACGAGACCGCGTGAGTGGCGTCCTCGCTGGCGTCGATATCCTTTAATATTCCCCGGAGCCAGTCGCTCATACGAGCGATCTCGGACAGCGAATTATCCAATTCGAACCGGAATGAGGTCGGCGCCGTTACCATTCTGCTAAAGCTAGCGCGAGACAGCCTGGATGGCGGCGTCGGCATCGTGGAATATTGGCATCAACGTATCCACGCCCGTGACTTTCAATACTTTTTCCACCGCAGACGATGGGTTGAGAAGGACGAGCTTGCCCCCGCGAGAATGCACTGCCTTGGCTCCGGTCAAAAGCGTGCGAATGCCTATCGAGGCAACAAAGGTAACGGCCGAAAGATCGACCACTACGGCCTTGTTCGCTCCGGCAACCACACTGAAACGTAGATCGATTTCTTGGCTTCCTGCAATGTCCAGAAGTCCCTCAAGGATGACCTTGGTGACATCTCCGGGCAGGGTTTCGGTACTAAGTTTCATTGTTTCCCTCACGCTGAACACTGTTGAGTAATTTTCCCAACGCTATTTTTACAGTGCCGCCTCAGACATGGATTAGCAAGAATACATAAATTCGTAATAATCTGGACCAAGCTGATTTCAGAATGCCGCAAATAACCGGTTCGCTTGGTGCATTGGGTCGCCGCAGCGCAGATCGCGGCGAAAGGGTTGACCTCAGATCGATGTGGCAATCGTCGCGAAGGTCGTACTCAGACCGGTGCCGATAGCCTTAAGGGCAATAATGATCACGACCGAAATCAATGCGGAGATGAGGCCGTATTCAATCGCCGTCACGCCCCGATTATCACCGTAAAGCTTCTTCAGCTGCGCAAGCATGGTAGAGCCCTCTGTAACATCTTAGGTGCCATCGCATTGTTATCGAACCGGGTCGATCTTGACGTGCAAGTTGCAGCACTCTCTTTAGTTCTGTCAATGTTTTATGAATAAACCCAAACGTGCATATAAGTAAAAAATAAACTTGCAGTGACATGGTTTTGCATCTTCCGGGATCCGCGTGAATTTTTCGGAAAGACAGGTGGCCCTCAATGACAGGCGCGATATCATGATCACGGTTTGCCCCTGACTGTGGATCAGGCTGTGAATACGCTGGATGTGCACACTCCGATAGGCCAGATTAACCCTGCCATCGACGTATCGCTGAGGCACGAGCGTTGAAAAGAGCACAAGGCAAGAAATGGAGGAAATCATGAAGGGCATAGCCATCCTTGGCGCTACCGGCGGCCTGGGAGAAGCGATCGCGACCAGGCTGGCAAAGCGCGTCCCGATCAGCATTGGTTACGGACGAAATAAGGACAAGGCTGCAGCCTTGGCTGTGGCGATCGAGAAGGCAGGTGGTGCCGCGCGGATCGCTTCAGTGGATTTGCGCGACGCCGGGTCGGTGGCGGCATTTATCGACGGTGCTGCGCTTGCATGGGGTGGCCTTGATGCCATTGTCTCAGCAACCGGCCCCGCCATCCCGTTGCGTCCGCTTTCCGAAGTTAGCGAAGAAGATTTTCACCGTATTTATGGCACCGATGTGTTCGGATCGTTCAATGTCCTGCGTCATGGCGCGGCAGCACTGAAAAAGACGGGCGGGGGTGCGATTGTGCTGCTGCTGACCACTGCGGTGCTGCGGACGCTTGAGAACGACGGTATGTCTGGAGGGCCAAAGACAGCGGTTGCCGCGCTGATGAAGCAGGTTGCGCGCGAGATGGGCCCGGACAACATTCGTTGCAACGGGATCGCACCGGGCGTGATCAATGCCGGTATCGTCCATTCATCATTTGAGGTCGATCACGTCGCCAAGGCCGTCATCACCGACTGCCTGCACAAGACCCCCCTCGGTCGGATGGGACAGCCGGAGGATATTGCGGCGGCGGTCGATTTCCTCACCTCTGCCGATGCGACCTATATCAGCGGGCAGGTTCTGGCCGTGGACGGCGGTTATAGCGCCTGATCAACGAGGGGCTGTAGACCCGAGCAGCGCTTCGAGGTTGGCCATCCGGTCGGCCTCGTTCGCAGGCTTATCCCAGCGGATCCGGCTGATCCGGGGAAAGCGCAGGGCGAAGCCGGATTTGTGGCGGGCTGAACGATTGACCGCGTCGAACGCGACTTCGAAGACAAGCGCCTTTGTAACCTCCCGCACAGGGCCGAAGCTTTTAAGCGTATTGTGTCGAATCCATTGGTCGAGTTGTTTCAACTCGGCATCGGTAAAGCCGAAATAGGCCTTGCCGATTGGCAGCAGCGCATCGCCCTGCCAAAGGCCGAAGGTGTAGTCGGAATAGTACGACGAGCGCTTGCCGTGGCCGCGCTGGGCATACATGAGCACGGCATCGACGACACGCGGATCGCGCTTCCATTTGTACCACATTCCAGCGGGACGCCCGGCAAGATAAGGGCTGTCGCGCCGCTTCAGCATAACACCTTCCACCGACCCTTCCGCGTCGGTGGAGGCAAGCCGATGCCTGGACAAGGCATCAAAGTCCTTGAAATCGAGAATTGATGAAAGGGCAAACCCGGACGGTCGAATTCGTGCCATCCAGGCCTCTAGACAGCCGCGGCGCTCGGAGAAGGTAAGGCCGCGCAGGTCGCGGTGCGCATCCCGGAGCATGTCATAGACAATGATCCGTGCCGGCAGACGCTCGATCAACTGTCGATCCGGTTTCTTGCGGTTCAGGCGTTGCTGCAGATCGTTGAAACTGCCGAGCCGCCCATCCTTGGCCACCAGTAATTCGCCGTCAAGAACCGCATCGAAATCGACCGCCGCCAGCAGATCGGGAAAACTGCCGCCGATATCGTCTCCGGTGCGTGAGTAGATCGCCTTACCTCCAGTCCGCGCAACAATCTGCACCCTGATCCCGTCATATTTCCATTCCGCGGCGTAGGTCGCGGGCGTGATCCTCTCCAGGCCCTGCGCTTCGAGAGGCTGGGCCAGCATGACCGGATGAAAGAACGGCAGATCGGCACTGGCAGGCGCTTCGCCGCGACGTTCAAGCCAGGCGAAGAGTTCCACATAGGGCGGGGCGACACCGTGCCAGGCAGTCTCGATCTCCTGTACGTCGCGGTCTCCAAACTGTGCCAACACCTGTTTCAGGAAACGGGCGGAGACGCCAACGCGGAGACCGCCCCTGCTGCCGAGCTTGAGGAATGCCCAGCGCTCTGCGGAGGTCATGTCATCCAGCCTTGCCGCGACATAATCCGGCACGCCCGACTTGGGGAGCGTCAACAACGTTCCCACAATTTCAGCAAGGCTGGGGAGTGTCGCAGCCGGCTGATTGGCCGGCCAGAGATGTGCCACCGTCTCAGCCAATTCGCCGACGTAATCGTAGGAGAGATCAACCAGGACCGGATCGACCCTTGAAGCGATCAGATCGCGGACCAGGCTTCGCTTGAAGCCGGGCAACTCCAGCGTGCCGGCGATGATGGCGATCGCGTAGCCTCGATCGGGGTCGGGAGTCGCGCGCAGGTAGTCGAGCAGCAGCCGCGCCTTGGCGTTATTGCCATAGGTGTAGAAAAGCCGGTCGAGCAGGCGCGCAAAGGATCGCATCGCTTAATCGTCCTCGTCGTCGCGCAGCAGGGATAGTGCCGATGCACGATACTGGTGCAGTGACGCGTAATGCAGCAGTGCTTCCTCGCGGCCATGTGTGACCCAGATTTCCGGCGCGCCGATATCATTGAGTGTCTGCGTCAGTTCGTTCCAGTCGGCATGGTCAGAGATGATCAGCGGCAGATCGACGGCACGTTGCTTGGCCCTAGCCCTAATCCGCATCCAGCCCGAGGCCATCGCCGTGACGGGCTCGTTCAGGCGACTGGCCCAGCGATCATGCAGTGCGCTCGGTGGGCAGATAACGATCTGACCCGCTAGACGCTGCCGGTTGTTGTCGTCGACTGGGAAGACGGTTCCGAGATCAATGCCGAACTCCTGGTATAGCCGGCAAAGGCGCACCATCGCACCGTGAAGATAGACGGGGGCATCGTAGCCAGCCCGGCGCAACTGGCAGATCAGTCGTTGTGCCTTGCCGAGGGCGTAGGCGCCGACAAGATGGCAGCGATCGGGAAATTGGTCGAGCGAGCACAACAGCTTGCCAATCTCTTCCTCGATCGGGGGGTGGATAAAGACGGGGAGGCCGAAGGTCGCCTCGGTGACGAAAACATCGGCCTCGAGAGGCTCAAAACCCTCGCAGGTCGGGTCTGCCCGACGCTTGTAATCGCCTGAAAATGTGACGCTGCCACCTTGATAGCTCAGCCGGTATTGGGCACTGCCGAGAATATGTCCGGCCGGCGCTATGGTGATGTCGATCCCGTTATGATTCAAGCTTTCGCCGTATGCTACTGCCTGCGTCGATGCGGCGAAGTCCGCGCCGTAACGGCAGGCCATGATCGCCAAGGTCTCTGTTGTTGCCAGAACATTGCCGTGCCCGGCGCGTGCATGATCGGCGTGGCCATGCGTGATCAGGGCACGGGCGACCGGTCGTGCCGGATCGATATAGAAATCGCCGGGCACGCAATAGACCCCCTCTGGCCGGGTCAGGATCCAGTCGCGGGGATGCGTCAAAGCCATCGCCTTGTGTCGCAGTGTCTTGGCAAACTCCGCTCCCGCTTCATATTAAGACGATGCCCTCTCCCCCGTATGTCAGCGACTGGTTCGCCTCTAAAGGATGGTCGATGCTGCCTCATCAGCAGGCGATGATCGATCGTTTTCATGCGCGCCGGTCGAGCCTGCTGGTTGCGCCGACGGGATGCGGTAAAACACTGGCCGGGTTGCTGCCCTCCGTGATCGACATCCATGAAAGCGCGGCTCGGGGACTCCACACGGTCTATCTCTCGCCGCTCAAGGCGCTGACATACGATATTGAACGCAATCTCGGTGCGCCGGTAGCAGAGATGGGGCTCGCGGTTCGGGTGGAAAGCCGAACCGGCGATACGCCGTCGCATCGGCGCCAGCGGCAACGCAGCAATCCGCCGCATATCCTGCTGACGACACCCGAGTCGCTCATGCTGATGCTGTCCTATCCTGAGGCCCCCGGACTGTTTCGCGACCTGAGGGCAGTTGTTGTCGATGAGGTTCACAGTCTGGCGGCTTCAAAACGGGGCGATCTCGTCCAGCTTGCCCTGGCGCAGCTTGCGACCCTCGCTCCGGAGATGGTTCGCTTCGGCCTTTCGGCAACCGTCGCCGACATCCCCGCACACTGCGCCTGGCTCGGCCCATCCGGCGAACCGGCTGCGTTGGTTCAGGCGGAGCCCGGTGCTTCGCCGCAGATCGGCCTGCTCTCGACCCGCCGTCCGGTACCTTTTGCCGGTTTCATGGGGAAATACGCGGTGCCTGAGATCTATACCGCCATCAAGACGGCCCGGACGACGCTGATTTTCGTCAATACCCGCGCTCAGGCGGAATTGCTGTTTCGCTTTCTCTGGGACGCCAATGACGACGGCCTCGCGATTGCGCTGTATCACGGCTCCCTAGACAAGGAAAAACGACACCGCACCGAAGCGATGATGGCCGCAGGGCGACTGCGCGCGGTCGTGACGACATCGGCCCTGGAACTTGGGATTGATTGGGGTGACGTTGATCTGGTCATCCAGCTTGGCGCGCCCAAGGGTGTAAGCCGCTTGCTGCAACGGATCGGGCGGTCCAATCATCGCCTTGGTGTGCCGTCGCGGGCGCTGCTCGTGCCGTCGAACCGCTTCGAAATTCTCGAATGCATGGCGGCGATCCAGGCGATATCGGCGGGCGCGCTCGACGGCGAAACACCGGGCGCGGGTGCGGATGACGTGTTGGCCCAGTTCATCATGAACTTCGCCTGCAGCGGGCCGATCGTGCCGGAAGACCTGTTTCGCGTGGTCGCAAGCGCGCATGGCTATCGCGGGCTTGCCTTCGATCATTTCCTGAGGATTTTCCGTTTCGTCGAGAATGGCGGCTACGTCCTGAAAGCCTATGAACGCTATACCCGGCTCGCCCAGCAGGATGATGGGACCTATGTTCCCGTGTCGGCGGCCATGGTGCAGCGGCACCGCCAGAATATCGGGGTCATCGTCGAAGCGGCCCGGCTCAAGGTGCGAAAGCTCTTCAAGCGCGGCGGGCGCGTCATTGGCGAGGTCGAGGAGGCCTTTGCGCAGCAACTTTCCGTTGGCGACACCTTCGCCTTCGCCGGTGAGACGCTGGAGTTCGTCGGCGTCCGTGATCTTTTTCTTGAGGCCAAGGCGGCAACTTCCCGCGACGCCAAGGTCCCGGCTTATGCCGGCGGGCAGATGCCACTCTCGACGTTTCTAGCCCGTGGGGTGAGGCTTTTGCTGGAGGACAGTCGCCTTGCGCAGACCTCGACCGAAATCGCCGAATGGGTTGGACTGCAGCGCCAATTCTCTGTGCTTCCGTGTCGCGATCAGTTGCTGATCGAATCATTTCCGCGCCGGGAGTTGCATTACCTTGTGTTCTACAGCTTCGAAGGGCGCAAGGCGAACCAGACGTTGGGGATGCTCGTGACGCGCCGGATGGAACGCCTGGGCTTGCAGCCGCTGTCGTTTACCGTGACCGACTACGGTCTTGCCGTCTGTTCTCTCCGTCCGGTCGATGTCGAACATGTCGGCACCCTGCTTGGCGAGACGATCCTGACCGATGATCTAGAGGCCTGGATCACCGGCTCGCCCATGCTCAAGCGGTCCTTTCGCCGCATCGCGGTTGTTGCCGGCCTGACCGAGCAGCAGGCTTCCGGCACCCGGAAGACGATGAAACAGGTCACGTTCAGCACGGATCTTATCTATGACGTGCTCATGAAATTCGAACCCGGACATATCCTCCTGACCATGGCGCGACAGGACGCGGAGCGAGAATTGCTGGACCTCGAGCGGCTTTCCGGCTTCATGTCGCAATATCGCGGTCGTACCGTGTTCAAACGGCTGCCGCGACCGTCACCCTTTTCAATCCCCGTTATTCTTGATGTCCGCACCGAAAGGATCAACGGCGAGGGGGTGGAGGCGTTGCTGCTTCAGGAAGCCCATGAAGTCGAAGCAGAAGCTCTGATGCGTGATGTCCGTGCCGATTGCGCCTGAGCCCGCGCCCTCTCGCGCGGCGATTGACTTTGCCGGGGAGGCGCTATGGCTGGATGCCAGCGGAGCGCTGTTCTGGCCGGTGCAAGGATTGCTGGCAGTTGCCGATCTCCATTTCGAGAAGGCGAGTTTTCTCGCAAACGCCGGGAATCCTCTGCCCCTCTACGATACGCGGGACAGCCTCGTTACGCTGGCGCGGGTTGTTGAAGCCTATGCGCCGCGAACGCTCGTGTTGCTAGGCGATAGCTTTCACGATCCAGCAGCGCTTTCCCGAATGTCGGGGGACGATCGCGCGGTGCTCTCGCAGATCGTAGATGGTGTCGAGACCTGTCTATGGGTGGAGGGAAATCACGAGGGGGAGGGGTTCCTGCCCCCCGGCGGGATCGGCGTGGCCGAACATCGGGCCGGGCCCCTTGTTTTTCGCCACCAGCCGGACCCGGCGGACCTGTCGGCTCAGTTGGTCGGCCACTTTCATCCCAAAGCCACGGTGCGCCGACATGGCCATCGGATTCGTGGACGGTGCTTCCTGGTTTCCGGCAATCGCGTGGTGCTCCCCGCTTTCGGTAGTTTCACCGGTGGGCTCGATCACACTGATCCAGCCTTCGCCGCCGTTTTCGCAGGTGACGAACCACGCGTCTTCCTATGTTATCGCAACAACATCCACGCCGTTGCATCAGGCGCAGGTTCAACGCGATCCCGGTCCACCGGATATTGATTTGGGAGGCACGCCATGACCGTCACCGAAGGCCCCGATCCCTATTTCGGCACCCCGATCGTGCCGTTCGATACCTATCGCACATTGACCCTTGCCCAAGATGCCGGGAACCCTCGGGTGGCGAGGATGACCTTCAATCGAGCATCCCGGTTGAACGCGATCACCGACGACACGCCCGGCGAAATCCGCGCCGCCGTCGCGGCGGCAAACGCCTGCGATGGGGTACATGTGATCATCGTCCAAGGCGCGGGGCCCGCCTTCTGTGCGGGCTATGATATCGGCTTGTTCGGCGAGGGCAGGGACGAACATCCGTGCAAGCAGGAAGCGGTACCCTGGGACCCTATGCTCGATTATCGCTTGATGCGGCGCTACACCGACGACTTCATGGCGCTCTGGCATTCACCCAAGCCGACGATCGCCCGGGTGCAGAAATACGCGATCGCCGGCGGCTCCGACATTGCGTTGTGTTGCGATCAGGTCGTGATGGCCGAAGACGCCCGGATCGGCTACATGCCGACACGGGTCTGGGGCTGTCCGACGACGGCGCACTGGACCTATCGTCTCGGGCCCGAGCGCGCCAAGCGCCTGCTGCTGACCGGCGACCTGATAACGGGCACAAAGGCGGAAAGCTGGGGACTTGTCAGCGAAGCAGTTTCCGCCGGCGAACTTGATGCTGCCGTTGATAGCCTTGCGGCGCGGATGGCCGGGGTTCCGACGGGAATGCTGATGATGCAGAAGATGGTGGTCAACGAGGCGATGGAGCGCATGGGCCTGCTGGCGAGTCAGACCCTTGCCACACTCTTCGATGGCATTACCCGGCATAATCCGGAAGGTCTCTGGTTCCGTCGCCAAGCCCAGGCCTATGGCTTCAAATCCGCGGTGGAATGGCGCGATTCCGGCCGACCCATCCCCGAAGGCGAGACGGCACGGCAGGCGATCGCGGAACTCGACGCGTTTATCGCCATGAAGAATTCAGGCTACCCGTGACGCCGCGATCGGATCGCCGGACAACACGCGGATCACTTGACCCAAAATTCGGCGAATGGGAAAGGATGGACGTCGTCAAGATTCTCCTCGTTCCAATCCCAAGAAGGACCACCTGTTCATGAGTCCCACGATCAACACCGCGATCGACCTGCCCTGCGGGGCGCGGCTTTCCAATCGTCTGTGCAAGACCGCTATGACCGAGGGTCTGGCCGATCCAATGAACCGGGCGACCCCGGAACTTGAGACTCTGTACCGGCGCTGGAGCCTGGGTGGTGCCGGTCTCCTGATCACCGGTAACGTGCCGTGTGATCGTCTGCACCCCGAGCGTCCCGGCAATGTTGCGATCGACGGCAACGGCGGGATCGAGGAGCTTCGCGCTTATGCCAAGGCAGGCACGACAGCCGGTAATCATCTTTGGATGCAGATTACACATGCGGGCCGGCAGGCGCCAAAATCGGTCAATCCGCACCCGCTGGCGCCATCGGCGGTTCCGCTCGACATGATCGGGGATGGCTTTGGCGCTCCGCGTGAAGCGACCGAGGCTGAAATCCTGGATATCATCCGCCGCTTCACGCATGCCGCCGTCGTTGCGCGCGAGACCGGGTTCACCGGCATCCAGGTCCACGGGGCGCATGGTTATCTGATCTCGCAGTTCCTGTCGCCGCTCGCCAACCGCCGCACCGATGCCTGGGGCGGCAGCCTCGAAAACCGCGCGCGTCTCGCGCTCGAGGTCGTCCGGTCGATCCGCGCGCAGGTTGGCAGTGATTTCCCGATTTCGATCAAACTGAATTCCGCCGATTTCCAGAAAAACGGCTTTAGCAATGACGAAGCGGGCCAGGTGGCGCGTTGGCTTGAGGCGGCGGGGGTCGATCTGATCGAGCTTTCCGGCGGTACCTATGAGCAGCCGGTCATGCTGGGCGCGGGCAAGGAGGGCGAGGCCGCCCAGCCTGCGCGCGAGAGCACGCGGCGACGCGAGGCTTACTTCCTGGAATACGCCGCGCTGATCAAGCCGCTGGTCAAGATCCCGGTCATGGTCACGGGCGGCTTCCGCACCCTTGCGGGCATGAACAATGCGCTGGCGAGTGGGGCCACAGATGTCATCGGATTGGCCCGCCCGTTCTGCACCGACCCAGAGGTCGCCAACAAGCTGCTTGCGGGCTCACCGGACCGGATCGATGCCTACGAGCTATCGCTGAAGCTTGGCGCCGATGCGCCGGTCGAAGATTCGCCGCCCGGAACACGGGCGCAGGTCGAAACATTCGGCGTCCTGGGCTGGTTCTGCCTGCAGAACATTTTCCTTGGCCGCGGTCTTGAGCCGGATACCTCTATGTCGGTCTGGGAGGCCTTCAACCGCTATGGCGAGAATGAGGCGCAGACGGTCGCACGCCTGATCCGCTCGACAACCGCCGCGTAAAACGTATCGGACCGGCAGTCGCTTGGCGGCGGCCGGTCCGATATCGCTTCAGACGCCGTCGGTCACGTTGCGCCAGCCGGCGATAAGGCCGGCTTCGGTGGCGTGGCCAATGCCACGGCTCCGCAGGCGTCCGTCCTTCGACCAGGTAAGATCGTAATGCTCGCCCTGGCGTTCGATCTCGAGGTCCACCTCGGCGAACAGGCTGCCATCATCGAAGAGATAGCGAATCTGATACTGGCCGGGGTAGTCAGCACTGCGGCCGCCGATCGCCTTGCCCGTGCCGCCGCCCTTGATCTGGTGCGCCCAGACGGCGTCGAGTGTTCCTGGCTCGCGGCCCAGCGTATAGATCACGTAGCCAATGTTGATGTCCGGCTTGTCCATGTCGGGTCCCTCTTGCGCCGTTGATCATGGGGTGTCTTGAACGGGTCAGGCCAAAAGCGTTGCCTGCAGACGGGCCCGCTTTTCTCGCGTCAGGCCACCAACCTTCTCCAAGTACACATCGACCGAGCCGTATTCCGTCGCGATTGCCGCAAAGGATGCGGCAAGGAAATCAGGATCGACAGCCGCGATCGGGGTTATCATTTCGGTCGGGGCGACCTGGCCGGTCAACTCATGGATCAGCTCGGCCACGCCTGCGAGAGCAGACTCGGTATAGGCGAACGCCGCCGTGGCAAGGTAGTCACGTTCAATCTCTTCATAGGGCACGTCGAGGGCCGCCAGCAGAATCGCACAGGCGAACCCGGTTCTGTCCTTGCCGACATGGCAATGAATGATGGCGGGAAGCCGCTCAGGCATGGCGAGCCGGTCGAGCAACAGGGAAAGGCGCGGAGCAAACCGGCGCGCCATGCAGCCATAGCTCCACAACATTGTCTCGCGCGCGCCGGCGGCGGTGAAGTTCTCGCGTAGAATTCGACCGAATTCGCCGTCTTCGGAGCGCAGATCGCCAATCACGTTGAGGTGCAGGAATTCGACTTCATGACCGTTCCGCAAAGGGGCGCGAATGCTTTCAGCGGTGCCGTTGCGCAAATCGCAGATGAGCTGGACATCGGCCTTGCGGAGTTGCTCAAGATCGCCGTCGGTGAGCTTGGACAGATTTTCCGAGCGAAATATCTGCCCGGATCGCACCACCCGGCCGTCGCGGCTTCTGATTCCGGCGAGATCGCGAAAATTGGGAGCACCTTCGAGTTTCATGCTTGGTTGATTCCGGCAGGAGATAAGCGGGGACAACCCCCGCGCTATCGATATGGCGCGTTGGATCTTTTGTCTATTCCGTTGCGTTCTCGAATAAATCCATACACTCGTTCGATGGTGCAGCGGAGGGGCGCATTTCGCTGAAGATGACGAACGGGTGCATGATGGTTCTGGTTCCAAATGCAGACCGGCTGCAGTGGTTGGACATGCTCCGGGGTTTTACGATCCTCGCGATGACGTTTGTTAATGCCAGCATCTACCTCCATGACGTCGGTGGGGCAGACGTTGCCAGCCTGCTGCTTCACACCCCCTGGACAGGGTTTTCTGCAGCAGATGCGGTCTTCCCTGGTTTCGTCGTGATCGCAGGGATGTCGATGGCACTGGCCTTGGAAAACTCGTGTGCGCCGGAACGGCGCCGGGTGCTCCTCGTTAAACTGGTATGGCGAGCCGTCAAGCTGCTGATGGTGGGGTTCTTGGTCAGCAACCTCGATCTGTTCAGGGGTAATGTGGAAGCCGATGGCGGCTTGCGCATTATGGGAGTGCTGCAACGGCTGGGCATGGTCTCATTCTGTGTCGGCCTCTCGATGATCTATCAGACCGCGACACGCCGCTTGGTCGTCGCGGTGTCGATCCTGGTTCTTTATGGCGGCCTGCTGCTCATCCGGCCGCCCGATGGTGGATATGATTTGTCCACGCCCGGCCTCGATATTGCGGCCTGGATCGATCGCAAGGTCCTGCCAGACATGCTTTATGTCAACGGTCCACATGGCTACGATCCCGAGGGGATTCTGAGCACCCTGCCAGCGATCGCCCAAGGGTTGATCGGTGCCCTGTTGATCGCCCCCCTTCGTTCTTGCAAAACACTTTCGGCATGGGCGCGGTTGGTTGGGTTGGGGATGACCCTGGTGATTGGTGGTCTTGCCTTGGGGGCCTTGGAGCCAGTCTGTAAAGGCCTGTGGTCACCGGCATTCGTTCTGATCTCGACGGGGACTACCCTGGTTGCCGCGCTTCTGCTGATCGGAGCCAGTACTTCCGGACTCGTCATGCCCATGCTGATGCGCCGTATCCTGATGCCTGTCGGTGAAGGCGCTATTTTTGCCTATCTACTGCAAGAATTCGGTGACGAGTATCTGGATTATGTTCCGGTCGATCTGTCGGGGGACGATGGGGTTCTGTCTCCCCGGATCCTCGCATTGCTTGTCGCAGCGGGCTTTACCGCGACGATCTGGTTGGTCACATTCGTTGTGCGGCGCACGGGCATGACGATGCGGATATGATGAGTCGCCAGCGTCGATGACGCGATCTTCCGCTGCTGATGCGGTGGAGAATTCAATCGAGGGTCTCGCCCCGCTCCGACGCCATCCGCGCCAGATCTTCCGGTCGGGTTGGCGTATAGACGGCATCCGCGAAAATCGGATCCCCCCTGATCCAACCTGCTTCCGGGTTTGGCGTATCCAATCCAGCAACGAGGGCCGCCGTCAACTCAAGCTCGGCGTTGCCGAGCCCAGCTTCGGACAGCACGAATGTGCGGGTGCTGTCGACGATCTGCGTGATCAGATTGGCAGCAATGGGGTGCGGAATGTGTCGTGGCGTGTCCTCGTAGTCGGCCTGGCACGCCTGAAGGCTCATCGAGAGGTAGCCTTGGCAGGCCACGGGTCGAACCGCATGGCCAAGACAGGAGCCGTCTTCGGGGTTCAGAACCGGGCAGAAGATCTTGAGTTGATGGCGTTCAACGGAGGCAATGCCATGTCCGCGTGCATCAGCCGCGTGGGTCCGTGCCGCAAACGCCGCAAAGTCTGCCTCACCAAGAGTGGCCTTCAGATAATCGATAAGCGCCAGAGCCTCGTCGGGGCTGACCGGGACTGTCGTCGTACAACAACACCGGCATCCCTTGGCGCAGGCGACCGGGGTTCCGGCCGCGTCCAGGGAGTTAATCACCGGGGTTAATTCGGACTGGAGGACGGCGACCCTGGCTTCGGCGATAGCCCGCGCAATTCCCGGGCTGATGCCGTATTCGTCGACAATGCCTCTGAACTGGCTGAGCGCTCTTTCGTAGACGCCCTGGAAATACGCCTTCGCGTCATCCGGAAGCTCGGCGAAACTGATCTTGTCCAACCCCATCCCCTACTTCAGGCCAACCCGGGTAATTTCCCAGGATGTTACACCTGACTGCCCGCCGTAAAGCCAAAGAGGCGCCGCGCCCCATCTTGCGGGATCAACGCCTATTCCTATGGTTTCAGAACGATCTTGATCGCTCCGTCTTGTCGTTCCGACATCATCTCATAGGCTCGCGCAGCATCGGCCAGAGGTAGAACATGGCTGAGCAAAGGCGTGGGGTCGAGCCTGCCATCGGCAATCAACTGCATAACCCGTGGCTGATAGCGGCGAATCGCCGGGACGAGAGCCGAGCGGATTTGGATGTGATTCAAGGATGCAATGCCGATCGGCAATGTCTCCGAAGGATCGATGTAGCCGAGGAGGATCATGGTCCCGTACGGGCGCGCCAGCGGCAAAGCGGTATTGACCGAGCCGATCTTGCCGACGGTATCGGCGACGACATCGACACCGCGTCCGCCGGTATGGCCACGCAAGACCTCGCGCGGATCAACGTGATCGAAATTGATCGGGATCGCCCCGAGGCCAGCAGCGATCGCGAGCCTGTCTTCGTGGTGATCTATGGCAAAGATCGGTCCGGCACCAAGCAGTCGGGCACACATAACGGCAGCGAGCCCGGTCGGGCCGCAGCCTGTGACTGCGACTGTCTCTCCTCCGCGCAGACATTCCATGCCGGCGAACACCCCGGTCAGTACGTCCGGTAGCACGGTCGCGTGCTCGTCCGATACCCGTTCGTCGAGCTTGAGCAGGACGCGCTCCGCCAATGGCACGCGCACGTATTCCGACTGACATCCGCCGAGCGGCGCCCCGAAGCCCTTGCCGACGCCGAATATCTGCATCGATTCGCAGCGGGTCAGAACATCGTGTTCGCAATAATAACAGGTGCCGCAATGGACCGAGAATGGTGACACCACGCGTTGCCCGACCTTTAGTCCCGTCACGGCCTGGCCGACTTCCTCGACAACGCCGACACATTCATGACCAAGCGGCTCGCCGTCGATCATGGGCATGACGTTGGTCATGGTGCCCCAGTACAGTCGGATGTCGGTGCCACAGATCGATGCAGCGGTGACGCGGATGATCACATCGGTATCGGCAAGGAGTTTGGGCACGGGGACATTTTCGACACGAACCTTGCGCGTTCCTTCGTAGATGACGGCTTTCATGGCAGGTCTCCCCCGGGGCTTTGTTATTGCTGTTTGTTTGCTCGCCTGGGACGATGGGCAGGGTAGAGTGACACAGCAGAAGGCTCGGGGTAAGGCCCGGTTATCCCGAGCGCACGGTGGCGACGAATTTTTCGACCTGTGCTTCCAGCTTGCCAAACTCTTGGCCGAGAGAAACCGTCGCTGAAAGGACACCACGAGACAAGGTATCGGCCTCCGTCACGTTTTTACCGACTTCGGTAATATTCTCCGCCACGGCTTCCGTGCCCTGGGCGGCATAGGCGACGCTCTTTGAAATCTCCTGCGTGGCGGCTGTCTGTTCCTCGATGGCTGCAGCGATGGAGGTCGAGATTTCACGGGATTGGTTCGCGATATCAGAGATATGCCGGATTTCCTCGACGACACGGCCGGTCGCGGTCTGAATTGACTGAATATTCAGGGTGATTTCTTCCGTTGCCTTTGCGGTCTGGGCGGCAAGGCTCTTGACCTCATTGGCAACGACGGCAAAGCCCTTCCCCGCTTCGCCGGCGCGGGCCGACTCGATCGTGGCATTGAGCGCCAACAGGTTGGTCTGGCTTGCGATCTTGCTGATCAAGCTGACGATGTGGCTGACACGTTGCGCTTGATCGACGAGTTCGTTGATCGTCCCCGCACTGTTCTGCGCAGCCGATGCGGTCTGGCTGGCGATTGTTGCGCTATCGTTCACGCGCCCGGCGATTTCCCGGATCGAGGAATAGAGTTCCTCCGCCGCGGCGGCGACGATCTGAACATTGCTTGTCGTCTCGGAAGTCGCTTTCACGACTGCCTGACTGCTGCGGTTTGCTGCGTTCATCTGGTCGGTCATCTTGCGGACCTTGTCTTCGACCTCCTTGCATGACGCTACCACTTCGTCGATGACACTTGCGACGCTGCCCTCAAATTGGTTCGCCATGGCTTCGACCAGCGCTGTCTTTTGCCGTTTTGACTCCTCTTCTCTGATCTTCTGTTCGTCGGTCAGGCGCTGAACATCAACCGCGTTCTGTTTGAAGACCTCGACCGTCCGCGCCATCTGCCCGATCTCATCGCCGCGAGAGAGGGCCGGGATCGCCTCGTCGAGCTGTCCTGCCGCAAGTCGGCGCATCACCTCGGTCAGTCGCTCAAGCGGACGGGTGATTTGTGAGACCACGCGATAGGTCATAATCACGGTAAATAGCACCAGCAACGAAACAGAACCGCCGAACGCGAGATATTCCGACCTGGTGAGCCGTTGTTCGCGAGCGTGCAAACGGGCATGAAGTTCGTCCATTGCTGCTTGATTCAATTTCACGAGCTGCGCCATGACGGGGCCAAGGCTCGCTGTATCGACCTTTGTGCCGCCTTTGAACCGCTCAATCGCAGCATCAAGGCGACTTCTGGCGCTCCCATATATGTCGCCGAGAGAATTCTTGAGCGTGCCGTCAGGATCATTGGTGAAGGCGGCTGATATCGAAGCATCAAGGCCATCACGATTGGTCTGGACGATGCCGAGAGACATCAGGAAGTCATCGTGTTTCGTAACGTCCCCGGCGCTAATTTGCAGATCGGGCAACTCGTCGAGCATCGACGGCAGGTGGTTCAGGGCGATATCGCAGAGAAAATACGTATTGAACTGGTCATCCAGGATCAGACCCGAGCGCTCGCCGATACGCGCGATCAGAGCCAGTACGTCGGCCTGTGCCTTCATGATTTTATCAAGGCTGGCGGGGTCGCTGGCGGCTGCTGCACCGGAGGCGATCGCGCTTCTCGCAGCTGTGGCAATCTCCAGGCTCGTGCCAAATTGAGCTTCGACAGCCTGGATCTCTGTTGAGACCTGCGAAACATCGATGCTGTGATCGTATTGATGCTCCTCAACAGCATCAAGGACCGGGGCG
>CAIXXC010000382.1 GCA_903923205.1 uncultured Rhodospirillales bacterium | reverse complement strand
CACCGCGGGGCCTCTCCTGGGTCCCGACGGCGCCTCCCGGGACGGCTATGTGCCCAATGTGGTCTATAGTTGTGGCGCTCTGGCGCGGGATCGCACGCTGCTGCTTCCCTTCGGCGTCTCCGACAGCTTCGCGGCCTTCGCCACCGTTCAGCTGGACGAGCTCATGAAGGTCATGGCCTGAAACGGCGCTGGAGAGGCCGGGCATTTCGGCCGGGGACGGCCGCGGTCCAGTGTCGGCGGCGGGCCTCGGGCCAGCGGCTCGAAGACGAGGGTTTTCCGATCTCACAGGTGGGCGAACCCAGATCCTGGAAAACATGCGCCACGCGCCTCAACATTCAAGACGCGGAAACGCATCGCTCTGCGCGGGCGATCTCGGAGGCCACGGGCAATACGATGACGCATGTGATCACGCAGACCCCGCGCGAACGCGTGCCCCGGCTGGAGCGGCGGTCGGGCGACGCCGCGAGAAACACCTTGTTGTCGGCAATCCTGGGCGCATACTACCACGGCAGGAGCTCACACGCGCGGAAACGGCGCGCGCCGCAGGTTTGACATCGCCCGAGCCAGGCTGCCGTATCGTTCTCCGCGACGGGCCAAGGGAAACCAAATGGACTTGAAATACGCGGTCGCCGTGGCAGCCTTAACATCCGTAGGGCTGGCGCCTCGGGCCGACGCGGATGCATTTACCTACAGCAATGGTGTTTACAGCGCCATCAGCGCCACCCTCTTTCCAAATATAGATCCATTGGGGATAAACGATAACGGCGCGATCTTTGGCGTCTACGGCAGCGGCAGTGGGGGAGTCCAAGGCTTCCTGGATACGTCAGGGGCTTTTACCGCAATCAATGTGCCCGGCTCATCTCAAACCATTCCCGTCGGCGTCACCTCTTCGGGCGTGGTTGGCGGATGGTTTTCAAGCCCTACGGTAAGGCAGCAGGGTTTTGTGGAAAGTGGTGGAAATTACACGATCATAGATCCGCCCGGTTCTATATATAGCTATGTAGCCGGTATGAATAATTCCGGAGATATCACCGGATACGCGTATTATGGCGACAGCACCGTCGCCTTCGTCGAATCCGGCGGGCTGTACACGCCGGTTGCCGTTCCTGGAGCGACGTTCACCGAACCTCTCGCGATAAACAGCTCTGGAGAAGTGGCGGGCATATTCGGTAATGGATCCACCTATATGGGGATGGTCCAATCATTCGGATTCACCGAATACGAAGGCGTCTACACAGTACTCGCGCCTCCAAACGGGCTTTCAACGTTCATCTATGGCATCAACGATGCAGGCTCTGTCGTCGGAATTTCCGCAACCGCGGCCAGCGGAACGAATTTTTGGGCCGGAGAAGCATTCGTCTATTCCGGCGGAACATACTCGATCCTGAACATAGCAAGCACGACAGGCGTTCAACCTGTGGGCATCAATAACGCGGGCAGCGTATTCGGCAATATGAATCCCGCGTCAGAGGGGGTCGGTTTTGTCGAAACGAACGGAACCTATACTACGATAAACTTTCCAGGCGCCATAGATACCAAAATCACGGGAATGAATGACTCGGGCGAAATCGTCGGCAATTACACGCCGTATACGCCTCCGCCTTTGCCAGAGCCAACTACCTGGACCCTCACAATTGTGGGGCTGGCGGGATTGGGCTGCATGACACGACGGTCGCGGCGCTCTGCTCCCAGATCAGTCCGCGCATGATCAGGCCACCGCCGGGCGCTCCGGTTCGACGGACAGGCGCATTCCGACCGTCTTCAGCACAGCGATGAGCGTCTTGAGGGTGGGGTTACCCTTCGGCGACAAAGCGCGGTAGAGCGATTCACGGCTGACGCCCGCCGCGCTGGCCACTTCGGCCAGGCCGCCATAGGCCTCGGCGACGGTGCGCAGGGCCACAAGGCAGGCGCCGCGATCCTCGGGACTGTCGAGGTCGGCCATGGCGGCCTTGAGGTACTCCACCGCCAGCTCGCGATCGGCGCGAAGTTCGGCGACTTCCCGTGCGTGGTGAGAGACGACGCCCTTGATCGCGGTCATGATGGCCTCCGTTTTCAT
>CAIXXC010000381.1 GCA_903923205.1 uncultured Rhodospirillales bacterium | reverse complement strand
CGTGGCCAGTGTAGTGCAGGACGTCTGCCGCCGCGACATCGGTTTGGAGTGTCGAAGGGCCGGCGATATTGAGGTTAAGGCCCGAGCGCCACAGGGTTGCGCTTTGCAGCCGAGCACCGGGAACCCGCTTGACCAGATCTTGCGATTCGTCGTACTCGCCGGGGATATGTGCCGCTCCCGCTTGAGAGACCTCACGCAAGACAAGCGTCCGGGAATGGGCAGACAACGTGTCCTGATCCCCGCTGCCGGGATTCAGGGTCCAGCCATCCGGCAGGAACGTAAGGGCATACTGCAAGGCGAAGTACTGACCGCCGTGAGTGAAGGCGGCGAACGGAATAGTGGCGAGCGAATTGTCGAGATCCAGCTCCACAGAGGCAGCCTGCGTAACCTGGTCGGCGAACGGGCCGACCAGGTCGTCGTACAAAGAGGCGCCGAGGATCTGGATGTCGTAAAGGGACGATCGCGGGTCGGCGCAGAGGCGACGAAATGCAAGGCCCTTCGCATCGATGGACGGTGCGGAGGCCGAGAGGACGCGCAGGCGAACGGGTTCCGCAGGATTTGCAGAGATGGACCAGACGAAGAATTGATCGTCGAGGCGAGCGTAGACCAGGGTCACGCTGCCGGGGGATTCGACGGGGATCAAGGGTAGGGAAGCGGTGGCTGCATCGGGATCACCGGCCAGGCTTTCTGGCATACTGTCGCGGTGGGATGATGCTCTAAACCATTCCCATGCTCTAAGGGCATCTTGTGGCTTTCCTGAGGCAGCGAGGTCCAGAACGAGGATCTGGTAGGCTCGCGCTGCTTGCTCCTCCCATGCCTGACGAGCGGTATCGGTATGAATCTGGGTTAGCTGGTGCTCGGAACTTCCGATTGCCTTCCACGCTACGAGCATCGACTCCGGCATCCGGTGCGAAAGGCGCAGCACATCGGCGTATTCCGTGTAGAAGCGAAGCCGTGGATATAAGGCATCCACCTTTTGCATCACCGGCTCTGTGTCAGCGATCCGCCGCAGCACTGGATTGAGGTTGCTAGAGGTCTTGGCACTCAGCGCGAAGCGGTCGACGGTCCAGTCTGCCCTGTATTGGTTCGTGAGCTTTCCCGGAGCGAGTTGGGCCAGCGTCTGGTCGGCCGAATCGAAGTTTTGGGTTGCCTCGCGCAGGGTGCCGACCTTGGTTTGGTCGTCCCCGAGCATTTCAAAGGCGTAGGCTTTGGATTGGAGGCTTGTCCCCCTGCGGGTTACATCAACTGCGGCGTCGGCAACTCCGACACGGGTCCATGCGAGCCCGAGACTATCGGCCGCACGCCTCATAACAAAAAGAAACTGGTATTGGCGCGCCGAACTCTTGCGAATCAGGTAAGAGCGGCGCATTCCCTCCGCCGACGCCGACCAGGCTGCCTGAACTTCCTTCCGCACCATCCGATCTTCGGCGATGAAGCCGACACCACGGAGGTTCACGATGGGCAGATTTGCTTCCTGGGACGCCTTTACTTCCGCTTCTGCATCCTGAATCGCGGCAATTACTTCCCCGAGAATGGCGTGGCAGGAGGAGACTTCCAACTGGAGGTAGGAGTGCATCCAGGCGTAGTGGCCAACGCTGGGGTTTGCGAGCAGGGGAGTCGCTTCGTTGAGGCAGTCCTTGGCGCGGCCCAAGCGTT
>CAIXXC010000380.1 GCA_903923205.1 uncultured Rhodospirillales bacterium | reverse complement strand
CGAACCAGGCATCGAGATAGCGGGCGTGGTCGACGAAGCGGTAGTGGCCGCCAGGCGCTGAATTTGACTGGCCCATGCCGATCAGATCGGGCGCGAGCAGTCTCCTCTTGCTGGTGATGCCGGAAATGACATTGCGCCAGAGGTAGGACGAGGTCGGGTTGCCATGCAGGAACACGACGGGATCGCCTTCTCCCAAGTCGACATAGCTCATCTCGGAGTCGAGCACTCGTAACCGCTTTCTCGGGTGCACATCATCGGGGTTCATGAACTTTTCCGTTGGATTTGTAGGATTGGCCAGGGCGCGTCCGGTCAATCCGACCGTTGCTCCCCCTAGCAACAAGCCCGTCGCCGCGCGGCGCGTTACTTCGAATTCCATTTTCTGCCCCTGACATATCTGGCCGGTCGATCTGCTCCTAAGGGCGGCGATCGATCCCAAATGGCTGCATTCAGCTGTCGCCAAGTGGTAGCGACTTCGAGGCGGTCACGTTATCGGCGGAATGCGGAATCTATCGCGAAAACGCGTAATGTCCGGGCGATATGATGATCATTCAGTTCAAATCTGTGACCGTCGGAGAATAGAAGGGGGGCGGTCTCCGCACGTTAGTCTCTAGCGCGCCGCCACTTTCCGGGAGCGGCGCCGACGGTACGTTGGAACGCGGTGCCGAACGCGGCTTGGCTTTGATATCCAACGCAAAGAGCAATTTCGAGTAGACCCATTGATGGGTGGGCGATGATAAGTTCCTTCGCCCGATCGATGC
This sequence comes from uncultured Rhodospirillales bacterium, assembly GCA_903923205.1. Taxonomy (GTDB): domain Bacteria; phylum Pseudomonadota; class Alphaproteobacteria; order ATCC43930; family CGMCC-115725; genus CAIXXC01. The sequence goes on along the minus strand of CAIXXC010000380.1, from coordinate 1,972 downwards.
GCTGTTGCGTCAGCCATGCGAATGGGGTGAGCCCCATCGACTGCTTGAAGGCCCGGCAGAAGTGGTGTGGAGACAATTCGCAGATTGCCGCCAAGTCAGCGAGAGCGATATCTTCGCCGAGATTGGCGCTCACGTAATCTGTAACGCGCTTCTGCTGCTGGCGCGTCAAACCCCCTCGAGCCGGTATTCGGGGCGTGATATTTGAATGCAACCTCACCAGCGTGGCGGCAAGACTGAGGCCAATGGATTCGATTTCCAGTCTCTGAGTAGAGTCCCCGCGGCAGAGGGCGTCTACGATAAGTTCTCCGTGCCGACTGACCGCTACACAGCGCGAATGCATCGGATCTATCAGTTCGATTTCGCTATGCCGAGCCGAGGGCGCTAACTCGTCGACCTGACGCAGGAACCAGCGCCTGGGCAGATAGAAGTGGACGATCCGCGCGCGCGCATTCGAATAACGGATCTGGGCGGCTTCTCCAGGATAACCCATGTCCACAGCGCCGGGTCGGCAGGGGCGGGTCACGCGCCGGTCGGTCAATCGAGCATCCCAATCGATCGATCCTGAAAGCGTAGCGCAGACAAAATAGGTATCTGGTGGAATTTGGACGGATACCTCGGCCTCGTTGCTCTGATCGATCCGAAACACGGCTGCGCTCAGGTCTTCGCTGAGCCCTTGGCCGATCAATGACGGCTGGGGGCCCATCCAACCTAGAGATCTTGCGCCAGGCATCCCTCCGCTCATGCCGAAATTCCCTTCCTCACGGCCCCATTGCCGCATCGGCCACCGGCGGGGTCGATCAGTACCTCCCGTGGCGAAACTCGAGTGGCGCTCCGGCGCCGACGTCGTGCCATCCCAATCGGAGCCTAGATTGTCCGCTCGAACCGGTTCAAGATGCCATATCAGGGACCACTTGACCCGGAATTGCGAACAATGATCCAGCTGTCGGATATTCAAGTGTTTCTGGAAATCGTGAGTGACGGTAGCTTTTCCGCGGCCGCTCGCACGTTGAAGATGCCCAAATCCTCCGTCGCCCGGCAGATTGCTCGGCTTGAGCTAGAGGTGGGGTGCGTTCTTCTCGATCGATCCACACGCGTGGTCGTCCTGACCGAGGACGGTCGAAATTTTCTACCACACGCAAGAAGACTGCTCGACGACGGCATAGAGGCGCAAAATGTGTTGCGGCTTAAAGGCAAAGGCGCGAGCGGGCTTTTGACGATCGCCACCACGGGCTTGATCGGCAGAAACTTCATCGTTCCGCATCTGCCCGCCTTCCGTGAGCGCCATCCGAATATCCGCATCGCGCTCTGGCTTGGCCAGGACCGGCATGAGATCGGCTCGGGACCGGGAGAAGTCGATATTGCAATCCGTCTGAGGACGGTCGCGTCACCCGAAATCGGCAATCAGAAGCTGGGAGATATCGACTTTTGTATTGTCGCTGCCCCCCGCTATCTCGAGCACAAAGGCCTTCCTCTGGTTCCTGAGGATCTCGCCACCCACGCGATCATCGAGCTTGGCCCCGCTGGAAAGCACAATCGGCTGCTCCTGAACGGCAAGGAGAGAACCGCGACCGTCGCGTTTGCTCCTCCGCTTCACATCGATGATCCCGAAGCGGTCAGGATCGCCGCCATCGCCGGCGGCGGCATCGCCGTCCTGCCGACATTCCTCGTCCATGAGGATGTGCGAAAGGGTCGGTTGCGAACGATCCTCGATGACTGGCGACAGGCGTCGGTGCCGCTCCACGTTCTTTACCGGACCCATGTCGCCCCTCCGATCCGCGTGCGGACCTATCTTGACTACCTTCAAGAAACGGTTGGTCAGACCCAACCATGGCGGGTTGTGTTTTGACATCCCTCGGCAATTTGACCGGCCGCGCGATTACAGGCCAGGTAGGGCAGAAACTCGGCACAAGAGTCATTATCAGTTAACATTTATTGACGTGGCGGCTTGACCGACGCCGGCTGATCTACCCGT
>CAIXXC010000379.1 GCA_903923205.1 uncultured Rhodospirillales bacterium | reverse complement strand
CGGTCGCGCAGATAATGATTAGAGATCTAAATTTGTTCTTTGAAGAAATGAAGAGGTAGCCGATCCACATGATCATCGCAAAATAGGTCGTTCTCGAGCCAGTATGGATAATCACATCGATAGCCGCGACGGCCTGCAAGACAAGTAATATTCGGACGATTTGGCTGCGATTTATTCTAAACAGCTCGCCAAGAAACGGGAGTGTCCCGGCTTGAGTGCCGCCGAAGGAATTTGGGTGGTCATAACGCGGAGTTGAGCCGTGTAAGCGCAAAGTGCCCTGGTTTTCCCAAATTAAACCTCCCGTTATGCTGCCGACGACGCCCTCCTCGGCCATTTTAGCGAAGCCGAGGAGATGGCTAAAAATGAACCACTTCATTCTCATCACGCTAGTAAGGAAGGCTGCGATACAAATGCCTACCATTAGGTCTTTCAACACGATATTTGAAAAGACTCCCCAAGAGACCTCAGGGTCCACAGATAGGGGCGTCATGAGTAACATCAGAAATGCAAACGCGAGGCCGAGGTTGAATGAGGTCGGCCTGATCAGCTTTTTTTCTTGAGTCAATAAAACGACGCCTGGGACCGCTACGAGCAGACCTAGGATAAATTCCAGGCGAAAATTGCCAAATACAGGGATCCGTATTCCTAGCTGCAGCAAGCGGACGAGATAAAAAATAAGGAATAAAAAAAAGAATGGCGTCAGCCCAACGGCAGTGCCATTCCCATTTTCGCGGTAACGAATGTGCCTTTTTTTATCCACGTTGCTAGTGGTTCGCCAAGTTACTTTTTGATTCGCTGTTATTCTTTGACATGTCGGTGATTCACTTCCGGAAGCCCCCTAGTACGGCTTTTGTTGCGGTTTTGATCGCTGATCCCGCAGCAGGGCCATAACTTGCCGCCCGCCAGGCGTCCGCGAGGCACCCCAGTATGTCGTTGGAGATAGTTGCGCGAGCGCGGGCTCGGTTAACGTATGAGTGGCTGTAGGCGCGTCGGCGGGTGGCAGTGTTGATGAGGTTTGGGTGCGCGCGTTCAAATTCCGCCATTATCTGGAAGCAGGCCTCATATCGCCCTTTCCAGTTTTTAGACATCTGTCCGCTCCATACGCGGTACAGGTATGCCACAGAGGGAACAAACTGGAATTCGCAATGGACCGACAGGCGGAGCCAAAGCTCCCAGTCGATGCCCATCCTGAGATCGGGGCGGAATGCGCCATGTTCGATCAGTAACGAGCGACGCGCCATCGCGGTTCCGAACGGTACGAAGTTCTCGAAGAAGAGTTCTTGCGTGACTTTGCCCGTCGGCTCGGAATGCACCTTCTCGGGCAGTTCGTTGCCATGCTCGTCAATCTCGCGGGTTCGGGCGTAGACCACACCCGCTTCCGGGTGGGCCTCAAACACCGGGATCTGCATCGCGAGCTTCTCGGGCACCCAGAGGTCGTCGGCGTCGCAGAAGCCGATGAATTCACCGGTGGAGGCCGCGATGCCACGGTTCTTGGCCGCGGTCTGGCCCGCGTTGGGCTGGTAGTGGTAGCGGACCCGGGGGTCGGTGAGGTAACGCTTCACCCGCTCGGCCGTGTCGTCCGTCGAACCGTCGTCGACGACGTGCAGTTCGAGGTCGGGCACGGTCTGCGCGAGCACGCTCTCGATCGCGGCACCCACGTAGTTACCCATGTTGTAGGTGGCCATGATCACGCTGACCCGGGGCGTGCCGTGCGCCGGCTTAGGCCGCTCCGCCGGCGAGTCGCGAAGAACCTCGGTCATCAAAATCTCCGGATCGCGAAGCGGTACTTGCCGTTCGCTTCCTGCGGAATGCGCTCGACCGGCACGACCGTGATGTCGATGCCATCGCCCAGATCGCGTGCGAGGGCG
>CAIXXC010000378.1 GCA_903923205.1 uncultured Rhodospirillales bacterium | reverse complement strand
CGGCAGGGGGTGCATTGGCCACAGCTCTCATGCTTGTAGAACCGCGACAGTCGCGCGATCGCCTTGATGATGTCGGTCGACTTGTCCATCACGATCACGGCGCCGGTCCCAAGACCGCTTCGCACTTCGCGCAAGGCGTCGAAATCCATCGTCACGGTCTCACAGACCGATTTCGGGATCATCGGCACCGAGGAGCCGCCCGGAATAATCGCAAGCAGATTATCCCAGCCGCCGCGAACCCCACCGGCATAGGTCTCGATCAACTCTTTCAAGGGAATGCCAAGCTCTTCCTCGACCGTGCAGGGCTTGTTCACATGACCGGAGATACAGAAAATCTTGGAGCCGACGTTCTTCGGCTTGCCGAGCGCGGCAAACCACGCAGCGCCGCGACGCAGGATCGTCGGGACAACCGAAATGCTCTCGACATTATTGACCGTCGTCGGACACCCATAAAGTCCGGCACCCGCCGGAAAGGGCGGCTTCATGCGGGGCTGGCCCTTGCGCCCTTCGAGGCTCTCCAGCAGCGCCGATTCCTCGCCACAGATATAAGCACCGGCGCCGCGATGGAGATAGAGGTCGAAGGCATAGCCCGAGCCGCAGGCATCCGGGCCGATCAGACCTGCGGCGTAGGCTTCGTCAATCGCCGTCTGCAAGCGCTGCGCCTCGTTGTAATATTCACCACGGACATAAATGTAGCAGGTGTGAACGTCCATCGCGACCGAGGCCAGCAGACAGCCTTCCACAAGCTTGTGCGGATCATGCCTGATGATCTCGCGATCCTTGCACGTACCGGGTTCGGATTCATCGGCATTGACGACGAGATAATGCGGCCTGCCGCTGCCGGGCTTGGGCATGAACGACCACTTCAATCCAGAACCAAATCCGGCGCCGCCGCGCCCTCGAAGGCCGGAATTCTTGACCTCCTCGACCAGCCAATCGCGGCCCTTGAGGATCAGATCCTTGGTGCCGCTCCAGTCGCCGCGCTTGAGCGCACCGTGGAGGCCCGGATCATGGAGCCCGTAGAGATTGGTGAAGATTCTGTCTTCGTCACGCAGCATCGCCGCCTCCGTCGAATCGTAGCGTCGTCAGCGTCGTCGGCCCACCGACAGGTGCCGCATTCTGACGCTCGATCGTCGGGCCACGCGGCGGCTTCTCGCCTCGGGCCAAAGCGTCGAGCAGGGCGAGAGTCCTCGGGCCATCGAGGTCTTCGTAATTATCGTCATTCACCCGCAGAACCGGGGCGTTCACGCAAGCGCCAAGGCACTCGACCTCGACAATCGTGAACCTGCCATCAGCTGTGCGCTCGTCAATATCGATCCCGAGCTTGCTTCGACAGGCGTCCAGCACCGCGTCAGAGCCGCGAAGCCAGCACGGCGTCGTGGTGCAGACCTGCAGGAAATAGGGCCCGACCGGCCTGAGATTGAACATCGTGTAGAAGGTCGCAACCTCGTAGACCCGGATCGGCGCCATATCGAGCATGGCCCCGATATAGTCCATCGCCGCCCGAGGTACCCAGTTCTCATGCTGCTCCTGCGCGAGGTACAGCAGCGGCAGGACCGCACTTGCCTGACGCCCTTCAGGATATTTGGCAATCAGCGCCCTCGCGCGGGCGATATTCTCCGGCGTGAATTCAAAGCTCGCCGGCTGCTCGACGGGATTGCCGCCGTTGTCACCACTCATCGATCGATCTCACCAAAGACGACGTCCATTGACCCTATGATCGCCACCACATCGGCCAGCATGTGGCCTCTGCCCATCGCGTCGATCGCCTGAATGCAGGTGAAGCCCGGTGCACGGATCTTGCAGCGATAGGGCTTGTTACTGCCATCCGAGACGAGATAAACGGCAAACTCGCCCTTCGGCGCTTCAACTGCGGTGTAGGTCTCGCCCGCAGGCACGTGATAGCCCTCAGTGAACAGCTTGAAGTGATGGATCAAGGCTTCCATCGACTGTTTCATCTCGGCGCGCGGCGGCGGTGCGACCTTGCGGTTATCCACCATGACCGGCCCGGGCGGCAGATTGTCCAGCGCCTGCCGGATGATCTTCAGGCTCTGCCGCATCTCCTCGACGCGAACGAGAAAGCGCTCCCAGCAATCGCCGCTGGTGCCCACCGGCACGTCGAAATCCATCTCGGCATAGACGTCATAGGGCTGCGCCTTGCGCAGGTCCCAGGCCACACCGCTGGCCCGCAGCATCGGCCCCGTAAAGCCCCAATCGACGGCCTGTTCGGCGGTCACCGGGCCAATATTCACGGTGCGCTGTTTGAAAATGCGGTTTTCGGTGATCAGTGCCTCAAAATTGTCGATCCAGGCCGGGAATTGGTCACAAAACCCGTAAATTTCCTCGATCAGACCGGGCGGCAGGTCGCGATGAACGCCACCGGGGCGGAAGTAGTTGGCGTGGAAACGAGCACCGGAAACCCGCTCGTAGAATTCCAGCAGCTTCTCGCGTTCCTCGAATCCCCAAAGGATCGGCGTCAGCGCGCCGACGTCCATTGCGAAGGCCGTGACATTCAGAAGATGATTGGCGATACGCGAAATTTCCGCGAACAACACGCGAATGAACTGGCCGCGTCGTGGCGGCTCTATCCCCATCAATTTCTCAACGGCGAGGGCGAAGGCATGCTCCTGCGCCATCGGCGAGACATAATCGAGCCGGTCGAAATAGGGCAAAGCCTGGAGATAGGTCTTATATTCGATGAGCTTTTCGGTTCCGCGATGGAGCAGCCCAATATGCGGGTCCGCGCGCTCAACCACTTCGCCTTCCATCTCGAGGACAAGGCGAAGAACGCCATGGGTGCCTGGATGTTGGGGGCCGACATTAACAAGGTAGGGTTTGTTGTCGGGATCGATCAGCGGCTGTTCGACCGGCGCAGGGCCAGCGACGCCAAAATTGACCGTTCTTGTCGTGGTCTCGGCCATTATTGGTTTGTCCCCGCCTTTTCATCACCAGGCAACAGGGTATTCATCCCTTCCCAAGGCGACACGAAATCAAAGCTGCGGAATTCCTGCGCAAGCTTTACCGGCTCATACACGACTCGCTTCTGTTCGTCATCGTAGCGAACCTCGACGTAGCCCGTCAGCGGGAAATCCTTGCGCAACGGATGACCCTCGAAGCCATAATCCGTCAGGATCCGGCGCATATCGGGGTGCCCGGAGAACGGGATCCCGAACATGTCCCAGACTTCCCGTTCGTACCAGCTCGCGGCCCCCAGAATTCCGGCGATACTCGGCACCGAAGAGCCATCCTCGACGGCAATCTTCAGTCTGACACGGCGATTATGCCTCAAACTCAGTAGATTATAGACCACCTCGAAGCGCTCGGGGCGCTCGGGATAATCGACCGCCGTCAGATCGACGAGCATCTTGAACAAGCAAGCGGGATCATCGCGCAGGAATGTCAGGACCGGAACGACCGATTCGACGCGGGTCCACAGCACCAGTTGATCCCGAACGATTTCGACGTTCGTGATCTCTGCCGGCAGCGCACCGGATATGATCGTTCCAAACTCGGTAAGCTCTTGGCTCATGATGTCTCCGAAAATCTGACCGGCTTAGCGAGCGAACACGCTGGAGCGGCGGATCTTTTTCTGGAGTTGGAGAATGCCGTACAAGAGCGCCTCGGCCGTCGGCGGGCACCCGGGCACGTAAATATCTACGGGCACGATGCGATCACAGCCGCGCACGACCGAATAGGAATAATGATAATAGCCACCGCCATTGGCGCACGAGCCCATCGAAATCACCCAACGCGGCTCCGCCATCTGGTCGTAAACACGACGCAAAGCCGGTGCCATTTTGTTCGTCAAGGTCCCGGCGACGATCATCACATCGGAATGCCGCGGGCTCGCGCGAAACACCAGACCCATGCGCTCGGCGTCATAGCGGCTCATCCAGGTATGCATCATTTCGACGCCGCAACAGGCAAGGCCGAATGTCACCGGCCAGAGTGAACCGGTTCGTGCCCAATTGACCAATGCGTCGAGCTTGGCAACAACGAAGCCCTTGTCCTGGATTTCACCAGCCACGCTCTCCAACAGCGCGTCCTGCGTCGCGCCTGGCGGAATGGCGACCGGAACGACGCTCTCGTTCACTCCCATTCCAAGGCTCCCTTTTTCCACTCGTAGATAAAACCGACGGTCAGCACGGCCAGGAAGAGCATCATCGACCAAAATCCGTAAAGACCAATCTTCGACAACGAGATCGCCCACGGAAAAAGGAAGGCAACTTCGAGGTCGAAAATGATGAAGAGGATCGAGACGAGATAAAAGCGGACATCGAATTTACGGCGCGCATCATCAAACGCTTCGAAGCCGCATTCATAGGCCGCCAGCTTGACCGCATCGGGTTTTTGCTTTGCAGCAAGCCATGAACCCGCAATGGCGACCACACCGAACGCAAGCGCGATCACGAGGAAAACAAAGATCGGCAGGTATTCGCCGAGATAGTTTAGGGAAGACATGGGTCGGTCCCAATCCTGTCGGACGATCGTCCGGAAAAGACGTGTGATCGAAGAAACGAGATCATACCAAACGATGAATTTCGCGTGGCTGAGACCGTCTCTTATCAGCCCCAACGTATATGGACCAATGCCAAAAAAGGGAAGCAGCGATTGCTGCGATGCGCGAACCAATTGGCATTATTGCCCTACAATTCTGCAAGAAATCGCGCGCGCGACCGCACAGACAGATGAACCCGTCTCAACCCATCAAGAGAAGGACAATCTAATTCCGAGTGCGGCCAGATATCTCGAGGGAAAGTGGCGGGAGTGACGGGGCTCGAACCCGCGACCTCCGGCGTGACAGGCCGGCGCTCTAACCAACTGAGCTACACCCCCATCCCGTACCGAGGGGCGCTTGATACAGGCGTGCTGGAGGCAAGTCAAGCACCAGACGTCCCCTTCGGAAACAAATTTGTCACCCGTGCCAAGCCCCGGAATGGGAGCCAATTTCGGCAACACGAATAGCCAGGAGCAGGCGCACAGAGTGCGCCACGATCGCCTGAGCGGACGCTACTTAACCCTGTCTCATTGCTCTTATCGAAGCAGCGCGACAATCGCCTGATTTTGCCGCGCGGTACCTGACAAGGGAGCGGAGCTCAACTGCTGACGCAACTCGTAGGATTGTGCT
>CAIXXC010000377.1 GCA_903923205.1 uncultured Rhodospirillales bacterium | reverse complement strand
TGATAGATGAAGTTATGACCCCGGACAGCTCGCGCTTCTGGCCTGCAGAAGCTTATCGGCCGGGCGGTTCACAACCGAGCTTCGATAAGCAGCCGCTTCGTGATTATCTTGACGGTCTGCGCCGGCGCGGGCTCTGGGATGGCGAAGTGCCAGCACCGAATTTACCACCCGAAATTGTCGAGGCGACCAGTCTCCGTTATCGAGATGCTTACCGGCGCCTTACGGGGGCTTTATTGCAGATCGAGGAATGATTTATTGGTCTGTATCGAAAAAATAATGATGAAATGTAAAAAGACAGGCTAGCAGTGCTCTTTAAGCAAATAGAAAGAAAAGCGCACATGCTAATGGCGGTGAAGATTTTATTACAAAATACAAAATTCATTTTTCATTAACAAACTAGATATTTCATGCACTGGTGAGAGCAGAGTTCCGCACTGCAACATCGCTGGGGTATTCATGGCATATGTAAGTGACGCGCGTCGCGCGGAGACGCGCTCCGATGAGATTTCGGATGGTCTCGGCAAAATCGCCGCTGCGATCGATTACGCCTACCAACCGATCGTGAACGTCCATACGGGTGTTGTCTATGCCTATGAGGCGTTGATGCGTGGACATGAGGCGGCGGGTTTTTCCAGTATCCGGGAATTGCTCGATCACGCCCATGATAATGATATTTCGGTCGCCCTCGATCGTGCCCTCTACGAGATCGCCATCGCGAAATTCGCGCAATTCGGCCCTGCCAATAACGCCCGTTTGTTCCTGAACCTTGATAACCGGTTGCTCTCAAACCCGTCCTATCGTCCTGCCGCCATTGGCAGTGTGCTACGCCGACACGGGCTGTCACCGTCAAGTCTGTGTATCGAGATTTCGGAGATCGATGCCGTTATCGATCCCGAAAAAGTGCGCCAGATGTTCCAATTTCCGCTTGGTAACGCGCAGGTGGCGATCGATGATTTCGGCATCGGTCATTCGGGATTGCATCTGCTGTGTACCAGCCACCCAGACTTGATCAAGGTTGATCGCTTCTTCGTGTCCGGGATCGAACGGGATGCCAAAAAGAAGGTCTTTCTCTCTTCGATCGTGACCTTGGCGCGTTCGCTCGGCGTGTGGGTTGTGGCCGAGGGGGTAGAGACAGAGGCCGAATTTCGCATTTGTCGCGAAATTGGATGCGACCTCGTACAGGGCTATTTTATTGCCAGACCAACGGTCAATATTCAGTCCCTCCAGTCTCGATATTCGGTCGTCACCGCCGCCAACCGCAACGATCGCCGGGAACGACAGGACAGTAGTCGTCTGATACGCCCAGAACTGGACAAGGTTCCCGCCCTGGAGGTCGGGTCGGGAATGGAGCATGTGCTCAATACGTTCCGTCGCGATAAAAGCCGATCTTTTTTCCCCGTCGTGGACGACCAGTCTCAACCCGTCGGAATTGTGCATGAATTCGATCTCAAGGAATTCGTCTACTCTCCATTCGGCAAGGATTTGCTGGTGAATAAGGGCCAGCCATACAGATTGCGAAGCTTCGTGAAGCCCTGTCTGGTTTGCGACGTCAATGCCCCGATCGATCGCATCCTTGCTTCATTCGCGATCCGCGATGATGAGCCAGCCGTCGTGATCGTGGAGGAGGGACGGTACCTCGGGTTGCTGCAGGCGGCGGCGCTTGTGCGCCTCATGAATGACCTGAACCTGATGGTGGCGCGCAATCAAAATCCGCTGACGAAGCTACCTGGCAACAACAGTATTGCCGACTACCTTGCCACCGCCTTTGAGGATGAGGGCAATGCCTGGTCGTTCGCTTATTTCGATCTCGATCATTTCAAGCCTTTCAACGATCGTTTCGGCTTCCGCCAAGGTGATCGGGCGATCATGCTCTTCGCCGATCTCATGCGTCAGCATTTCGCGGGCAGGGAGTTCTTTCTCGGGCATATCGGCGGAGATGACTTTTTCATGGGCGCCCGGAACTTTGGCGCGGATGCCGTCGCCAAGATGGTTGCAGGATTTCTCGCTCGATTTGCCGCCGATGCCGTCAACTTCTACGACACCGAGACTCAGGCGGTCGGCTTTACCATCGCAGCGGATAGGCAGGGCGTGATGCGTGAGATCCCGCTTCTGGCTGCGAGTTGTGCGCTCCTCAACCTACCCTCAGGCAGCCGCCTTGCGACGCCGGACAGTGTCTCCGCCACCCTGGCCTATCTGAAGAAGCTCGCGAAATCGTCGCCGGCGAAACTGGTGCAACGTACCCTCGCGTGAGCCCGAGGCTGATGCAGGTCA
>CAIXXC010000376.1 GCA_903923205.1 uncultured Rhodospirillales bacterium | reverse complement strand
GCAGGGAAAACAACAGCAACACGGCGACCGGCAGAAAGATGAAAGCGTAACAGAGAGTCATGTAGCCATAGGCGACAACGCGGCCGAGGCCACTGAACGGGTAACGATTCATAGCCGTGCCATTTTCAGCCAGCGTTGCATCGCCATATAGGCCATCGCGACAACGACCGTCAGGATCAGCGACATCGCCGACGCCATCGGCAGATCCAATTGCCGTTGGATCTGCATCATGATGAGCTGAGGCAGCAAAAGCTCTCGAAAGCCGCCCAATATCTGCGGGGTGACATAGTCGCCAATGCAAAGCACGATTGTCAAAAACGCACCGACCGCAACTCCGGGCAGGCTTAGCGGCAGGGTCACCGTGAGGAAACCCCAGAATTTGGAGGCCCCCAGATCCTCGGCTGCCAGGGCATAGCGCGGATTGATCTGCACCAAATTGGCGTAAATCGTCAGGGTGTTCAGCATAATGAAGAAATGGATGAATCCGAGCTCAGTTGCGTGCGGATTATAGGCGAGGATGAGCGGGTGATTGATCAAGTGCAGAGCACGCAATGAATAATTGATCACACCCGTCGGCGACAACGCCAGGAGCCAGGCGTAGGATCGGACCACATATGATGTCCAAAACGGCAGTATCGCGGCCGCAAGGGCAATACGCTGGAAGCGTGGCGCGATCACACACGCGATACAATAGGCGAAGGGATAGGCCAGCAACGAACTGAACACGACGACGATCGCGGTCGTGACAACGGAATTCGACAAGGCGCCCAGATACGCGCTTTCAGCGAAGAAAGTGCGATAATCGGCTAGGCTGGGTGCCCCCAAGGCACCATTGGCGTCGAGGGGGAGAAGGCTGTAGCCCACCATGATCAGCACAGGGGCGAAGAAGAAAAGCAGGATCCAGAGGACAGCCGGCGCTACATAGGCGAGGCCGGCGAGCCGCACACGCGATACCGCATGCGCCGCCGATACCCCTGCCACTGTCGCGTAAACGGTCATTTGCTCTGCAACACCGACGCCCAGAGAGCCTGCAACTTCTTGTCGAACTCAGGAGTCATTTGCAGATACGGATGCGATGATTTCACGAAAGCGGCCTGATCATTCCAGCGCAGAATCGTCTTCTGTGCAGGTGTAAGAAGGGCTGCGCTATTGGCAGGCATCCCCCAGTAACAGGACGATGTCGCCAGCTTCCCCTGTCCCTCCGGGCTCAGGATATATTGAATGAATTTCACCGCGAGCGGCTTTTCATTTGAACTGGCAAAGACGCCCAGTCCCTGCTGCCAGCGGACACCGCCCTCCTTTGGTATCGTGTAATCGAGGTTCGGCTGATCCTTGGCAAGCCCGGCCGTGACCCATTCGCCACCCCCGACCAGCATATCAACGGCTCCGGTCGCCAGCGCCTGTTGTACGGTCGTCACGTCACCGACCATTGCCGCGTTCTGCTTCAGAGCGACAAGCTTATCCTTGATGGCTTCCAAATCCGCGTCGCCAAGTGTCGCTGGATCCTTGCCGAGAGCTAGCGCAGCGTACTCGATTTCGGGGACGTAATAATCGTAGACGGCGACCCGGCCCTTATACTTCGAGTCCCAGGGTGCGTTGATCTCCGTCATCGCCGCCGGATCGACGTTGCCCTTATTGTAGGCGACCGTATTATAGCCGAACTTTTCCGGCACCGTGTACAACGTGCCATCGACAGAGGTCAGTTTCGGATCGGCAATTGTCGCTGGGATCGTGGAGAAGGGGTAATCCTCCGCGGAAAGCGGCGCAAGAATTCCCATTTTCGAAAGGCGGCCGGTATCGGTTTCATCGATTACCAGAACGTCCCAATCACCTGGTTTCGATTGCTTGAGAACCGCGAGTGCCGCCGCCGTGCTGTCAATATCCTTGAAATTGACCTTGACGCCATTGGCCGCCTCGAACGGCTTGAGCAGCGTTGGATCTTCGTGATCGCACCAGGTCAACACATTCAAAGTGCCGTCGGCCCAGGCCGGCGATGCGCCACAGGTGAGTACCCCAAGGGTAAGCGCCGGCAAAACGAGCCTGGCCAGGAACCGATGATCGTCGTGAACGCGCGCTGTCATTTGAACTTCCTTCCAAGATCAAGGAAACCAAGTATCGCCCAAAACGAAGCCTCGGAACATATTGGCTGAGGTTATATTATTTCGATATCTATCAAAGTGAAATAGGTAGGCTCCTCCCTCGCGGGTACACGATCACACCGATTTCGACCATTCCTTCCGCTTGCGGTAGATGGTCGATGCATCGATGCCGAGGAGATGGGCCGCTGTCGCGATATTGCCGGCTGCGGCATTGATGGCGCGTTCGATCGCGGCCTTCTCGACCAGCCATAGCGGCACGATGGGTTGGTTTACATCGCTCCGCACACTTTCGGAGGTCGCCTTGACCAAGGCAGGTCCTCGTAGTTGCGCCGGCAACATTGTCGCCGTCACGGTCCCACCTGGTGAAAGCACGACCACATTACGCACAACATTCAACAACTGCCGCACATTGCCCGGCCATTCATAGCCGAGCAGAATTCGTTCAGCCTCAGGATCAAACCCGTCGAAATTCTTGCCCTCCTCCTGAGCGAAAGCCTGCAGGTGATGACGCGCGATCAACGTGATGTCGCTGCCCCGCTCACGCAGGGCGGGCATCTGGATCGGGACGACGCTCAGTCGATAATAGAGATCCTCGCGAAAACGACCATTGGCGATCTCGGTCAAGGGTTCTTTGTTGGTGGCGCAAATAAAGCGAACATCCACCGTCCGTGGCCGATCCTCGCCAATCGGTAGAAATGTTCCCGTCTGGACGAAGCGCAGCAATTTGGACTGCAGAGACATTTCCATTTCGGCGAGTTCGTCGAGGAACAAGGTGCCACCGTCGGCGCGCGCAGCAATACCGTCTCGATTGTTCACAGCGCCCGTGAACGCACCCTTCACGTGCCCGAACAGTTCGCTCTCAACGAGATCGCGAGGGATCGCACTGCAATTGAGGGCGACAAAGGGCTTGTTCGCGCGCGGCGAGCGCTTATGGATCGCTTCGGCAGCCAGTTCCTTGCCCGTGCCGCTCTCACCGGAGATAAAAATGGGAGCCTTGCTGGCGGAAGCGTTCTGAATCGTTCGATAGACCGCCTGCATCGGGGGCGAGGCTCCGATAAAGCCCTCGAACCGACCGATGCTGTCGGGCAACAAGCGACGCTCGATCCGCTTCAGGCGGTGTCGTTCGATCGCATTGCTGAGCGTGACGCGCAAACGCTCGGGACTGAAGGGCTTGACCAGAAAATCATACGCGCCGAGCCGCATCGACTCGACCGCCATGTTGATCGATCCAGCGGAAGTCACGACAATCACTGCTGTATCGAGCTTGCGTTCGCGGACAACCTCGAGCAATTGGTGGCCGTGACCGTCCGGCAGATTCAAGTCGAGCAGGATTGCGGCGGGGACCAGTTCGTCAAGCTCGGCAATCGCCTCCCGCAAAGTCCGCGAGATACGGAGCGCGAAACTACCACCCTCAAGATAATCTTCATAGAGCCGCTGCAAGGTGGGGTCGTCTTCGACAATCAAAGCCTGTGACAACGTGCGTGCGAGGTCAATCGTCTGTTCGGCAATTATGGCCATTACGCTGCCGTCCCTCCCTCACAACAATAGTCGCGGCGACCCAGACGATATTGCGCTCTCAGCGTAGAGCACGATTGCTAAGATAACGTCAGGCCGGTCCTTTGATGCGGTCGAAAGACCCCGTCACAGGACGCACATCCCAAGGCCTACTTCACGGAACACTCGTCAAACGCGCTTCAGATGGTACATCTCGGCGGCAGCCGGAAATTGTCCGCGCCGCACATCATCTGCGTAACCGGCAGCGGCCTTCTCGATCTCATGGCGCAGCTTGCCATAGCGACGGACGAATTTCGGGGTCCAGTCGAACAGCCCCACCATGTCGTCGGTCACAAGTATCTGGCCATCG
>CAIXXC010000375.1 GCA_903923205.1 uncultured Rhodospirillales bacterium | reverse complement strand
GCGCGCCCGAATTGAAATTCGACAGGTTTCGGATAAAATTCGCAAGTATCGTTTCCAATATAAATAGAAAAATTGGTGTAACAATGACGGTAGTTCCAATTAAGGCACCAGCTGATTCGTCTGTATCCATGTAGGAATTCGGCTTTGCTTTCTGCGGCCCGGGGCATGGTCTGAGATTTTGGAGTTTTATGTCGCTCTATTGATTTGGATGCCTAACTAACTAGTTAAGGAACGTCCGAAATCTCCTCGAAGTCGGATTTAGGCTACGGGGAATGCGCTTTCGATGATCGAGACGAGCCCGGAAAGATGGCCCTCGCTCGCTCGAGCATCCCGACACTGGCCTCGGACCCAGGGCTCGTCTAACGTTTGAATTGGTTTCAGAGCGAAAGACACTCCAAAGACGAGCGATCCAGACACCCTTTAGCCCAGATAAGAAGCAGCGGAACAGCACGCGGATGAAACAGGAATTCCAGATCGACGTCATTGCCGTCGGCACCAGCTTTCGATTCTGCCGGAGGGGACACGGCGACGTAATGCGAGTGCGCCAGGAACGCCATGCGCCCCCAAACGGGAAGTAGTCGGGCCATGTCGCGTCGCACCGCCGGCCCAGTCGACGAAATTCTGCAGCAGGCCGCAGCTCTTCATCGCAATGGCATGCTTCGGGAGGCGGAGGGGCTTTATGCCGATATCCTTCGACGAACCCCAAATCACTTCGCCGCGCTCCATCTGCTGGGTCTCGTCCACCTGCAATCGGGCAAACCCGAACGGGCTCTAGAACGCCTGCGGAAGGCGGTCCGGAGCGAACCGGGCGCCCTTGTTGCGCGCAGGAGCCTTGGTGCGGCGCTTATTGCGCTCGGGCGTTTTGACGAAGCCCTAGACGTTTATGACCACGTGATATCCATCGACCCCGAGCACGTTGAATCCCTCCTCGCCCGCGCAGGGACATGCGTTGAACTTGGTCGGCTTGAGGCGGCGCTCGCGACATACGATTCTCTCATCGCCCGCTGGCCCGAACATGTCGAGGCCCATCACCACCGCGCCAATCTGCTCGCGCAACTAGGCCATCTCGACGAAGCCGTAAGCGGCTATGACAAGGTGTTGTCAATCAAGCCAAAACACGCGCCCGCGCATCACGAGCGTGGCAATGCGCTCCGTCTGCTCGGTCATTTTGATGCGGCACTCGCGAGCTACGACATGGCGCTGCGCTACGCCGCCGCCTATCCCGAGGCTCTCAATAGCCGTGGCAATCTGCTGCGGGTGCAGGGTCGCTACGACGATGCCCTCCTCGACTTCAAAGCGGCTCTCTCCTGCCGAGCCAATTACGCCGAGGCACATAACAATCTCGGCAATGTGCTCGGCGACCTTGGCCGGGTCGATGAGGCGATTGGCTGTTTCGACCGGGCGATCAGTCTACGGCCTGACTACGCCGAAGCACACTGGAACAAGGGCATTACACTTTTACAAGAGGGAAGGTTCGCAGAGGGTTGGCGGCAGCATGAATGGCGCTTGAAGAAGCCTGGCGCGATGCCGCATCGGTGTCGTCAACCCGTCTGGGATGGCCGCAAATCTCTCGCCGGTCGGGATATCTTTCTCCACTGGGAGCAGGGTTTCGGCGATACGCTGCAATTCTGCCGCTACGCTCCGCTAATCGGGAAACGAGGCGCGCGAGTGACTCTCTCCGTGCAGGAACCCTTACTGCAGCTTCTGCGCCAGTTGGAGCCGATGGTCACCGTCATTGGCGAGAACGAGGTGCCCGAAAAATTTGATCTTCATTGCCCGCTGCTCAGTCTGCCACACCTTCTCGCCACCGAACTTGAGACGATCCCGGCTGGTGCGGCTTACCTGTCGGCCGACGCAGATCTTGCGCGTACCTGGGCGGCTCGCCTGCCGACCCGCCACCGCCCAAGGGTCGGGATCGAGTGGCGCGGCAACCCCAGGCACGCCAATGATCGAAACCGATCAATCGCTCCTGCTTTCTTATCGCCGCTCCTGGCGCTCGATCTGGACTGGATAAGCCTGCAACCGGAGAACTCTATCCTCGAAATGCCGGAGGGCGCGAAAGGTCACGTACACAACTTTGGGGCCGCCCTCAGCGATTTCGCCGAGACGGCGGCGCTGATCTCACAGCTCGACCTCGTCATCACCGTCGATACGGCGGTAGCCCACCTCGCCGCAGCCCTCGGCAAACCTGTCTGGGTACTGCTGTCCTTCAGTCATGACTGGCGGTGGCTGAGACACAGAAGCGATAGCCCCTGGTATCCCACCGCGCGCCTGTTCCGCCAGCCGCGACCGGGCGACTGGGCAAACGTGATTGCGGAGGTCGGGAGCGAGCTCCGGGAATTGGAAACCCATAGCCACCCCGACTGATTGAAACCTGCTAGACCGAGCGGAATAAACTAACAACGGAGCAAACCGTGCCAGTGTACAGCTATCCCGTCGTCACCGGGCTGACGGCCGCCTTCCTCGGAATTCTCCACGTCATTTTGACGCTCAACGTCATCGGGTTGCGTTTCAAGACCCGGATCTATCTGGGTGATGGTGGCAATACCGATCTTGATCATCGCGTTCGCATGCATGGAAATCTTACCGAAAATGCGCCGATCTTCCTGATCCTGCTCGGGCTGGTCGAAATGACCGGAGCGCATCCCGTGATTGTCGGCAGTCTGGGCCCGGCCTTCGTCATCAGCCGCATTTTTCAGGCCGTTGGTCTGTTGCCGGGCATGCCCCCCGGTCCCAATCCGCTGCGCTTCACCGGCACGCTTGGCAGCTTCATGAGTCAGATCATCCTTGCCGCAGTATTGCTGCTAACCCTGTCCCCGCATCTCTCGTCTTGGTGAACATCTAGACCGGGCGAGCTTGCGCCAATCGGCCCTTCGCCTCACCCCAATCCGGCAATGGTCTCTCGAGGCAAGATCCGCTAGCATCAATACTGGCCCCCAGACGACGGCAAGCCATCAGCATCTCCGTAAAAAAATAACCGCTGAACAAAGACGAGAGCGCGATGAGTGAAGTCTTCAAAGCCGTTGACGATCCGGGCAGTTCTGACCGGGCACGACTGAACACCCTGCACTGGCTGTCCGCATTTGAGACAGCGCTGATCTCACGCCAGCCGGAAGTGATCGCTGGCCTGTTTCGCGCTGACTGTCATTGGCGGGACATCCTGGCCTTTACCTGGAACTTCACGGCCGTCGCGGGGCACGACACGGTCGCCGCGCGACTTGCCGTTGCGCAAGAACGAACACAGGCTCGCGGATTTCATCTGCCGAACGGGCGGCGGGCACCTCGCTATGTCAAGCGCATGGGGATCGACAGCATCGAGGCAATTTTCGAATTTCAGACAACGGATGGCTGCGGCTCCGGTATCGTTCGCCTTGCAACCTCCGACACTGCAGAAGGCGGCCTCAAGGCATGGCTGATATCGACATCGCTTGACAGTCTGAGGGGTCATGAAGAGCGTCTAGGGGCAAACCGGCCGATAGGGTCGGCCTATTCCCGCAATTTCGGTGGTGCCAACTGGGCGGATATGCGTGAAGCAGCCGTCGCCTACCGGGATCGTGATCCCGAGGTGCTTGTCATCGGGGCCGCCCAATCCGGCCTGGCGATCGCCGCGCGCCTGAACCAACTTGGTCTCGATACACTGGTCGTCGAAAAATGGCCGCGTGTAGGCGATAGCTGGCGCAAACGCTATCACGCGCTCGCACTGCATAATTCGACCGATATCAACCACCTGCCCTATCTCGATTTTCCCCCGACATGGCCGAGATACATTCCAAAGGACATGCTGGCGAACTGGCTCGAATTCTATGCCGCCACCATGGAAATCAATTGCTGGACCGGAACGGAATTTGTGCGCGGTGAATGGAACGCGGGCGACTGCAACTGGACTGCCTGGCTCAGACATGATGACGGGTCCGAACGCATGGTTCGGGCACGCCATCTTGTATTCGCCAATGGCGTCAGCTCATTCCCGCTGATTCCAGATTTGCCGGGGCTCAGCGATTTCAACGGTACCGTCATGCATTCAGAAGGATTCTACAGTGGCGCCGGCTGGAAAGATAAAAACGCCCTAGTGCTGGGAACCGGGAGCAGCGCCAACGACATCGCGCTCGATCTGAACAGCTTCGGCGCCAAGGCCACCCTCATACAACGGGGCGCCACGACGGTTGTCTCCATCGATCCGAGCGCGCGTCTTAACGAGGCGCTCTGGATGGAAGGAAGCCGACTGGACGATGCCGATCTGGTCGTCTCTTCGACCACGCCAACCTTGATGGTGGAAGCCTACAAGGGAATCACCAAACGCATGCAGGAGCTCGACAAGGATTTGATCGAGGGGCTGGAGCGGATCGGCTTCAAGCACGACATGGGCGAAGACGGGACCGGCCATCAGATGAAGTACTTCCGACGGGGCGGTGGCTATAACCTCGACGCCGGCAGTTCCGCCCTGATGATCAAGGGCGAGATCGGCCTACTGCAATTCGATCGGATCGACCGTTTTGTCGCCGACGGCGCCCTGCTGAAAGACGGAACGACCGTGCCGGCAGATTTGCTCGTCCTGGCGACCGGATACTACCCACAGCAGGAACTCGTGCGTCGTACCCTCGGGGATGAGGTTGCCACACAAATTGGCGCGGTTTGGGGGTTCGATGCCGAGGGCGAACTGCGCAACATGTACAAGCGCACCCCGCATCCCGGCGTCTGGTTCATCGCAGGGGGGCTGCCACAATGCCGCATAAACTCGAAATATCTGGCACTTCAGATCAAGGCAACGGAACTCGGCATTCTCGGATGAGCACAGACGCGACACCGATCCGTCACAACCGATTGGCGTTGGCGCGATAGAAGACGCCTTTAACGACCTCGACAATCGCGAGATAGGCGACCGTACCTAGGGCAAGGTAAAGAAAAAACTTAGCCGGCGGCTGGACGAAGCCGAACCAATGGCCGAACGGGAGCATGGGGAAGGCCACAGCGATCGCGGCCGCAGTGAGCGCCATACCCAAGACCAGCGGATGAGGGCGGCTGCGGAAAAATTGTCGACGGGTGCGGATCGCAAAAACAACAAGGATCTGGGTTGTCATCGACTCGATGAACCAGCCGGTCTGAAACTGTGCTTCGTTGGCGCCGACCAGATAAAGCAGGACGTAGAAGGTCAGAAAATCGAATACCGAGCTGACGGGTCCAAACACAAGCATGAAACGCTCGATCAGTTTCACGTCCCATTGGGTCGGCCGCGCGACCGCCTCGGCGTCCACGTGATCGAACGGGATCGCGATCTCGGAGACATCGTAGATCAGGTTGTTCAAGAGTATTTGAATGGGCAGCATGGGCAGGAAGGGCAAAAACAGCGCGGCCCCAGCCATGCTGAACATATTACCGAAATTCGAGCTCGAGCCCATCAACACGTATTTGGAGATGTTCTGAACCGTCCGGCGGCCGGAGGTCACCGCCTCGCGTACAACGGACAGGTCATGTTCGAGCAGGATCAGATCGGCGGCAGCGCGGGCGACATCGGCGGCTCCGTCGACAGAGATCCCGACATCCGCGGCATGCAGGGCCGGCGCGTCGTTGATGCCGTCGCCGAGGAACCCGACGACATGGCCGAGCCGCTTGAGCGCCAGGAGAATGCGATGCTTCTGCTGCGGATTGACCCGACAGAACAGGTTGATGTTGGGGAGCTGGCCAATCAGCGCTTCATCCGACAGGTGGCTGAGCGCCTCCCCGGTCAGGACCCCAGTAACGGGGACACCGATCTCGGCGAAGACGTGGCGGCTGACCAACTCGTTGTCACCGGTCAATACCTTGATGGTGACCCCGGCCGCCGCCATGGACCGAATGGTCTCGCCCGCGCTCACCTTCGGCGGATCGAGAAATACCGAAAACCCTGAGAAGACGAGGTCGGCCTCATCCTCGCGCTCGATGGCGTTGCGATCGTCGGGGATGATACGGGTGGCAATCCCGAGCCCCCGGAAACCCTCGGCGCCGAGGCTGTCGAGGCAAGCCTGGAAACTTCGCCTCGTCTCGGGATCCAGCGGCAGGGCGACGCCATCAGAGTCCTCGTAATACGCACAAAGACGCAGTAGTTCCTCCGGCGCACCCTTAACGATGAGCCGACGGTCCCCCGCGCGTTCCACGAGGACCGAGACGCGGCGGCGCTCAAAATCGAACGGCACTTCGTCGAGCTTTTTCCAATCCTCGATGGAGATCGGATGGGCTGCCAGGATCGCTTCGTCCAACGGGCTCTTCATGCCACTTTCGAACTGGCTGTTGACGAAGGCGTAGGTATAGGCGCGAGAACTCTCCTGGCCACGCCCGTCGATCGTCCGCACGAGCGCGATCGAGGCCTCGGTCAGGGTGCCGGTCTTGTCGGTGCACAACATATCCATCGCGCCGAGGTCATGGATGGATGCGAGCCGCTTCACGATCACCTTGCGCTTGGCGAGTTCCATCGCCGATCGCGCAAGCGTCACCGTCACGATCATCGGTAGTAATTCCGGCGTCAGACCGACAGCCAGGGCGAGCGCAAACATCAGCGACTCGAGAACTGGGCGATGGAAAGAGACATTAACCACGAGCACAAACAGCACCATAAAGACGGTGATCCGCATGATCAGCATGCCGAAGCGCCTTATTCCGACCTCGAAGGCCGTGGCCGGTGGCTTTTCCGCAAGGCTGGTCGAGAGCTTGCCCAGCGCCGTGCGAGCGCCGGTGCGGCAGATCAGGGCCGTCGCGGTACCGCTGATGACCGATGTTCCCGCGAACACGGCATTTGTCGCGTCTGCGGGATTGTCGGTGTCGCCGATCTTGTCATTGGCCTGTTTTTCCGTCGGATACGGCTCGCCGGTCAGCAGCGCCTGATTGAGATAGAGATTCCGGCTCGCGACGAGTCGTGCGTCCGCCGGGATCAGATCGCCGGCGATCAGTTGGACGATATCGCCGGGAACGAGCAGGTCGACAGGCAGGCAAACCACAGCGCCGTCGCGCAACACGGTGGCCTGAATCGCGACCGAGCGGCGAAGGGCTTCTACCGCATTCTGGGCGCGGACTTCCTGGATGAAATCGAGGGTGATGCTGGCCGTCACAATGCTCATGACGATACCAAAACTGACGATGTCCCCGGTTACGGCCGAGAGCGCGCTGGCGATCAGGAGAATGATGACCAGCGGGCTGCGGAAACGCGACAGGAACTGCAACCAGAGCGGAGTCGGCTTGGCGGTGGCTGCATCGTTACGACCGAATTGCTGCAGCCGGGCCTCGGCGTCCGCTGAAGCAAGACCCGCCTCTGAGGTTGCCAGTCGAGAAAGCAGTTCTGCGAGCGGCTGGCTCCAGACTTCCGACGCATCAATCTGCCCGGTTGGCAGCTCGGCGACGCGCGTCTTCAACAGGACCATCGTTCAAACAAATCAAGGCAAATGAAAAGTCCCGACATTAATGCCTCTACGGTCGATCCTGTCCCCGGCGGGGGAGCGTGGTTGTGCATGCGTCGTCAAGGTCCACAGCCAGTCGCCCGATCATAAATCCGGACGGGAGGCCCTGGCAGTCGGGTCAAGCTATGCGTTGATGGCTCAATTCAATCTGAATCATTTCAGAAATATTACAAATTAAAATGCCGATAAACGTAAATTTCATGAAGTAAAATAAAAATGATGCTTGGTGTTGAGCCATGTCAAGGGATGCGCGATTATTTTGACCTATCCTTTAGCTCCCTAAGATTATTGGGTGCTGTATGGCCGACGACACGATCGCAGATCGCCTGAGAGAGCTGCACGATCATCCGTTGACGGAAACAGTGCGCGCCAAAATCGTCACCCGCAACCTCAACTTCTACTACGGCGACGTTCACCCTTGGCGATACGCTTGAACTGAGCGGACTGGTACTCGCCACGCGCCAGCTTCTCCCAGAATGACCGATATTCGGCGCTGTTACGGTAGCCCGTTTCGACGAACAGGCTGTGATGGCGCCCCCGAATCTCGTCCAGCCGGTAGCCCATCGTCTTCAGAAAATTCTCGTTGGCATCCAGGATATTGCCCGCCAGATCGAATTCGATCACGGCCTGCGAACGACCGATCGCCTCGATCTTACCCAGCATCTCCGCGCTCACGGCTTTCTCGGCGGAGATATCCGTTGCAAATTTCACGATCTTGACGACCTTGGCCCCTTCCGCATCATCGCGGTCGATCATGGATTTGACGGAACCATAGGTCCGGGCGCCGATCTCGAGCGCCCGCGCAGATGCAGCGTCAACCCGATTGGCGCCGAAGGGTTTGACTAGGCGGACGATACCGAGGCAGGCCCGGAAGCCTTGCTCCGGATGGGAGCGTTCTTCGAGAATCACATCGCACAGGGCTGATGCCGACGGCCCAATCATGGCGGCTTCGCGCCGGATCCGATCGACCGTCCAGTCGGCGTAGCGCCGATGGCTGGAGGGCATGTGCTCCGGGACCGTGGTGTGTTTGCCGTTACCGCTGGACCGCAGGTGGGCTGCGATCCGCTCGCCCTTCAGAAACACTTCAACCGTTCGCGCGGTAAGCCGGACCTCGACCTGATCCTTCGCGAAGCGATAGGGCACGCTGTAATAATGCCGATCGATATCGAGATGATAATCGATACCGACCCGGCGGATGCGCCACTCGGCGTACACGTAGGGCTCCACCGGCAGGGGCTTGAGCAGCGGGCGGTCGAGTTCTTCGAGGAGTTGTCGCCGCGTCACGCCGAGCCTGCGGATCGGCCGCTCGTCATTGACCCGGACCAGGAGTCCACGGATCGCCTCGTTCAATTCCGCCAGGCTGTAAAACTGCCGGTTCCGAAGACGCCCGAGAATCCAACGTTCCATGATCAGCACCGCCGCTTCGACCTTCGCCTTGTCGCGCGGACGGCGGGGCCGCGTCGGCAGAATGGCGGTGTCGTAATGGGCTGCCATCTCGCTATAGCTTCGGT
The DNA here is from genome assembly GCA_903923205.1 of uncultured Rhodospirillales bacterium. GTDB lineage: Bacteria > Pseudomonadota > Alphaproteobacteria > ATCC43930 > CGMCC-115725 > CAIXXC01. The sequence goes on along the minus strand of CAIXXC010000375.1, from coordinate 7,718 downwards.
TGACCGACGGCTCGTAGAGACACGCTTTGATCACCGCAGTCTTGGTATTGTCGGGCACGACCAGTTGCGTCACCCCGCCGATGGCTTCGAAAGCCCGCGTATGCGCGCCGATCCAATCCGCCAGCCCTTGGGTCCAGGTTGCCTCGGCATAGGTGAAGCTCGATGCGCCCAGCACGGCCACGAAGATCCAGGCCTCCCGGATCTCGCCGGTCAGCCGGTCGATCACCACCGGCGCCGCGTCCCCGGCGTAATCGACGAACAGCTTCTCAGCGCCAGCATGGGCCTGGCGCATCGTGACCGACAGCTTGCCTTCCCAACTCCGGCAGAGATCGCAGAAGCGGGAATAGCGATATCCGCCCGGATGCTGATCGATGTACTCGTCCCACAGGATCGACAGCGTCACGTGCTTGCGCTTCAGTTCGCGATGAACCAAGGCCCAGTCCGGTTCGGCGATCCGTCGATGGCCCTGCTTCGTCCCGGCGCTCTTGTACAGCCTGGCTTCGAGGAACCCATCGGTCACGTCATCCGGCAACGGCCAAGGCAAGCCCGTCGCCGCGAAACGCTTCAGCGTCTCGCGCACCGTCGAGGCCGCAAGGCCCATCCGACGGCCAATCTCATGCTTCGAGATGCCGCTGCACCCCAACCGCAAAATCTCGCGCACATGGCGCATGGATACTCTCCCCGCTGGCATCAATCCGCTCCTTAAGCCAAAGCCAAAAAGCAGACCCTACACACAGCCAGCAGAGGCTATCCGCATCCCCCAAAACCGGGCGGCATCATCCCGGAATCATGGGCGAGGATTAATCGGAACACTGGGCGACAATTGATCGGAATGGGTGGGCGCCATCATCTCGGAATCGATGGGCGGCTTGCCTCGGAATCAGCACGGTAGGCGGTGCTTTTGTTGGAGCCACCGGTCCCGGCGGCTGATTTTTTGGCTTTGAATCTTGGTGCCATTTTTCTTGGAGCGAGCTCACATCGCCAATCAAGCGTTCGATAGCAGTGACTTCGGCGAGAACGTCGGTGATGATCTCCGTCTCACCGTTGGTGAATGCATCGGCGCCTTTCTTCAAATACGCCGCCCGTAAGTCGGCTAACGCCTCGATCGTCAACTCGAAGGCCGAGTCGACATTCCTTGGCAGGTCTGGATTCATCTCGGGCTCTCCTTCAGTGCTTCGTTCTCGGTGTTTTTAGGCGATCAAGGCTCTACGAAGGGAAATCGGCAGAAATAAGGAATGAATCGCAGCGACATAATTGTAAGCGTGAAAAAAAGGCGGCTTATTTGGCCCGTCTTGACCTGCTCTTTCTACGTTTTCGTGATTCAGGCCACACACAACCATCAAGAGACGCAGAGACGGAGACCGACGCGCCACGTTCTGGCCCATCGCTCTTCATCCCCGGTTCGGTCGCAAGCTGCTCCTGATGAGCGAGTTTTTCTACCTCGGGGGCCGTGAGAACTGTTCCGAAATCGATGCCTGCGGCGCTGACCGATAATCCTCCTCAAGACGAGCCCGCTTGAACGAGGAAGTGTAGACATTCTTGCGCGTACGCTCATCCCATTCCTCGCCGACGCGGCGCTCGACCAGGATCAACTCGGCCAGCATCGTATCAGTCCCAGGCACGCCGCGCGCATACCGCTCGATCATGCGAATCTGACGCCCGAGGTAATCCTTGGCCGCACGGCGATCGCGAGCCCGATTCAACCTCACAGCCTCTCGCAAGACTTCTGCCTGCCATGCCTGGACGACAGCAAGGCAGAGAGCGAGGTTGCGCGGCTGGGCGGTGTTCGTGGCCCCTCGGGCGAGACGAAGCTCGACTTCGATTGGGCTCGCGACGATCGCCTCGCCTCCCTCTGGAGGGGACCCCACAGCGGCGACAGGCAACAGGATTGGAGTTCCCGCCTCACCGGATGGGCAATGGAGGCGCACGACCACCCGCTTGTTCTGATCCGGCTGGAGGCTACCCACCATCACTTCAAGCGTTCCTGGCATCGCTGTGCTGGCCCAGGCACCGACAACTTCGGCCCGCATATTGGAGGGGACGGTGACGCGGAGTGCGACCCGTTCCAGCAGCGCCAAGCGGCCATGCTGGAGTTCGCCGAGCACGACCTCTGACACCTCTGCGCCGGCATTGGCGTCATGCAGATTACCGCCGCCTGCTTCGGCAATACGACCGAGCAGTTCCTCGTCGTAGCCGTCGCCGATACCTAGCGCTGAGGTCAAGACGCGACGCTCCAGTAAAGCACCGACATGGAGCACGATCTCGGCGTGGTCTGTGACGCCGTGGTTGGCCTGACCATCAGAGAGCAACAGGACGCGATGTGAGGCTTCTGGGGTGATTTCCATCGCCAGCGCAACACGTTCTGCGGCCAGGACCCAACCGTCGAAGAGGTTTGTTCCGCCGCGATCGGTCAGACTGCTGATCGCCGATAGAGCTGCACTCCGTCCAGCCTCGTCCATCGGTCGGGCGTCGAGCAGCAGCTCGACCACGCTCTCGAAGGTAACAATGCTGAGACGGTCACGCGGTGTCAGCGACTCCACGACCGCCATGGCCGCGCGCCGCGCAGCGTCGATCTTCTCGCCTGCCATGCTCCCGGACACATCAATGCAAAGCGCGAGGTTCAGCGCAGGCGGGGGAGCGTTTTCGGCGGTCGTTTCTCCGGCGATCGCAGAGAGCTCCGCAACGAGATAGCGGACGGAGCCTCCCTGGCGCCAGGCAAGGCTCTTATCGAGGCCCGTAGTCAGCTTAAGCTGGGTGTTCAGATTGATGTCAGTCATTGGACTCTCCCAAGGAGTATGTCGCGGATCAGATCGGCGCAGCGCCCAAGACGCGCCTGTTGTTCGGGTTCGAGTGGCCCACGGATCGTCAGTTCGACGTCCGGGATGATCGGTATTCGTAGCCACACCTCTGCTCTGGATTTTCGTGCCGGTTCGCGTCGCCCTTGACCAAGCTGATGCTCCAGCGCCTCGAAGCCCTGTGTCGCGATAGGCTCGGGGGATATAGGGGACGCATTTGCGATCGCTTCTGTAGGGAGCCAGTCCCCTCCCGGCCCGCGGGCCGTTGGCGGGGCAGGTACGGCGGAGGCTGATTGGTAAGCGGGGGGCCGCGCATGCTGAGACCCCGATCTCTGCCTTAGCTTGCTGATATAATCCGCTGCGGACGACACAGGCGACCGGGGGCATTCCTCCAACGAGATTACCGGCGCCGTGTGCGCACGTCCGGCGTATTCGCGAATGCGTTCGGGGCCGGCCACGAGCAGTTCCTTGCGGATTTCGGCGAGTGGCATACCCATCGTATCGCGCAGTGCCCGAACCGCAAGGACGCGCTCCAGGGTGTCGGCCGGGTAACGGGCAGAGGGTCCCCGGTTCAGGGGCGCAGGCAGGATGCCCTGGGCGACCCAGGAGCGGATCGTCCGGGCCTCGATGCCGGAGGCGGCGGCGAGGTCGGCCAGCGAGAGTTCGGTTGGGGTGAATTCGTTCGTATTCATGGGGCGCTTTTATCAAGCTCATCGCGACATGTCAAATAAAACGACATGTTGCGATGTCTATTTAATATCCCTAATCCCGTCCCTCCGATCCCACCTGATCGCCGACGTAATCAGAAAATCGGGTTCGGGCGCCGTCAAACCTGAGGAGGATATTTCCGATCGGGCCATGACGTTGTTTGGCGATGATGACCTCGCCCAAACCCGTCACTTGTTCAAGCCGTTGCTGCCAATCGGCATAACGTTGGTTGTGCTTGTCCGACGCTTCATCTGGCTTGCGCTGTGGCGCCGCTCGCTCGAGGTAATACTGCTCGCGAAAGACGAACATAACGACATCCGCGTCCTGCTCGATCGATCCGGACTCTCGTAGGTCCGAAAGCATCGGCCGTTTATCCTCGCGCTGCTCAACGGCGCGGCTGAGCTGTGAAAGCGCGATCACCGGGACATCGAGTTCCTTCGCGATTGCCTTGAGGCCTCGCGTGATTTCCGAAATCTCCTGGACCCTGTTCCGCTCGCCTCCGCCTGGCGTTCCCTGGAGCAGTTGGAGATAGTCGACGACGATCAGGTTGAGGCCAGCCTGGCGTCGTAACCGCCTCGCCCTCGTGCGCAGTGCCCCGATCGTTAGGGCAGGCGTGTCGTCGATATAGAGAGGCACACTCTGTAGTTTGGCAGAGGCCTGGATAAACTGATCGAACTCCTCCCGCTTCACGTCGCCGCGACGAATCCTGTCGCCAGATACGCCCGACTCTTCCGCGAGCACCCGTGTGGCGAGCTGCTCTGCGGACATTTCCAGCGAGAAAAATCCAACGATACCGCCATCTACAGCAATCGATTCGCCAGCCTGGTTGCGTCCGGCCCGATATGCCCTGGCGACGTTGAAGGCGATATTGGTCGCGAGCGCCGTCTTGCCCATGGAAGGCCTTCCGGCGACTACGATCAAGTCGGAAGGGTGGAGGCCGCCGAGCCGCTCATCGATCCCCGTCAACCCGGTCGCCACGCCACTCGTCCGGCCGCCCCGTTTGTAGGCCTGCTCTGCGATCAAGGTGGCATTAGTGAGCGCTCGGGAAAATATCTGGAAGCCACCATCTATGCTGTCGCCCGTCGCCAAATCGAACAGTCTCTTTTCCGCCGCCTCCATCTGTATACGAGCGTCTCGGTCGAGGTCATGCTCGTGGGCGTCGTTGACGATATCGGTGCCGATAGCGACGAGCTGTCGGCGCAAATAGGCGTCATGTATTACCCGCCCGTAGTCGTGCGCGTTGACGATTGTGACGACCGATGCCGCAAGTTGGGCGAGATATGCCGCGCCGAAAAGGCCGCTACGACCAATCTCGGGGAGAGAACCTTCGCCCTCCAGGTAACTCTTTAGTGTGATCGGATCGGCAATGTGGCCGCGCTCGATCAGTTTCGTGACGGCGAAGAAGATCCGGTCATGGCTAGGATCGGCGAAGTGTTCGGGCCTCAGAAACTCGGAGACGCGATGGTATGAGGGATTGTTGACGAGAATAGCGCCCAGCAGCGCCTGCTCCGCTTCCAAATTGGCTGGAGGTGGCCGCCCGCCACCGCTGGAATCTTCCCCCGAATAGACGAGTTTCATTCCGGTTCATCCTGCTTAATATCCGCAATCGAGCGGATGCAAGCGACGGTTTACCAACGGCCTGCGTCAGGAGGTGACGCGTCGGGAATAGTGGCGGTGGAGAAAAAGTCCCGACGCTGAAAGCCGCCACCTCAGTAAACCAATATGGGAGCCTTGCTGGCTCCTGAACCTGCCAAGCCTTGTTGCGGCATCAAGAATTTCGATATCCACGCGCTGGGGCATTCGAATATTCTGGAGACCAGAAATTGTCTGGTCCGAAAACCTAGCCTCGCGCACGCGCGGGTGGACATAGACTGACATGAAACGTCCCGAACTTCTGAAACCGTCCGCGTTGCCGCTGCTAACAAACTTCTGGACCGTGCTTACGGTCGCCCGACGCAGGCAATGCAGCATATGGGAACTGATGGCGATACTCGTGGGGCAGCCGCCACGCCACTTGATTTTTCGGGCCTCGATCAGACCGAGCGCGCCGTCCTCAGGAAGGCCCTTGAGAAGACGATATCGAAGGCTTCGGTTGCCAGCGCAGGGCGATCGTAGGAACTAAAATTTGTCGCCGTGATTGCTATGTGATTGCTGGAGCCAATCACATCAACGCCGATTTTTAGTTAAGTTATTGAAATTATTGGCGCGCCCGAAGAGATTCGAACTCCTAACCCCCAGATTCGTAGTCTGGTGCTCTATCCAGTTGAGCTACGGGCGCCCAGCCTTAGGCGGTTCTGGACCGCCCCGGCGTCAAGGTCGCGGACACTAACCGAAGCCGTTTCTTCTCGCAAGCGATATCCGCGACATTAATTGTCCCCATCATTCACACGGGTGTGGGTGAAATTTCACAGTCGTCCGGAGCCCGCAGCCTGCTAGCATAGAAAGATGACAAGTCTCTATGCGATCACTTCGGGCGCCGGCCTGCCACTCGACCAAGGCGAGCCGGTCGGCTATCGCCCACCGCCCCACAATCTCGAAGCCGAGCAGGCGCTGCTTGGCGCGCTGCTCGTCAACAACCCGTCGTATCAGCGCGTCGCCGAGTTTTTGTTACCGGTGCATTTCGCCGATCCGGTCCATGGCCGAATCTATGACGCGATCTCGAAACTGGTCGAGAAGACGCAGATCGCCGATCCGATCACCCTCAAGGCCTATTTCGAACATCAAGGCGCGCTGACCGAAATTGGCCGCGAGGGCGTCTATGGCGCGGCCTATCTGGCACAGCTCGCAGCCTCCGTCGTCACCATCGTCAACGCCCATGACTATGGGCGGGTCATATACGACGCCTATATCCGCCGCCAGCTCGTGTCGATCGGCACGGATGTCGTGAATGATGCTCATGATCATGACATCGACGTCGATGCTAAGCAGCAGATCGAGATCGCCGAGAAGAAGCTGTTCGACCTTGCCACCTCCGGCATCGCGGATGGAGGCTTCCAGCCCTTCGTCCAGGCGCTCAAGAACGCCACCCTCATGGCGGAGTTGGCCTATAAACGCAGCGGCAAGACCAGCGGAGTCTCGAGCGGTTTCACCGACATGGATCGCTTGCTCGGCGGCCTGCATCCCTCCGATCTGATCATCCTCGCCGGTCGCCCCTCGATGGGCAAAACCGCGCTCGCCACGAACATCGCCTTCAATGTTGCCAAGGCCTACCGACAGGGCCGCGACGCGAGCGGTCAGGTTGTCGCCGAAGATGGCGGCATCGCCGGCTTTTTCTCGCTCGAAATGTCAGCCGAACAGCTTGCTTCGCGCGTGCTGGCCGAGGAGTCGGGTGTTTCGGGCGACAAGATCCGCAAGGGCGAGGTTTCGCGAGACGAATTCGACAAATTTCTGCAAGCGTCGATGACATTGCAGAGCGTACCCTTGTTTATCGACGATACTCCTGCCCTGACGATCGGCGCCTTGCGTACCCGGGCACGGCGCCTGAAGCGTCAGCAGGGATTGCAGGTCATCGTCGTCGATTACCTCCAACTCCTCCAGGGCACGCCGGGTGGTGGTGAGAGGAACCGCGTCCAGGAAATTTCGGAGATCACGCGCGGCCTTAAAGCCATCGCCAAGGAGCTGGATGTCCCGGTGATCGCGCTTTCACAACTGAGCCGCGCAGTCGAGCAGCGAGAGGACAAGCGGCCACAGCTGTCGGATCTGCGCGAATCCGGCTCGATCGAGCAGGATGCCGATGTCGTGATGTTCGTCTACCGCGAGGAATACTACCTCGGTCGGGCGGAACCGGCGCGCAAGCCGGAAGAGAACGAGGAAAAGTTCAATCAGCGTTATGCCGATTGGCGTGACCGGCTCGAGCAGGTTCATGGCCTTGCGGAGGTGATCGTCGCCAAGCAGCGCCATGGTCCTATCGGCACGATCCGCCTTGCCTTCGACGGTTCGACGACCCGCTTCAGCGACCATATCGATCAGAACCACCTGCCCGATGCTCAATATTGAGGAAGTGCCGGTTCAAGCGACCGGGCTTCTGACGATTTCCCTGCGAGCGGTGGCCACGAATTGGCGCCGTGTCTGTGCCGAGGTGGGCGCGAATGTAACCGTCGCCGCAGTGGTCAAGGCGCAGGCCTATGGTCTGGGCGCGGTCCCGGTCGCGCGCGCGCTGCTCGATGCCGGCTGCCGGCGCTTTTTCCTCGCGACCATCGACGAGGGCATCGAGCT
>CAIXXC010000374.1 GCA_903923205.1 uncultured Rhodospirillales bacterium | reverse complement strand
CGTCATCGTCGTCACATCCTTTGGCATTACACCCCCCGGCCTTCCGCAACCGGGCGCAGACAGTAGCGCATTTTGCTCGCACGGCAAACGCCGTCTCTATTGTCGACCCAATGGCGAAACACGCGCGAGGGTCCTCGGCAGGGCCGCAGCATCTGAGATCGCGAGCCATGCCATCGCAGTTCTTGCCGAAGACAAGCGGCCATCCGGCAATTTTTGCCGAGTAAGAGCCACTGTTCCATCGAAAATGCGGTCAAAACTGTGGCACAGCCGATGCATCCACCATCCGGATATCTCCAAAGAACGTAAGGGATCGACCGTGAATACCATTCAGGACCTTTCGACCAGTGCAACCGCCAGTCAGCTCACGGCTACCAAGCCGCGTGGCGCTCACAGTCATGGCTCTCATTTCGTGATGAGCGAAGGCAACGCTGCCTCCGGCGCTGCCGGCAATGCGGGTGCTGTGCAAAGCTTCGCCTCGATCCTTGCGGGCATCGCCGGCGTGGCCGTTGGCAAGGGGCAGGGCACGGCCAAGAATTTACTCGGGTAGCAAGCACTTTCCGCGCTTGGAACTTTGCCGCCGCGCGGGATCGCGTGTATATCATGGTGATGATTCTGATTACTGAAACGACCGCCCTAGAGGCTTTCTGCGCGCGGCAGAGCAATGCCTCCTTCATCACTGTCGATACTGAGTTTTTGCGAGAGAAAACCTACTGGCCGGAGCTCTGTCTCGTCCAGCTCGGCGGTCCCGACGAAGCGGTTGCGATCGATGCCCTTGCACCCGGCATTGATCTCGCCCCGTTGATGGCACTGATGCAGAATCCGAATGTCCTCAAGGTGTTCCACGCTGCGCGCCAGGATATTGAAATCTTTCATCATTTATCCGGACGCGTGCCGACACCGCTCTTTGATACGCAGATCGCCGCCATGGTCTGTGGTTTCGGCGATTCGGTCAGCTATGAGACGCTTGCCGGCAAACTCGCCGGCGCCCGTATCGACAAATCTTCCCGCTTCACCGACTGGACCCATCGGCCGCTGACAGAAAAACAGCTCACCTACGCACTGGCAGATGTTACCCATTTGCGTGTCGTCTACGAAAAGCTAGCGGCGGCGTTGGAGAAATCAGGCCGCACGCCGTGGCTCGCCGACGAAATGGCAATTCTGAACGATCCCGGGACTTACCTGGTCGAGCCGGTCGATGCATGGAAACGCCTCAAGACGCGCGGCGGCAATCGCCGCTTCATGGCGGTCTTGAAGGAACTCGCAGCCTGGCGCGAGGCCGCGGCACAAAGACGAGACATCCCGCGATCGCGTATCCTCAAGGACGAAGCCATCCTTGAGATCGCCGCCAATGCGCCGCAGACCATCGACGATCTCGCCAGGGTCCGCGCCCTTGGCCGCAGCGTCGCCGAAGGCCGCCTCGGCCACGAAATCCTGGAAGCGACAAACCGGGGCATCGCCAACCAGCATCAAACGAGTGCTGGCGAAGACCAGCGGTCGGAAATGCCACCCGGGCTTGGCCCCTTGGTCGATCTCTTGCGCGTGCTGCTGAAGCTTCGTTGCGAGGAAAATGAAGTCGCGCAGAAACTCGTCGCCAATGCCGCAGACCTG
>CAIXXC010000373.1 GCA_903923205.1 uncultured Rhodospirillales bacterium | reverse complement strand
CTATTGGATTACAGCCTTCAGTGTCGCGTAGAAACGGTAGAACGCAATCAATTTCTCGTCCATGAGTTTCAAAATTTCCATGTATTTGGAGGCTTCACTGAACAACGCAGCCGCCGCGGGCTGAGATAGATTGCGAAAAGCCTCCGTCTCGACAACTTGATGCCACCGATTCAACACCAACGTTTTGAAGGTGTCGGACTGATCTTCGGAAATCCGACATTGCAACCCGTGCTCGTTGAGATAATCAACGTAATGTTCGACTTTCCATGGCGTAATTGGGTAGGGTGCCGAATCGGCCCAGGGCTTCAATCGGGGATCTTGCGCCGAGGCGCCGGTGATCACGAAATCCGTGAAGGTGAACTGACCGCGTTGCTTTAGTGCTTGGGTGACCTGGCCGAAGAAGCGTTCCTTGTCGCGCACGCCGACTGTCAAATATTGGCCGAGGATGGCATCAAAAGCCTTCGGTCGCAGTTCAAAATGTTCGACGTCATAGCACGAGATCGGAACCTTCTTGGCGAGACCGGCCCTGATCGACAGCGCATGTCCTTGAGCAGCAATCTCAGGCGAACGTTCCAAGCCGGTGATGTAGACATCAAAAGTCGTTGCGATCTGGCGTGTTGACCCCCCTAGCCCCGCCGATAGATCCAACAGGCTCATCGCCGGATTGACGTTCAGTGGCTTGACGAGCGACAGCAAATAATCGGGACCGCCGGGATTCAGGTAGCCATCTCCCCAGATCAACTGGATCGCTTTGGCACGTTCCGCTGCCTCGTTTACTTCCTCGGTCGAGCGTTCAGGCAGATCGGCAACCGGCGTCGGGCTTTCGATGCCTAAGGGTTCGAAGCCATACCACCACGCCTTCATGCGCCTGCTGAAGGCGCCAAGCGGATAACCGATACTATTGGGTAATGCCGGAATCTTCATCGCCTGAGAATAGCCACATCACCCCACATGACGCGAGGGTTCACCGCGAAAACCCACGCCCGTGGGAACAGGCGATACTGCCCATGATCAGGGCATGAGCGATTGCTGATCAAGAAACTGCAGCAACAAGGTCGCGGTTTCATCGGGCAATTGGTCGATGAAGAAATGACCGCCGGGGATCGACGCTCCCGTTACATCGCTGCAGCGTTGCCGCCATTGCGCCGGCACATCGAATAACCTCGCCATCGCGCCGTCAGCGCCGAACACCACCAAGGTCGGGCATGATACCTGACGATCGAGATCCGCCGTATCGTGCAGCATGTCGATGGTCGCGGCGGCACGGTAGTCCGAGCATGAGGCATGGATCATGGCGGGATCACGCCAGGCCTTGCGATAGGCCGCCATCATCTCGGGATCGAAATCGCCGATCTTGGCTGAGCCCCAGCCGACCAGGCAGGTTTCAAAGAAGAAATCGGGATCGTTACCGATCAGCCGTTCCGGAAATGGCTCGGGTTGCGCCAGGAAATACCAATGCCAATAGGTGTTCGATAATTGCTGATTGGTTTGCGTAAACATCGCATAGGTTGGAACGATGTCCATCACGGTCAGGCTGAAGACTCGGTCTGGATGATCGAGCGCCAGGCGATGACTGGTCCGTGCGCCACGGTCATGGCCTACAAGATGAAAACGTTCATATCCCAAGAAACGCATGAGACCTGCCTGATCTCCGGCGAGTGCGCGGAACGAGTAGGTCGACCGATCCGGCAGACAGATGGGCTTGCTCGAGCAGCCATACCCGCGCAGATCCGCGCAAACAACCGTGAAACGCTCAGCCAGTTGAGGCGCTACCCGCGCCCACATTTCCTTGCATTGAGGATAGCCATGGAGCAACAGCACCGGTGGCCCCCTTCCGCCAATAACGTAGGCGATATCGATCCCGTTAATGGACGCTATTTCGTGTCGGAAACCTTCAAACATCGTCGCGCCTTGTGCCATCACCTCACGAACGAAAAGACATTATCATATTAGCTCATCACTAATCTTGTTCCCTAGAAAAGCAAAAGGCCCTCGCTGTCTGAGACAACGAGGGCGATTTTGTTTCTTACCCAACGATACTGATAGCAAGAAGGGATCAGTATCCTGTCGAGACTAGGCCGAGAGCGACGAACGGCGGCGAGCGCCGAAAGCTGTAAGGCCGAGGAGTGCCGAACCGAACATCACGAGCGAACCCGGCAGCGGCACGGCCGAGAGGGTACCAGTGAAGGCGTAGCTGCCGGATGACGTCAGGTTGGAAAGGCCCTGGATCAACAGTGCGTAGTGACCGCCCGCGGTCAGGCCCGACAGGCTGAACGTGTCGCCTGAGGCGAGAACCGGCAACGAATTGTAGTTCGTCGACCCTTGGGCCGGGTTACCGGAGATCAGCTCGTAGGTAACACCCGACACATGGGAGTCGAAACCGTCGGCGGCCCAAGTCACGGTCGTGCCCGTTCCCAGGGTGAAGTCCACAGCAGTAGCGAAGCTCTTGCCTCCCGTAACGGGTGTGCTGCCGCTGGAAGGAAGATCATTTACCTGAACGTTGGTCGAGTACTTCGTGTGAGTGGCATTCTTGAAGGTATTAACAACAGAAACGACATCACTGTCGTTCGCGCTGAGAAGCAACGAGTATTCTGAAAGACTCGGGGCAGTCGTGGCATGCGCGAGCGAGGGGGCTGCAACGAGGGCGCCAACAAGAGCAAAAGCAGAGAGGCTGGAACGAAGGTTAATCATGATACGGCTCCGTAAAAAGGATCTTGAGACAAGGACAAAAACGATGAAGAAATTCATCGATCTCATCGCAACACGAGGAATGCGATCCCTTGCGCGGAAGAGCAACCTGGAGCGGACGAACCGACAATACAGGATTACGACCTTCATAAGGCCTACGCAGGTGAAATATTGATGCACAATTAAAAACAATTCAGCAACCGAAAAAATATGGAGGAGTGCTCCATAAATCCCTGCGAACACGGGTTTCCGGCCGCCCGAACTCAATATTGCAGCCGTGCCTCACAGATCATGTCGGCGTTCCAACCGGGTATGCCGTTCAACTCGATTAACGCGCCGATCCCACCCAATATCCGGTGACCATAAGTCCAAAGTCCGGCCCCTCACCGTCGTGAGTAATTACTACGCGAACTAAAGCGAAGTCTTGCTTCAGAATAAAAAAAGCCCCCGTTGTCGGAGACAACGAGGGCGATTTCGTAGCGTTGCTGAACTTGCTAGTCAGATGAGACTAGCTTGGGTCCGAGATCTAGGCCTTGATCGACGAACGGCGGCGAGCGCCGAAAGCCGTAAGACCGAGGAGCGCCGAACCAAACATCACGAGCGAACCAGGCAACGGCACAGCCGACAATTCGCCAGTAACCGTCCCAGGACCACTTACCGCAGTACCTTGAATAAGCAAAGAATAGCTAGCGTTATTCGTGAGGCCCGACCACGTAAGCGGATCACTACCAGGAGTGACGGGGGACTTAACAGCGAGCGTGGAGTAGTTGGAGTTGTCAGCAACTCCGGATACCAGCGTGTACGACAGGTTGCTGAACTTACCCGCGGTAACGCCGTAGTTGCTGAACTTCACTTCGTTACCAGAGAGCGTGAAAGTGACCGCTGCGGCGAACGGAGTGTTTGCAATGCTGGCCGTGTTGAACGTAACGGGATTGCCGTTACCGGACAAGCCCGCATCCAACTGCACTAGATATTGGGTTTTAACTTTGCCCGACTTGTTGAAGTCTGCAACATCAACCGTGACCCCGTTATCGGTCCCAGAGAAAAGCGTGCCGTCATCAATGACTGAAAGCATGGGCGCTGCGTGAGCGGCGGTGGAGAAGCCTACAACTGCGCCAACGAGGGCGAGGGCGGAAAGGCTGGAGCGAAGGTTGATCATGTTATGTCTCCGTAAAAAGGATCTTGGTTACCGGGATAAAAGCGGTGGGCGAACCACCGATCTCATCGCAAAACTGATTATGCGATCCCTTGCGCGGAAGAATAACCTGATGCGGACGAACCAAAAATCAGGATTACGACCTTCATAAAACCTACGCAGGTGCGGCATTAATGCACAATTAAAAAGAATTCAGCAACCAATAAAATATGGAGGAGCACTCCACAAATCACGGCGTCAACAACCTACGCGTGGTTCGCAAATCAGCAAGGCCGAGTTGGTTCTAACTGCAACAAAAAAGCCCCCACTGTTCGATACAGTGGGGGCAATTTTTCAATCTACCCGACGAAGCCGGTCCCAAAGCGGAACCAGCATTGCGTTTAGATTAGGCCGAAACGGAAGCCCGACGGCGGGCGCCGAGGGCCGTGAGGCCGAGGAGCGCGGAACCGAACATCACCAATGAACCCGGCAACGGCACCGCCGAAAGCGTGCCATCGATTGAGGCGCGGCCCGAAGAGAACAACGCCGTTCCTTCGATCAACAACGCGTAGTTGTTACCAGTCGTAAGGCCAGAGTACGTGAAGCTGTCACCAGATGCCAGCACCGGAAGCGAGCTGTAGGTGGTCGAACCTTGGGAAGGGGTACCATCAACCAGCTTGTAGGTTACGTTGGAGAACTTCTCCGGGGGAAGATTATCGAGGTTCCAGGTGACCCCATCACCAGTAGCAAGGGTAAAATCAACCGCCGTTGCAAACGGAGTATGACCGCTTATCGACTGGCTGATGGCGGTTGAGCCATCGTCGTTCGTGATTGACACGTTGTACGAGCCCGACTTGCTCGCCGAATCCGTAACAGTGACACCGAGTGAATCACCGATATTGATCGGGTTTGCCCAAACATCTGCGAGCGCAGGAATGGCCGCGTGGGCGGAGGAGGAATAACCGAACACGGCGCCAACGAGGGCGAGTGCGGAGAGGCTGGAACGAAGGCTAATCATGATGTGTCTCCGTAAAAGGATCTTGTTAACGAGGGTGAATCAGGTGGGAAGTTCCACCGTTCTCATCGCAACACGGGGAATGCGATCTCTTGCGCGGAAGAGTAACCAGGAGCGGACGAACCAGCAATCCAGGATTACGACCTTCATAAGGCCTACGCAGATACGACATTAGTGCACAATTAAAAACAATTCAGCAACCGGAAAAATATGGAGAGCCACTCCATAAATCTCTCGCAGCAAGACGCCAGTGGTGTTCGCACCCGTCTCCCTTATCTTTTTTTACTCAGATTTCCGCTTCGAGGAGCGCAATTCGCCCTCATTGCACAAGATGTGGACCACGCTGTGTTCGACCAATTCCTCGCGGGAGATGGCAGCTCTTGCCACGCCCTATGCGCATTCAGCTTAACAACAAGAAAACCCCGTCGTCCGAGACAACGGGGTTTGTCTTACAAACAGATAGGCCGGGAAAAGTCCGGCCTATTCGCAATAACTAGGCCGAGATGGCCGACCGACGACGGGCGCCAAGAGCAGTTAGGCCCAGGAGAGCCGAACCGAACATCACGAGCGAACCGGGCAGTGGCACCGCCGATAAGGTTCCGCTGATCGCGTACGAACCAGTTCCAAACGTCGGCAGACCTTCGATGAGAAGCGCATAACTATGTCCGGCAGTCAGCCCGGAAAGCGCGAACGTATCGCGCGAAGAAGCAAGAACCGGGAGCGAGCCATATGACGTCGAGCCCTGGGTCGGCGAGCCATCGACGAGCTGGTAGATTACGCTTGCGAACTTCGAGTGATTGTAATCACTGTCGGTCCACGTAACACCGTTTCCGCTTTGGAGAGTGAAATCTACAGCCGTTAGGACAAAACTATTGCCGCCAATCGCTACGCTCGTAACCGTTGAATTATCATTGTTCAAGACGGATACGTAATAGGATCCACCACTGGCTGCTTTATCAGTGACGGTAATCGCTGCGACATCGCCTGCATTGAGCGGGGCTGCAGTCAAATCTGAAAGCGCGGGGGCGGCATGAGCGGCTGAGGAGAAGCCAACGAACGCGCCAACGAGGGCAAGAGCGGAAAGACTGGAACGAAGGTTAATCATGTTATGTCTCCGTGAAAGGATCTTGTTAAAAAAGACAGGACCGATGGGGGTGACCCACCGATCTGACCGTAACCCGAGGAATGCGATCCCTTGCGGGGAAGAATAACCTGTAGCGGACGAACCAGCAAAACAGGATTACAACCTTCATAATACCTACGCAGGTGCTTTATCAATGCATAATTAAAAACAATTCAGCAACTGAAAAAAATATGGAGCTGCACTCCATAAACGCCTAGGTCCTGTATTCCTGGCGGTGGTGGAGGCGCGCTCCCTCCCCCGCAGCAGGAATCAAAATTCCTGCAACGTTGAGCGCAGTTGGGCCTGGCTGTAGCCCTGCCTCACAAGGCCACGCCTCTGCAGGGCCGGAACCAACCCATCCGTCACTTCGATAATGCCGCGGCGGCTGATTGCCTGTGTTGGCGTGGTAATGAGGAAACCATCGCCGCCAATTTCGCTCATCGCGTCGCCCATCATGTCGGCAACGCTGTCCGGTGTGCCGATCAACTCGATTGATGCGACGATCCCACCTGAAGATTCCGTCACCAATTCACCAAGCGTCTTGCCGCTGCCCCATTGCTGGAACATGTCGAGCGAGCCCTGCTCGCCGTTGGTGATGAGACGATGCGGCAATACTTTATCCAGATCATACTGCTTGAAATCGATGTCGGTGATCGCAGAGATCAACGCGAGGCAGCGCTCGAGAAAATCGGGCGCGGTGACCATGCGGTGGTGTTTCTCACGGGCCTCTTCCTCAGTCTCGCCCAGCACCGGACTGACAAGAAACATGACTTTGACGTCATCGGGGTGGCGACCATGGGCGATCGCGCGCGCTCGGATATCGTCGCGATAGGCTCTCATCGCCGGGATGCCGTTGCTTACCGCGATGATCGAATCAGCGTGCTTGGCCGCAAAATCGCGCCCCTTTGGTGACCCCCCTGCCTGAACCAGGGTCGGACGCCCCTGCGGCGGACGCACCGTGTTGAGCGGGCCGCGAGACTTGAAAAATTTGCCTTCGAAATTGATCGTGTTGACCTTGCGGAAATCGGCGTAGGTCGCGGTTTCCCGATCCATGACAACCGCGTCCTCGGCCCAGGAATCCCAGAGCTTGTAGACAAGGTCCATATATTCCTCGGCCATGTCATAGCGCAGCTCTCGCGGAGGCAGGGCGTCCAGGCCAAAATTCTGGGCGGAGCTATTTTCCGCGCTGGTAACGATGTTCCAACCGAAGCGACCAGAAGATAAATGATCGATAGTGCTGCACAGACGCGCCAGCAGGAATGGCGGATAGGCCATCGTGGACATCGTCGCGACCACGCCCAACCGGGTCGTCGCGGCTGCGATGATCGCCGCGAGTGGCGCCGGATCATGTTTGGGCACCATGCCGAGTGCGTGCTTCAGATACACCTCGGAGGTGCCACCATAGGCCTCGGACACCATCAGCTTGTCTTCCAGCATGATGTAATCGAAGCATGCGCGCTCAAGCGCCTGCGCCGCTTCGACATAAAGACGGCCATCCCAGGGCGAACCCCCATTACCGAAGGGCGTATTCCACTCATCGGCAGTGAAGTTTGTGAACCAGCCGAGATGAAATTTCTTGGTCATCCAAAATCTCCTAAAGAGCGTCGATATTCCTGATCGGCCTGATGGGGGCGCAGGTCGTCGTTTGCGCGCGGTGGCACAAGCACCCTTCGATCGGACGCAAAACGCGGGCCAAGTTCGTGGCGCGCATCCGCTCCCTGCCCGCCTTCATACGGGCACCACTGGCATAGCGGCGCCGATCCACCTATCTTGAGGAGATGGATCCACTGCTCCTCTATCCGCTTGTCAAACCGGCACCTGGCACAGGGGCGCCGTTCAAGATTCATTCCGAGTTCGAACCAGCCGGCGATCAGCCGCAGGCGATCAATGAACTTGTTCAGAGTATTGATCGCAACGAACGCAATCAGGTCCTACTCGGTGTTACCGGTTCGGGGAAGACCTTCACGATCGCGCACACGATCCAGCGCGTGCAGCGCCCCGCGATCGTTCTTGCGCCCAACAAAACCCTGGCAGCGCAGCTCTATGCGGAGATGAAATCGTTCTTTCCCGAGAACGCGGTGGAATATTTCGTGTCCTATTACGACTATTACCAGCCGGAAGCCTATGTGCCGCGGACCGACACCTTCATCGAGAAGGAAAGTGCGATCAACGAACAGATTGACCGTATGCGGCACGCCGCGACTCGCGCGCTGCTTGAGCGTCGGGATGTCATTATCGTCGCCAGCGTCTCATGCATTTACGGCATCGGCTCTCCCGAAACCTATTCACGGATGATCGTCGAGTTAAAAACCGGCATGATGATCGACCGCAACATGCTTCTCGGGCAACTGGTCGAGTTGCACTACAAGCGGAACGATATCGGCTTTCAGCGCGGCGCATTTCGCGTTCGCGGCGATACCGTCGAAATTTTCCCGGCGCACTACGAGGACCGGGCCTGGCGGCTGTCGCTGTTTGGTGACGAGCTTGAGGCAATCCACGAGATTGATCCCCTGACCGGCGAGAAGACCGCCGTTCTGGACGGCGTCAAAATCTACGCCAATAGTCACTACGTTACCCCCGGGCCGACGATGCAGCAGGCGATCGAGCAGATCAAAGCTGATCTCAAGATTCGACTGGCGGAATATGAGGCTGCCAATCGTCTGCTTGAATACCAACGATTGGAGCAACGTACGACGTTCGACATCGAGATGATGCAGGCGACAGGCAGTTGCGCCGGGATCGAGAACTATTCGAGATATCTGACTGGCCGAAAGGCGGGCGAGCCGCCGCCGACCTTGTTTGAATACCTGCCCGAAGACGCCCTCGTGATCGTCGATGAGAGTCATGTCACCGTGCCACAGCTTGGCGGCATGTATCGCGGCGATGTCGTCCGCAAGACGACGCTGGCGGAATATGGCTTCCGCCTGCCCTCGGCCAAGGACAATCGCCCGCTCAAATTCGAGGAGTGGGAGAAGATGCGCGGCCAGACCGTATTCGTCTCTGCGACGCCGGGGCCATGGGAGTTGGAGCAAACGGGCGGTGTTTTCATCGAACAGGTCGTCCGACCCACCGGCCTGATCGATCCTGAAATCATCATTCGTCCCATTGAAACCCAGGTCGATGATCTGCTCGCCGAATGTCGCAGCGTGGCGCTGGCAGGTTACAGGGTGCTGGTGACGACCCTGACCAAAAAAATGGCTGAAGCACTCACGGAATATATGCATGAGGCGGGCCTGCGGGTGCGCTATCTCCACTCAGATGTGGATACTCTGGAGCGGATCGAGATTATCCGTGATCTTCGCCTTGGTGTCTTCGACGTCCTGATCGGCATCAACTTGTTGCGAGAGGGGCTGGATATCCCGGAATGCGCGTTAGTGGCGATCCTTGATGCCGATAAAGAGGGCTATCTTCGCTCGCGGACGTCACTAATTCAGACCATTGGCCGCGCAGCCCGCAATGTCGATGGCCGGGCCATTCTCTACGCCGATCGGATGACGAATAGTCTGGTCGCCGCAATCGACGAATGCTCAAGGCGGCGAGAAAAGCAGCGCGCCTACAATCTCGAACATGGGATAACGCCGGAAAGCGTGAAACGTGGCATCGCCGACATTATGAATTCGGTCTACGAGCAAGATCACGTGACGGTCCAGATTGGTGCCGATGCGGCGCCACATTACTCGGGGTCCAATCTAAAGGCGGTCATTGCCGATCTCGAGAAGCGTATGCGTGCCGCCGCCGGCAATCTCGAATTTGAGGAAGCGGCAAGATTGCGTGATGAGATTCGACGGTTGGAACAAAACGATCTTGGTGTGCCCTCCAATTCTGAGGCCGGTCGACCCGCAGCACGCCCGGCGAGCAATTCGCCCAAACCGCCCGCGCGGCGCCGCAAGGGTCGATAATTTGCCCGCAGGGTAAGCCCGCGAATCGTAGGCTTCTGCAATGCAGCGTAAGCCACTTGAATCGCAACCCCGGTCGCGACGATAGTGGCGCCGCCCCCGGGAGTGAGCGTGATGGTGACGAAAAGTATCGATCTTGCAGACCTGTCGGTGATGCCCAGCACCCCGCCCGCCCCTATCGGCCTTCGCCGCGTGCTGATCAAGAATTTCGTCCTGCCCTGCCATATTGGCGTGCATGCCCACGAACATGGCCGGACCCAGCGTGTCCGTATCAATCTCGACCTTGCCGTTGAGGAATCGAGCAAGGATCTCGCCGATGATCTGCGCAATGTAGTTTGCTATGACGAGATTATCTCTGCAGTCCGTCGTCTCGCTACCGGTGACCATGTCCGCCTAATCGAGACTCTGGCCGAACGCATCGTCGAACTCTGCTTCAATGATTTTCGTATCCGCTCAGCCAAGGTCGAGGTCGAGAAGCTGGACGTTTACGATGATGTCGAGGCCGTCGGGATCGCCATCGAACGCGTTAATCGGCAGGTCTGATCACCGCCGTCCGAAAAGCTTCTCGATATCGGTCCGCTTCAGCTCGACATAGGTCGGGCGGCCATGGTTGCATTGACCGCTATGCGGAGTCGCTTCCATTTGGCGCAGAAGTGCGTTCATTTCTGGGGCCGATAGCCGACGGCCGGCGCGAACGGAGCCGTGGCAAGCCATGGTCCCGGAAATTTCTTCAAGCTTTTCCTTGAGCGACAAGGCAGCGCCCAGTTCGGCGACTTCCTCCGCGAGATCCCTCACAAGGCCGCGAATATCGCTATCTCCGAGTAATGCCGGGGTTTCGCGCACAATCACCGCACCACCGCCAAACCCTTCCAGGACCAAGCCCAGTTCAGCGAGCTCCCCGGCTCGCTGAACCAGCCCGTTGGCGAGCGACTCCTCAAGTTCGACAATTTCGGGCAGCAGAAGCGTCTGTCGCCTGACGCCTCCTTCAGCCAGAGCCGTCTTCATGCGTTCATGAACCAGCCGCTCATGGGCGGCATGCTGATCGACAATGACGAGTCCGTCGGCGGTTTCGGCCACGATATAGGTCCCGTGCAGCTGTGCCCGGGCGGCGCCCAAGGGAAATTGCTCTGGCGATATTGCGTCTGCCGCGGGCATGGAAGGCGCCTCGGGGCGGTTGTCGAAGCCAAGCGATGTCTGGGGCGTCTGGTCATTGCCTGGGAAGGGCGCATAGGCTGCGGCGACTGGCTCGCGAAGACCATCAAAGGATGACTGCGTCGCATAGCCAAAGTTGCCGCCACCGCTTCGTGCCGTAAACGCACTGAGCGCGGCGCCGGCAATCGTTGTTGCGCTCCGGTGTCCGGCATCGGCAAGGGCGTGGCGGAGCGCGCTTACAATCAGCCCGCGCACGGTCCCCGAGTCGCGAAAGCGGACCTCGGCCTTAGCCGGGTGTACGTTGACATCGACTTCCCCACCCGGGCATTCGACGAAGAGGGCCACCATCGGATGGCGGTCACCAGCCAGCAGGTCCTGGTAACCAGCCCGTACCGCTCCTGCCACGAGCTTATCTCGCACCGGTCTGCCATTGACGAACAGGTACTGCTCGCGCGCGGTCGGGCGATGCAAGGTTGGCAAGCCGGCGTAACCGGTAAGTCTGATCCCCTCTCTCGTGGCGTCTATGGGCAGCGCGTTATCAGCGAAATCATGTCCGATTAAAGCCGCCAACCGGTCGAGGCGGCGTCCATCCTCATGGGCCGCGAGGCTGGGTGAGAGCCTAAGCATCATCCTGCCCTCGTCGGCAATGACCGTGAACGCGATGCCTGGATGGGCCATCGCCAGGCGGCGCACCATATCGATGGCCTGGTCGCGCTCGGTCCGAGCGGTTTTCATGAATTTGAGCCGCGCCGGGGTTGCGTAGAATAAATCACGCACTTCGACCTGGGTTCCGACAGACCAGGCCGCAGGGACTGGATCGCGTTTGACACCGCCATCAACGGTGAGGCTCCAGGCCTCGGCATGGCCTCGGGCGCGACTAGTAAGCGTCAAACGACTGACCGCGCCTATGGATGGCAGGGCCTCGCCGCGAAAACCAAGATGCTCGATCGCGAGCAGGTCGTCGTCGGGTAGTTTGGACGTGCAGTGCCGATCAACGGCCAGCCAGAGGCCATCCCGGGTCATACCGATTCCGTCGTCTGCAACCACGATCAGGCTCTGTCCGCCCTCGTGGAGCGTGATATCCACCCGCGTTGCCCCGGCATCGATCGCATTTTCCACCAATTCCTTGACTGCCGAGGCCGGGCGCTCCACTACCTCGCCGGCGGCGATGCGGTTCACCAGGATCGTCGGCAGCAGGCGGATCTGATCGGGCATTTATTGCATACTCTTTGTACGTCTGATCGCCGCAGCGGCGCGCTGCACTTGGTGACGACAGAGTAGCATCGACCTGGAATGAAAGCCAAAGCCGGCATGAACCAGACACTGCCCACGATCATTCTCTTCGACTGTGACGGCGTTCTGATCGATAGCGAGGTCATTGCCTGTCGCGTTGAGCTCGATGTCCTCGGTGAAATCGGCCATCCGATCACCCTCGAAGCCTTCCAGAGCCGCTTCGTCGGCACCAGTCGCCAATTCAGCCTGGAAGCCCTTGCCGAAGATTGGGGCAGGCCCCTGCCCGCCAACTATGGCGAGCTGGTGCGTGACCGACTCGATAATGTCTTTCGCAAGGAGTTGCGCCCTGTCGATGGCATGCTCGACCTCGTTCGGCGCACAGAGGGTCGCAGCGCCGTCGCGTCGAGTTCCGCAATAAGTCGCCTTGGCCTCACGCTTGGCCTAACTGGCTACGATGCCTTATTCGGTGACCGCGTCTTTAGCGCCGATCAGGTGCGCCATGGCAAACCAGCACCTGACCTGTTCCTGTTCGCCGCCGCTAGATTGGGAGTCTTTCCCGAACAATGCGTCGTGATAGAGGACAGCCCCTTCGGTGTGGTCGCGGCGCGAGCGGCGGGCATGCATGTCATCGGCTTTACGGCGGGCGCCCATTGCGGTCCCGATCATGGCCAGAAGCTCCTTCAGGCCGGTGCGGAACGAATTGCTAAGGATGCGCCCGGCCTCGCCGGGTTGATCCATACAAACTGAACCTAGAAGAAGAGGCGATCGCGCTTCTCGCCCGATCGCCTCTCCGCGGCAACATCAATACTGTTTTAAAGGGCGTCGAAGACGCTATGCCCTGTGCGCTGGATCGCGGGCGTATCGCCACCCGTAATGGGCTTACCTGCGTTCGCGTCCTTTTCGATCCGATCGGCTTCTTTTTGAGCGTCCAGATTCTCGTCAGTCGGCTTCTTGATCCCACGGAACAGGAGGCGGTTGACCAAGCTTTCGCTTGCGCTACGCTTGGCCGCACTTTCTTGATCTACCTGTTCGCGGATTGCCGGGTTGGCGCCTGTCGCGCCCGCGCCCTTCAGCAAGGCCGCCTCGCCGGGGCTGAGACCGCCCCCAAGGTTGGATGTCTCTCCTGCCGTGGCGGTATTGCCAGCGGTGAAGACAACTTCCCGCGCGCGCTCTTCGGTCGTGCTCTGCGCTGGCTTGCCGTTTTCAGCGGAAGGCGCTCGCAAGCCAAAATCTGGCGGCAAGGTCAATGGCGCGTTTTCGACCACCGTGTATTCATCGGGGGGCTGCTTTTCAAAACCCATCGCCTTGTGGAGGCTGGAGCAACCGGATGCGGTGACCAAGACGGTGGTCAATGCCGACGCGAGGAAGATCGTTCGTTTCATTACGATGTTAGCCTATCCGGCCTCTGTTTGAGCGAGTTCGCCTATGTAGGCGATTTACGACGTCCCAGCAAGCTATCCACGAGCAGCAGTGCCACCCCTGTATCGATTGCCGAGTCGGCGAGGTTGAAAACAAACCAATGCCAGGCACCCCAATGGGCGTCGATGAAATCCACGACTGCGCCATAACGCACCCGATCAAGACAATTACCGAGCGCCCCACCAACGATCAGGCCGACCGCGATAGCTACAAGGGCCCGATCAACCGTACGCAACCAATAGAGCAAACCCGCAGCAACCGCGAGCGCGATCCCACCGAAGATCAGAACGTTAGCGCCGCCATTATGATCAAACATCCCGAAGGTCACACCATGATTCATCGCCAGGGCAAAGTTCATGAACGGAGCAACATAGTAGTACTGTTCCTGCCAAGGTGCGCCAGCCAACCGCTCCAAAATCCAGTGCTTGCTGACTTGATCGGCAACAAACACCACAAGGGCGATCGGCAGACCGATCAGGTAGGGTCGAATCACGCGGGCGGGCTCGACGCGGCCACTGCGTCTTCGCAACGACCACAAAGATCGGCGCCGACGACCTCAGGCAGAATTTTCCAGCAGCGCTGACATTTTTCGCCCTCTGCAAGACCAATGACGACCGCGATATCGTCAACGTCCGCCAAACGGAACGCATCCGTTGGCGCGTCATCCAGAGTTAGGTTTGCATTCGACACGATTGCGATCTCAGAAAGGTCGAGCCCCTCGAGAGCGGCAATGTGGCGCGGCTGAACATAGACCGTGGCATTGGCCTGCAGGCTGGAACCAAGGCGCTTGGCGGCCCGCTCGAGCTCGATCGCCCCGGTAACGACGCGACGCAAGTCGCGGACGATTTCCCACCGAGCGGCAAGGCCTGGGTTTGACCAATCACTTGGAATTACCGGGTAGCGCTGAAGATGGACGCTGATATCCGGCCCTTGCCCGTAGCGTTCGAGCCACGCTTCCTCGGCGGTAAAACACAAAATCGGCGCAAGCCATGTTGTCAACGAGTCGAAGAGGGTCGCCATCACCGTCCGCGCGGCCCGGCGCCCCGAATCATCCGGACGGTTGCAGTACAGCCAGTCTTTACGAATATCGAAATAGAACGCCGAGAGATCGACCGCGCAGAACGAATGAAGCGCGACATACTGCGCGTGGAAGTCGAAGTTCGCTACGCCCTCCCTGACGATCGTATCGAGTTCGCTCAGGCGGTGCAGAACCCAGCGCTCAAGTTCGGGCATCTCGTTCGGTGCCACCCGTTCCGCCTCATCAAAACCTGCAACGGCACCCAGAAGGTAACGCAGCGTGTTCCTGAAGCGCCGATAAACGTCGATCTGGTACTTCAGGATATTTTTACCGATACGCTGGTCGTCGGTATAATCAGTCGAGACGACCCAAAGCCGGAGAACATCGGCACCGCTTTCGTCCGTGACATCCTGCGGGGCGACTCCGTTGCCGAGCGACTTCGACATCTTGCGGCCCTGCTCGTCGAGGGTAAAGCCGTGGGTCAGGACAGCCTCATAGGGCGCACGACCGCGGGTACCGCAGGATTCGAGAAGGGAGGAATGGAACCAGCCGCGATGCTGGTCAGAGCCTTCAAGATAGAGCGATGCCGGCCATTGCAATTCCGGGCGCTGCTCAAGCACGAAGGCGTGGGTCGAGCCGGAATCGAACCAGACGTCCGCGATGTCCATGACCTGTTCGTAATCGCCGGGGTTGCGATCGGCTCCGAGGAAGCGTTCGGGCGGCGAGGTGTACCAGGCATCGGCGCCCTCGGCTTCGAAAGCGTCCGCGATGCGCTCAAACACGGCAATGTCTCGGAGCAACTCGCCGCTCTTCTTGTCGACGAAGACAGCAATCGGCACGCCCCAGGCACGCTGACGCGAAACGCACCAGTCTGGGCGGCTCTCGACCATTGAATAGATACGATTACGTCCCTGGGAGGGCACCCAACGTGTTTCTTCGATGGCGGCCAGTGCCTTCGCACGCAGATCGTTGGTCTCCATCGAGATGAACCATTGCGGCGTCGTCCGATAGATAAGGGGAGCCTTGGAACGCCAGGAATGCGGGTAGGAGTGGATCAATGTCCCTTCGCTCAGCAGACCCCCAGCAGCCTTAATGGCATCAATTACAGCGCCGTTGGCGTCACCGGTCTTGCCATAAGCCGTGTAGACGCGCCGCCCAGCGAATAAGGGAACATGCGGGAAATAGCTGCCATCGCCGTCAACCGTCTGCGCCACCTCGATCCCGAAGGCCCGACCGACCTCCCAATCTTCTTCGCCGTGACTTGGCGCGATATGGACCAGCCCTGTGCCAGCTTCGGTCGTCACGTGACCGGCAGGCAGCAGCGGGACGTCGAATTCATAGCCCTGTCCGCGCAAGGGGTGGGCGGCGATCGTACCCCTGAGCGCCGCTCCGTTTATGCTGGTCAACGTTTTCCAGGCAGATATGCCGGTCTGCGCCACGAGTGATCCGATAAGCGCCTCGGCTACCAAAATCCTCTCGCCCACCAAGGCCAGCGCGCCGTCTGCGATACTTTCCACTTCGATGACCGCATATTCGAAATCGCTGCCGTAGGCGATCGCGCGGTTCGCTGGCAGGGTCCATGGCGTGGTCGTCCAGATTACGGCCGATGCGCCTTGCAAACCCGGAACAGATGGCTTGACGACTGGAAAACGGACGAAGACCCAGCGCGAGGTGTGGTCGTGATATTCAACCTCGGCCTCGGCAAGCGCGGTCTTTTCGACCACCGACCACATCACGGGCTTGGCGCCGCGGAACAAGCCGCCGTTCATCGCGAATTTCGCGATCTCGCGTGCGATTTGCGCTTCGGCGCCATAGTTCATCGTCAGGTACGGATTTTCCCAGTCACCGCCGATGCCAAGTCGCTTGAACTCCTCGCGCTGCACGTTGATCCAGTGCGCGGCGAAGGCTCGGCATTCCTGGCGGAATTCGACGATTGGCACCTCGTCCTTGTTCTTCTTTTCGGCGCGATATTTCTCTTCGATTTTCCACTCGATCGGCAGGCCATGGCAGTCCCAGCCGGGGACATAGACCGAGTCTCGGCCCTGCATCTGCCGAGAACGAACGATAATATCCTTCAGAATCTTGTTAAGGGCATGGCCGATATGGATATTGCCGTTGGCGTAGGGTGGTCCGTCGTGAAGGATGAACTTTTCGCGACCACGGGCATCGTCCCGGAGTTGAGAGGCGAGCCCGATCTGCTCCCAGCGCGCGAGGATGGTAGGCTCCCGTTTGGGAAGCTCCGCCTTCATCGGGAAGGAAGTCTGAGGCAGGAAAACGGTCGTGCGATAATCGACGGGCATCGGATTGGGCGCTGCAGTTCAAGTCAATAGAGGGGGCGGACCATAGGAGTGGCGATCGATTCGGTCAACCGGGCGCGAATTCCATGGCTTGAGGCTTACTTCACCTGTTCGTAGCCCTTGCCCAGCATGCAGGAATCAAGCAACGCCGTACTCTGGTCACGCGCCGAGGTATCTATGTTTTGGGAGAGCTGGCTGAAGGTGCCCCGATTGCGCAGATCGGTTCCGCGTGAGGCGTTGATATCCTGCTCGATCGAGTATTCCCGTTGTGTCGCTTGACGCGTATCTTGCCTGCACTCTGCGAAATCAGACGCCCGTTGCGTGACATCGAGACTTGGTTTCGTCCAGCCTTCGCCACCCCCGATGCACCCGGCGAGCAACAGCAGCGGGGCGACAGTGATGATGGCCGGGCGGCAACTGAAATTTAACATCTGTGGCCGGATCCTTATTCCCATGAAGCCCTTCATCCGTTTTCTTATCCTACCTGTGCTGATCGCCTCCCTCTCGGGCTGCCATCCCAACGCGGATTGCTCCGAATTCGCACCACCCACTGACCGTGTCCAAAGCCAATGCCCGGGCACACCGGTCAATCCTGCGACCGCGGCGAAGCCGCAGCACCAGAAATACTGCTACCGCACCCTGGCACAGACCGATTGCTATGACACACCACAGCCTCAGATCGCTCCATCCTATATTGGTACATATCCCAATTGATCCAAGGCAGGAACCCCACATAGCCGTCTAAAGGGTGTGGCTGGGCGGTGGGACGAACGTTGACGCGATCCCGGCTCCGGTTCAAACATCATTTGTCCTGAGGTCGGTCGAGCGGGGTTGAACATTTTGGAACCCATTCATGTTATTGGCGGCGGTCTTGCCGGCTGCGAGGCTGCGTGGCAGAGCGCGCGGCTCGGCGTGCCGGTTACTGTGCACGAAATGCGCCCTCATCGTATGACCGAGGCCCATCAGACGGAGGGGCTCGCTGAGCTCGTCTGCTCCAATTCCTTGCGCTCAGACGATCCACTCCATAACGCCGTCGGTCTTCTTCACGAGGAAATGCGTCGCTGTGACTCGCTGATCCTCGCGATGGCCGACAGGCACAAGGTGCCTGCAGGTGGTGCGCTCGCCGTCGACAGAGAGGGCTTCTCCCAGGCGGTGGAAGCAATGTTGTTGGCTCATCCGCTTGTCACGCTGGACCGGAAAGAGGTCATCGGCCTGCCGCCCGCCGAATGGGATAACGTGATCATTGCGACCGGCCCCCTCACCGCTCCGTCACTTGCCGAAGCCATCTTGAGCGTAAGCGGAGAAACGGCGCTTGCGTTTTTCGACGCCATCGCGCCGATCATTCACCGCGAATCGATCGATATGGACGTGGCGTGGTTCCAGTCCCGTTATGACAAGCCCGGCCCTGGTGGTGACGGCACGGACTACATCAACTGTCCGCTCGATCAAGACCAGTATCACGCCTTCATCGAGGCACTGCTTGCAGCCGAGAAGACCGAGTTCAAGGAATGGGAGAAGAATACGCCCTATTTTGAGGGCTGCCTTCCAATCGAAGTCATGGCTCAGCGCGGGGCGCAAACCCTTCGTTGGGGTCCCATGAAGCCTGTCGGCCTTACGAACCGGCATAATGGCTCAAAACCCCACGCGGTGGTTCAACTGCGGCAGGACAATGCACTTGCAACGCTGTTCAACATGGTTGGCTTCCAGACGAAGCTTAAATATGGCGAACAGAGCCGGATTTTCCGCATGATCCCTGGTCTGGAAAACGCCGAATTTGCCCGGCTCGGCGGCATCCATCGCAATACTTTTCTCAATTCGCCGCGCGTGCTCGATTCTCGCCTGCGGCTGAAGGCGCAGCCTCGCATGCGATTTGCCGGACAGATTACCGGTGTCGAAGGCTATGTCGAATCGGCAGCCATAGGGCTATTGGCCGGTCGCCTCGCGGCAGCAGAGCGACTTGGGCCACAGGCCATCGCCGCGATGACATTGCCTCCACCGACGACAGCGCTCGGAGCCCTCATGGCGCATATTACGAGCCTCGCCGATGGTGACACGTTCCAGCCGATGAACGTGAATTTCGGCCTGTTTCCAGCTTTGCCTGAAATCCCGAAAGCACGGGCGGAGCGCAAACCCGCACTGGCTCGCCGCGCACTCGACCACATCGATGCCTGGTTGGGCGTGACGCCTTCTCAGGCAGCCTAAAAGGCGCCGCGCAGCCATGCCCAGGCAAGGGCAGCGGGTGCCAGGCCGTCCGGGCCCAGCATCCTCGGGTCAGCGATTTCGCCGCCGCAGCGCCGCAAGCGTGCGACGAAGCGCATAGCGAAGAGACCGTCTCCCAGCGCCGGCAGAAATGCCCGCGGCGCCCCATCACGGCTTTGACCATCCTGAAACTGTGCTGAGATAGCGTCAGCTAAATGACGCACCACGGCCTTTAACGCCGCACGATTCGCCGTGGGGTCCTTATAGTTTTCCGGTATATCAATCTTGAGGTCAGCCGGGATCATGACCTGACCAAGCGATGCCGCCCGCGGGAGTGCGCGAAGGCGTCGCATCAACTCCCAGGCGACGCCTTGTCGCCGCGCAGTGTCGTCGTAGCCTGCCGAATTTACCCCTAACGCTTGCAACCGTAGCCGCGCCAGGGCGACTCCGATCGCGCCGGCATCGGCGTCCAGGGTCGCAAGCGCCCCCTCTGGATCACGCAGGAGCAATTGCTCGTGCCCGTCTACAAGCCCGTTCAGCGCGGCCTCATCGATCAGGCCATGAGCGGCGGCCGCCATAAGACCTTCGAGTACCGGATTGCCGCCACTTTCCCGCTGATGCAGCGCCCTCCGGATCGCATCCCGCCACCAGGCGAGGCGCATCTGGCCAAGCACAGGTTGGCTCACCATGTCGGGGATGCGCGATAATTCAAGATTAAGCGCTAGAATAGCCCAGAGCGCGTGGCGCCGGAACGAAGGAGCCAGAAGCGACAGCAAATAGCGCTCATAATCGAGGCGGCGCAGCTGTTGAGCCAGAAAAGCATCATTCGGCGTCATGGTGCGCGGAGGTCCCGGAGAGCTGACTTCAGTGGGTCGACGCGAGTGATCATAACGGGTCGGCTGAATATATTGCAGAGGCGACAGAATTTTTCCTTCCAAATCACTGCGACGCACCATATCCCTAGGGGCGCATTTGCGAAGGAGAAGCATTCCAGTTTCTTCGGATGCGCTCCTTCAGCATCATGGTCCAGTGTCCCGGTGGGTCACTCGACCGTTTTCCAGCCTGACGGCATAACCATACGAGGTCTGCGATGGCATTCGAACTTCCCCCCTTGCCGTACGAAAAGAACGCGCTTGAGCCCCATATGTCGGCCGAGACGTTCGATTATCACTACAGCAAGCATCACCAAACCTATGTCACCAACCTGAATAACCTGGTCAAGGACACGCCGCTCGCCAGCCAGTCGCTCGAGCAGATCATCCTGGCGGTTGCCAAGGACGACACCAAAGTCGGTGTCTTCAATAATGCGGCACAGGTCTGGAATCACACCTTCTTCTGGAATTCGATGTCGCCCAAGGGCGGTGGCACGCCGACCGGTGTGCTGGCGGATGCCATTGCCAAGACTTTCGGCAGCGTCGATAAATTCAAGGAAGAATTCAAGGCAGCAGCCGTCGGTCAGTTTGGCTCTGGCTGGGCGTGGCTGGTTGTCGAAGGCGGTGCCCTTAAGATCGTAAAGACCGGAAATGCCGGAACACCGCTCACTGCTGGCCAGACGGCGATCCTGACGGTCGACGTGTGGGAACATGCCTACTACATCGATTATCGCAACCGCCGTCCCGACTTCGTCCAGACGTTCCTGGACAAGCTGGTCAACTGGGATTTCGCGACCGCGAACTACGCGGCTGCCATTTCGTAATCTGATAAGGCCAGAAGCCCGGCCACCCATAGGGCTGGCCGGGCTTGTCTATGCCTCGGACTAGCGGAGCCACGGGAAGTAAACCGTAACACCCGTCGGCGCATAATATTGGCGCGGATACCCATAGTAAGCCCGGCCTTCGTCGCGATATTCCTCATGGCGTGGGCGATAATCCTCCCGGTATTCGCGATATTCGTGATGTTCGCGATATTCCTCGTGATGGCGATCATGGCGATAGCCGCCATCATCCCAATCGGCTCGCGCTTGCCCACTGAACACCAGGGATCCGGCGAACATCGCTGCGAGGACGAAACCCATCGCGCTAACACGGCGCTTGTTCGCCTGAAGCTTCACCTGAAGCGACATAACACTGTCCTCCGATACCTTGCGGCAGTGAAAATCTCACCGCCTGACAAGACAACGTCGGCGCGTTCGGATTATGCCGTCCTCATCGCATGACATTTTCAGGGCGGAACCCGCCACTATTTCGCCTTGATTGCCTCAGCCTTTTCGCCTGATCGCCGCGGCTTGACATAGAGCAGCAGCGGTGCGGCCAGGAAGAGCGAGGAATAGGTCCCGGCCACAATGCCCCAAAGCATTGCGGCGCTGAATCCACGAATGACGGCACCACCGAATATCAGGAGTGCCAGTACCGCAAGCGCGGTCACGGTCGACGTCATCAAGGTCCGCGACAGCGTCTCATTCAGGCTGAGATCCAGCAAATCCTTCAAGGGCAGGGATTTATATTTGCGCAGGTTCTCACGCACCCGATCGAAAATGACGACCTTGTCGTTGATCGAATAGCCGGCAATCGTCAGGATCGCCGCCAGGGTCGCGAGATTGAATTCAAGCTGAAGCGCCGAAAACAGCCCGAGCGCTGTGAAGACGTCATGGAAGAGCGAGAAGACCGCCCCGATGCCGAATTGCCATTCGAACCGGAACCAGACGTAACCGGCGATCGCCAAGGTCGCGAGCACCGTCGCGATCGTGCCGGCTCGGATCAACTCACCGCCAACCTTCGGCCCAACGACCTCGGTGCGTCGGTAGTCATACCCATTACCGAGCGTCGCATGAACACGCTCTGCCGCACGGTTTTGGGCAGCGTCGCCGCCTTCCTGGCGCGGCAGGCGGATCAGTACGTCATTCGGAGCGCCAAAGCTTTGCAGTGCGACCTCGCCAAGGCCAAGTCCGTTAAGCTTGCCGCGCATCTGATCAAGGTCGGCATTTCCGGATAGGGTTTTCACCTCCATCACGATGCCGCCCTTGAAATCGATGCCGAAGTTCAGACCGCGCGTGGCCAGTAGTCCAGCAGAGACGACCATCAGGAGCAACGACAGCATGAAGCCTAGTCGATGAATGCGAACGAACGGAAACTTCGGCGGTTCCCGAAGGAAGACGATGACGGGGCGCATGGGTTTCTATCCTAGATCGGAATTGTCTTGGGGCGCGTCCGCCGCAGCCACCAGACAACAAGTAGGCGCGAGACCATCGTTGTCGTGAACAGCGATGTCAGGATGCCGAGACATAAGGTAACAGCGAAGCCCTTAACCGGACCGGAGCCGAGTTCAAACAGGAACGCTCCCGCAATCAGATGGGTAACGTTCGCGTCGATGATGGTCGCATAAGCGCGGCTGAAGCCATTGTCGATCGCCGACATGACGCTGCGCCCGTTCCTTACTTCCTCGCGGATACGCTCGTTCACGAGAACGTTGGCATCGACCGCCATACCCATCGTCAGCGCGATGCCAGCGATGCCGGGCAAGGTAAGCGTAGCGCCGAGGATTGAGAGCGCGGCGAGCAACAGGCAAAGGTTAAAGAACAGCGCAATATTCGCGTAGATGCCGAAGAGGCCGTAGAAGAGCACCATGAACGCGGCAACGAGGCCGATGGCCACGAAGCTAGCCGTGGTACCTGCACGAATCGAGTCGGCACCAAGGTCAGGGCCCACCGTCCGCTCTTCAATAATGGTCAAGGGGGCCGGGAGCGCACCTGCGCGCAGCAGGAGCGCGAGGTCCTGCGCCGACTGGACGGTGAAATTACCGCTGATCTGGCCACTGCCGCCGAGGATCGGCTCACGAATAACCGGTGCCGAGATGACCTTGTTGTCGAGCACGATGGCGAAGAGCTTGCCGACGTTGGCCGTCGTTGCATCCCCGAAGCGACGCGCGCCGATATCGTCAAATTTAAAGCTGACGACGGCTTCGTTATTGTTGTCGAAACTTGCCTGGGCATCGGTCAAATTCTGGCCGTCGACCAGGATATGCCGCTTGATGACGTAGAGAGAGGCCTGCCCTTCCCGCTTTACATGGTCGTCCGCCGGTAGCAATTCGTCCCCAGGCGGCAAGGCGCCATGCTGAGCGTCCTGGGGCGTGACATCCATATCGACAAGACGGAAGGTCATCTTGGCGGTGCGGCCAAGAAGAGCCTTCACGTGTTCAGGATTGTCGATGCCTGGCAACTGCACGAGGATACGATCGTCGCCCTCGCTTTCGATTGTCGGCTCCTTAGTGCCGGTTTCGTCGATGCGACGGCGAATAATCTCGATTGATTGCTCGATGGCGGATCGCTTGCGCGCCAGCATTGCCTGATCGGTGAACTGGAGCGTGACGGCGCCAGAGCTATCACTGCCCTGCTGCAGGGACGAATCCACTTTCCGAGCCAGATCGCTGACCGCATCGCTCTGCGCCTGATTGCGAAGAGCGATGACCACCTGATTGCCGTGAACGGTTAGTTCGGTGTAGCCGATATGATTCTTGATCAACTGTGGTCGCAGTTCCTCGACCACGCTGTTCAGTCGCTCCGCGATGACCGAGTTCATATCGATCTCGAGCAAAAGGTGACTGCCGCCCTGGAGATCGAGGCCAAGACTGATTCTGGGTGTGGGCACCCAGGAGGGCATCAGGGCCAGCGTCTTAGGGCTCATTAGGTTGAAACTGGCGAGAATCACGCCGATGGCGCAAATCGCCATGACCAGTGATGTCTTCCAGGATTGAAATTTCAGCATTGCGACGTGCCCATCGATCCTCGCCGGTCCAAACCGGCCTGTTTAAAATCGTTCCGGCCGGCCATGGAACGTCAGGACGCACTGTCGGCGGAATCTTCCGTCGGCTTGGTTTCCACAGCCTTCACGGCCGTCTTGCTCGAGGCCTTATCGCCACTCTTCGCGCTCGCGGCAGGTTCCGGCTTCGACAACACGGAGACCACGGTGTTCCGAAGGACTCGAACCTTGACGGTATCGTTCAATGCGACTTCTAGCTCCTCATCGGAAATGACCTTGCTGATCGTCCCAATGATTCCGCCGCCGGTCACGACCTTGTCGCCCCGCCGCAATGCCGCCAGGGTCGCCTTGAGTTGCTTCGCCTGCTGCTGTTGCGGTCGCAGCAACAGAAAGTAGAAAACGAGGCCGATCATCACCAGTGGCAGGAACTGGAACAGCGACGATTGCGTGGCACCTGCACCAGATGCCGCTTGGGCATAGGCGTTGGAGATCAACATGGGAACCGGACTCCAAAAGAACTCTATCGTGGCTCATCCGTGACGACCGAACCTGCCGCCACGTCGCCGCCGGGGCGCAAACCCTCTAGCGGCTGGCATAGGTACGCAAGCCGCGCGAAAAGAGCAATCTTTCTTGCGCCTGCCCATCGATAGCTCAACCTGCGGGATCGATCATATGGAAGAAAGATCCCGAGACAGAACCCAGGACGTGTCCGGCCTCGCCAACGTCACTGCCATCGGCGTCGCGCATCGACCAAAGAGGCATCGCAACGCCCGATCTGGTCACGCTGGCGTAGTGAAATTCATGACCCCGGAGGGTTTGGCCGCGCCAAGTGCCGTTCACGCCATCGACAACACGATAGCCAAGATG
>CAIXXC010000372.1 GCA_903923205.1 uncultured Rhodospirillales bacterium | reverse complement strand
CTACGCCCCGCGCGAAGTGGGGTAGAAAACGGCGGATTCGTTGATATTGGTCGAGCAACTCATCGAAATAGGGATCGCCGGGGGGCCGCGCGAGAGTATCGACCTGTGACATGGCCGCTTCGAGCACCGCTGTGGGGATGGCGGCAAATATCGCTTTCCGCAGATCGGCGTCGGCGATTTCCTTGTCGATCACCAGCGAGCACGCCGCGTTCAAGGTCAGCGCTGCGGCGTCAAGATCACCCAACCCACGCAGTCGAGCGGCCCGACCCGTTTGGATGGCGTCCGTCCATATCTTCGTGACGATAACATCGAAGAGATCGAGCACGTCGTCTTGGGCGCTCGCTTCGAGCGCCCGGATGAATGCCAGCAATGTTGCCGCTCTCCGTTCGTCCGGCATTCTTGCAACTGCCTGTGCTTTGGCAATATTGGCAAACCGGGCGAGCGCCAGGACGCGGGTCTTCGGCAACCGATCTGTGCGGGGTAGTCCGGCGGCAAGTTGCCGTATTTCGTCGAGACGCTTGATCGCCCGCGCAAGTTCGGACGTGCTTTGCAACACCGGTCCCGATCGAAGCCGATCCATCGGACTCTGGGGAGCGTTCTCTGGAACGACCACCAGGGCGTCCAGACGTTCCTTTTGAGCCGGGCTGATCCGAGCCGCCAACAAGCGCCAGAGGCGACTATTCGCGCGGTCGCGCATACGGGCGATCGTCCTTTCGAGCACGCTCGCGCCGGGCAGTAAGACCTTGTTCGTCACCAGCCAGGCCGTCGCCCGATCGAATAATGTACTGGGGCGATCGGTGCCGGTCCAACACAGAGCATATAGCCATCGGAGCAGCCGCCACTGCGCCGGGGCGTCCGCGAACTCAAGGTAGCCATATGTCCGGCGAATTTCGACCGCGTGCTGCCATCGGGCGGTTCCTTCCAGATATCGGGCGAGGCAGGTCGGATCGGCGATTCCAATACGCTGCGCCAGTATCGTGGAAACCGAAGCCGGTACGTCGGTCGGGTCTGGAAGGAAGGTGCCGAGGAATCTTACGGTGCCAAGCTGCACCGCGAAGCCGAGACGCATGTGATCCCACCTGCGACGACCGATCATCGCCAAGTCGGCGTCATCGAGATAGAAATAGCGGTCGAGTTGTTCTTGCGTCGGCGGCCCGTTGTAACGACCGTATCGACGCTCTTGCTCGGCCGTCAGGAAGCTGACGGGCATGATAAACTATTTCTGAGATGATGGGCCGGCCCAGCCGGCGCGCGCGAGCGTATCGAGCAGCGTGCTCCGGGCAATGCCGAAGTTGCGGCAGACGGCGGCCTTGCTGCTGCCAGTGTTCAACGCGGCGATTACCGCGTCGAGCTTTTCGGAATCGACGGAGGTTGGCCGACCGCCACGCCGTCCCCGTCTCCGCGCGGCGGCAAGCCCTGCCTGTACCCGTTCGCGGGTCAGCGCGCGTTCGTATTGGGCGAGAGAGCCGAAAATATGGAACAGCAACTCGCCGTGCGGCGTATCGGTGTTCATCCCTTCGGTCAGCGATCGAAACGCGATCCGGCGTTCGCGCAGTCCGGACACGATATCGAGCAAATGTGAGAGTGATCGACCGAGCCGGTCAAGTTTCCAGACAACGAGCGTGTCGCCGTCTTTGAGGTATTCCAGGCAACGCTTGAGGCCAGGCCGATCGTCGCGCGCACCCGACGCCTTGTCCTCGAAGAGGTGGCGGTCGTCGATCCCCGCAGCGACCAGGGCGTCACGTTGCAGAGCCGTGGTCTGTCGATCGCTGTCCGACGAAACGCGCATATAACCGACGAGCATGTGCGGAAAACCACTCCCATAGAATTTCCGCACATCATATCATTCCGTCATGGTTTATCGTGCAGGAAAATGGTACCTCTCGGTCGTTCCGATGACGGCGCGAGCGGGCTGTCGGAAAACAGGTGTTTGCCGACAACCGAATTGCGACAAGAAGGCTTGTAGGTGTACTCTAAAAGCCTAGCAGGGAAATCGTCGGTATCAACTTAAAGGATCAGAACGGTTGCCAGTTATTTAGGGCAATCGAATGGTCCAGCCCGGAGGAAGAGGAAAGCTTTTGATAGAATTCGCCTTCGCCAATGAGGCCGAGGGTGTCATTGTCCGACCCGGTATTCTGCCATGTTACGACGGCGTAACCGTAGTTGTATCCGGACGTTACAATTTGGACGGTTCCGGTCGTTCCAGCCGCGAGTTGGGTATTGCTGGTGATGAAATTTCCGTAACTCAGGGCGCTGGACGGGGCCACTGTCCCATCAAGCTGGTAGAAAGTGGCGGTTACGGTCAAAGTATGGGTAGTGATATTGCTCAGCCAGATTGTCGTGCTCTGGTTGCTGCCGCTCAAGGGTGCACCAACCCAGTGGGGCAGGATGCCCTTGCCGCTGCCGGCTTGAGCGGACAGCGGGGCGAGCGAGCACAGCAGTGCGACAAAACCTATCAAGAGGCGTCTCATTGTAGTCTCCCGTTGTAGTCTCCCGTTGTTGTTTGGATGGGCATGATGTGCAAAAAATGGTAAGTGGTAAAGCTTTAGATTGAATATGTAATAAAAATTTCTTTTCAAGTTGTCGCACGTCATCCCGGATTCGCCAATAGCTCCGCTTCCAGACGTTTCCAATCGGGCTCGGTTGCCTCGGCGTCGATCAAACCGAGCAATCGAAGCGTCTGCAATGTTTGCTTCTTCGCTTCCGCCCGCACGGTGTCGGCGGTCCGGAGCATGCCGTGGCGGCGCAATATCTTTTCAGCGCCCATCGGCTCGGCGCCGAGCATTTCGCGGCACAAACGGAGAAAGGTTGCTGGATCCTGGTTATGAAAATAGCGGCCGCGGACTTTCGCCGGGTCAGATGCCCACATCGATTCCGGCGCAGCGTTGTCAGAAAAACGCGCTCTGGACTCCTCACGTGAGAAGGTGTGCGATAATTTGACGGGAAACAGTTTTTCACTTGCTTCATATTCTCGCCACAGATCGAGCAGGAGGCGTTGATAGCGGCGAGACGGCTCGTGGACTACCGGGTCTGCCAGGAGCCCCGCCGATCGCGCCACCGCCCCACATTCCATTGCGTAATCCATATAGCCGTTGAGTAGCGCCGCCGTTGCGAGCTTCATCAACGAATAAAGAGGATTCGTGTAAGTCTCGGGAATTCTGAGTGGATCTTTGAGAAACAGAATATCGATGGCGCAATCGATCGGCCCTCCCCGCCAGCCGAGCGCCGGGCGATAAGTCGACCAACGGTGTGGTTCCTCATCGAACCTCACGATCCGAAAGCCGGACCGGGTCGCAAGGTCGATAACTTGCCCCAGCGTCTCCTGCCCCAAAAAGGCTTCGATCAGAACCACCTCGACACTAATGCCGATGATCTGTTCCCGGAGTGCCTTGATCGCCCCTGTGAGCAGGCCGTACTCAACTCCGTGTACATCAAGAGAGACATAGTCGATCAGCATACCCGTCTCAGCGACAAGCGAGTCAATGGTACGTACTTTGAGGGGACGGCATTCGGCTAGCGCCATCGCTTCCCCTATGAGATAGTCTCCGACACTATCGATATTTCGGTAATAATGTGCATATCTTGAATTGTTTTTCCGCAACGAACTTGTGAACGGGTCGTAATTGATATTGAAATCGAAGGTTCCGTCCTCTGGCCCAATCGCTGCTCCAATGACTTGGCCATGGATGTTTTTCGTCGCCATGATTGACTGCATCTGCTCGATGCAATCTTCGTCGGCTTCATAATTGTAATAGACCGTATCGTCGTTGAAGATCTTAACGACGGGATACTGGAAACTTCCGTCCCTACCGCCGACGTGATGCGCGTGAATTCGCGAGCGGTCGAGGCGGAGGCCATCAGTCATGATCTGATCCTTGTGAGCGTTTTGCGCGTGGGTGATATAGGGCATTACCCATTGAGGCCACCCTGCTTCCCTCAATCAATATCGCATGGCGGGGGTAAAGCGGCAATCGCTGGTCGTGAGTCGAGGCCACAATCTAACCTATATACTGAGGCGGTGATGTCCGAAGCGGAATCCGCAACAGAAGAAGTACCTGAATTACATTTTCAAAAATGGGCTGAATCGGAGTTTCTGTTCCGCTGCTACTCAAGCCCCGATATCGCGATGATACCTGCACGATATTGGTTATATTTCAATATTTTAAAGGAGAAGGTTGGCGGAGGGGATGGGATTCGAACCCACGAAACGGTATGACCCGTTTAACGGTTTAGCAAACCGCCGCCTTCGGCCACTCGGCCACCCCTCCACCGAGAGTGGGTTTTCACACGGCGTTTGTGGAACCTGTTCTAGAGGGCGGATAGGGGCGCTGTCAACGACACTGGCGACGAGGATGGCCGAATGACGATTGGTCGGTGGCCATGAGGGGTACGGCCCTGATCTGGGAGATGGAATATCGGGCTTTTTCGTCGGTTCAGCGTGCCGGGCGCACGGTCGTCGGTGATGGGGTCAGAATAACGGTCGCAATACCAATGAGGCAGACAGCCGCGACATAGAAGGGCTGGCTCCCATGGGGCAACCCGCCGACGAACAGGGTCGTCAACCCACCCAGGATCGCATAGGCGACGTTATAGGCGACCGAAATTCCCGAAAATCGCACCGCAGGCGGAAAGCTTCGCACCAAGTAAACCGGCACCACCGTTATGGAGCCGACGAACAATCCTGCCAGGGCATAGGCAGGGAGCAGCCATTCCGGCGCAAGTCCCGCCACGCGATAGAGCAGCATCGTCGTCAAAGCCAACATCGAACCACCCCAGAGGATGGTGCGCCTTATACCGAAGCGATCATTGGCAAGACCCGCGAGCACGCAGCCAAACGATAGTGCCAGATTACCGGCGCAGCTGGCGTTCAGCACCGGTCCTGCGGCCAGATGATAGCCCCGCTGAAGCAAGGTGGGTGTCATCAGGATGACAACGACGATTGCCGTCGTCAAAAGCCAGGTCATCAGCATGCCGG
>CAIXXC010000371.1 GCA_903923205.1 uncultured Rhodospirillales bacterium | reverse complement strand
TCTGGTGGCAGGACGAAGCCCGGATTGGCCAGAAGAACCAGATCACGCGGCGATGGGCGAAACGCGGAACGCGGCCTGTGGCGCTGCGCGATCAGCGGACCCGGTCGGCCTATATCTTCGGGGCAATCTGCCCCGCCGCCGTAAGCGTAAGCCGATCCCCGCCTTGCGGTGATTTTTGCTGACAGTGATTCTCGCCGTTCGATTTGAGCGGTGGCCCGGATGGATGGCGAGAGCGGTTTTGAGAGCGGCCTTCAGAGTAGTCGTACGAGGGCTCCGGAGGTGCGCGGCGAGGTTCTGAGTGGTCCGGAACGTCGACGTCGCTGGAGCAACGAGGACAAGCTCCGGATACTGGCGCAGAGCGTGGTGCCTGGATCGTCGCCGGCATTGACCTGCCGGATGCACGGGATCAGCAGCGGGCAGTTTTATACCTGGCGCAAGCAATTCCGCGAGGGCGAGTTGACGGGCTTCGTTCCGGTCGCGGTGACACCGGATCCGCCCCAGCTCCCAGCCCCTGATCGGGTCATCGACCGGTCTATCCTTGAACCCGTTGGCCCCGGCATGATCGAGGTGGAATTGCCATCGGGTGTGAAGCTGCGGGTGACCGGCGATGTCGGCGAGGTGCTCTTGCGCCGGGTGCTGTCGGTCCTGTCATGATCGGTGCACCAGGGAATGTCCGTGTGTATCTGGCGTGCGGCGTCACCGACATGCGTCGTGGCTTCGACAGTCTGGCGGCCCAGGTTCAGACCGCGTTGAAGTTCGATCCCCACAGCGGTGCGCTCTATGCGTTTCGCGGCAAGCGCGGGGATTTGATCAAGATCCTATGGTGGGACGGCCAGGGTCTGTGCCTGTTCTGCAAGCGCCTCGAGAAGGGCCGCTTTATCTGGCCGCAGGCCAAGGACGGCTCGGTATCGCTGACGTCAGCACAGTTATCGATGCTGCTGGAAGGGATCGATTGGCGTGCTCCGGTCAGAACTTGGGCACCGGAGGCGGCCTGCTAAAATCGGCAAAAACCTGAGCATTTCTGCCGTTTAATCGGTGCGAATCGGGCCGATTCTTGATAGAATCCAAACCCATGAGCGATGTTGCTTTCGAGATCGCCGTGCTTCGCGCCCGGCTTGCCGCAACCGAGGCCGAACTGGCCACGGCGAAGGCGGAATTGACCGGCGCGCGGATGCTGATCGAGCAGTATAAGGCCCAACTCGCCAAGCTGCGGCGGATGCAGTTCGGCCAATCCTCCGAGAAGCTCGACGCCCAGATCGCCCAACTCGACATGATGCTGGAGGATCTGGAGGAAGGCGAAGCCGCCCGGGCCGCCTCACAGACTGCGACTGCCGATCCGACCAAACGCCCCGAACGGGAACGCCGTCAGCCGGTTCGCAAGCCGCTGCCCGATCATCTGCCGCGCGAGGAGGTCATCCATGCAGCGGATGAGGTTTGCCCCGGCTGCGGCGGCACCCATTTCTCCAAGCTCGGCGAGGACGTCACCGAAGTGCTGGAGAAGATCCCCGCCCGGCTCAAGGTAATCCGCCATATCCGCCCGAAGCTGTCGTGCCGGGCTTGCGAGACAATCATCCAGGCGCCGTCACCGGATCTGCCGATCGAGAAGGGCCGTCCCGGTCCTGGTCTTGTCGCCAATGTCGTGGTCTCCAAATATCTCGACGGGCTGCCGCTCTACCGGCAGTCGGCGATCCTGGCGCGCGAGGGGATCGAGATCGAACGTGCGACCTTGTGCGACTGGGTCGGCCACGTCGCCTGGTGGCTGGCACCCCTGGCCCAACTGATCGGCGCCCACGTGATGGCGGCACCAATCATCCATACCGATGACACCCCGATAGCACTTCTGGCGCCGGGCAACGGCAAGACCAAGACCGGGCGCATCTGGACCTATCTGGTCGATGAACGACCCTGGCAGGGCACGCGAGCACCTGCCGCCTGGTACCGCTTCAGCCCGGATCGCAAGGGCGAGCGGCCCCGTGATCATCTCACCGGGTTCCATGGCGTGATCCAGGCCGATGCGTTCAGTGGCTATGAGAGGCTGACCCGAGCGTCGGGACCACCGGGCTCGAATGCCCCAAGCATGACCCACGCCGCGTGCATGGCACATGCGAGACGCAAGCTGTTCGACGAGTTCGAGCGGACCAAGTCGCCGATCGCCGAGGAGGCGCTCAGGCGCATCGGCGAGCTTTATGCCGTCGAGGCCGAGATCAATGGGCGAACGGCGGAGCAGAGGCTTGCTGAGCGGCTGGAACATGCGGCGCCGATCCTGACGGATCTCAAGACCTGGCTGGAACAGCAGCGCCGGCGTCTCTCGAGTAAGTCGAACCTGGCCAAGGCGATCCAGTACGCGCTTACCCGCTGGGATGCCCTCGCCCTCTACGCAAGCGATGGCCGTATCGGAATCGACAACAATCCCGCCGAGCGGTCCTTGAGGGGAATTGCCGTTGCCAGGAAGAATTTTCTATTCCTGGGTTCCGAGGCCGGTGGCGACCGGGCCGCAATCCTCTACACCGTGCTCGAGACGGCCAGGCTCAACGGGATCAATCCCGAAGCTTATTTGGCCTCTGTCATCGACCGCATGGCCAAGGGCCACCCGATCAACAAACTCGCTGAACTTCTGCCCTGGAATTGGGACCAACTCGCGGTAAAATTGGCAGCATGACGGCCAAGAGCAATATCCCCGCAACCGACAGCTTCACCGAGATCGCCACCGTCCGGATCGAATTGACGCATTCGCAGCCCGTGATCTGGCGGGAGATCGAGGTGCCGACCTCGGTCACGCTCAAGGTGCTGCACGAGATCATCCAGATTGTCATGGGCTGGTTCGATTATCATCTCTGGGAGTTCACCATTGCCAAGCAGCGATACGGGCTGCCGATGGACGAGGATTGGGGCACCGAACCGCGCATCGACGCCGTAAAAGTCCGTCTGCGCGACGTCCTGAGGCCACGCAAGACCAACATCGATTATCTCTACGACTTCGGCGACTCCTGGGAACATCGGCTCACCGTAACCGGGGTCCGGCAAGGCGAGCCCGGCGTCTCGTATCCGCGCTATATCCGCGGCGAGTGGAATGCCCCGCCAGAAGATTGTGGCGGCATTCCCGGCTTCTACCATTCCCTCGACGCCATCGCAGACCCGGAGCATCCAGACCATGCCGACGCCTGCGAATGGTTCGACGAGTACGACCCCAAAGAAATCGAAACCGTCGGCATAACGCTTGGCCTCGGCCGGATCACCAATCGACGCAACGCTGCCGCAGCCCGCCTCGCAAAAAAGAAAGCCGCGCCAAGCAGCTGACGCTTACCCGCCGCCGGCAAGGGCGCGGCTCTGATCCTGCCCAGATGCACCACGACCGCCATGTCGCTTCATTTGAAAGAGATATCCAAGGCCGTGGCGGCCGATGCGCAGGCCGTGCTGCTGGTCGATCAGGCCGGTTGGCATCTC